>LT629764.1:3142500-3465000 GCA_900105225.1 Paenibacillaceae bacterium GAS479 | reverse complement strand
AGGTCCTTCATTCCGGCCCGATCACCTTAAGCACTCTGGGAATATCGCTCATGTCCGCAATCATTCTTAGCAGTCTGGGACTAAGCGCATGGGGCTCCAAGTTTCGAAAAAGCTCCCTCGTTGTTATAGGCTGTATGCTGCTTGGAACCGGTCAAGCGTTATACTACGTTCCCACTCTACTAACATGGCAGCCGCTTGTCGTTGCCGGATTCGCCGCCTTTATAAGCGGGTTTGCCATTCCTTTCATCAACACGCCCTTATCCACCTATATCATGGAGGTCACGCCTCATGCGATGCTCGGCAGAGTAAGTTCTCTTTCCTCCCTGATCGCCTGCTTCTTTATCCCAATCGGCTCCCTAACCGTAGGTGCAGTTGGCAGCTTCATTCCAGTTCAGACGCTTTATTTAGCTGCTGGCCTCATGATGTTTGCTCCCGCCCTCTTTCTAATGACGCGGAAGAATTTTATGAAAATATAGTATACTGGGGGCAGTCCCTACATCTGCAGGTAGACAGGAGTGGCCACTATCGAAACGAAGGTACTCAAGACAATTGAGGAGATCCGCATCTTCTCTGATCCTTATCGCATGAAAATTATGAACCAATTTCACAAGGCCGACCGCCCCTCTACAATTAAGGAAATTGCCGACCTGATGGGTGAGGTTCCAGCCAAGGTTTATTACCATGCGCGCAAGCTTGAAAGCATCGGACTGCTTGAACTTATAGATACCAAATTGATCAACGGTATTACGGCCAAATATTACAATGCTTTCGAAGGTAGCGTGCATATAAACCGGGATGATGTAGATGAATCGATTAAAACAATCTTCGCTTCCGAAGCCCAAAAGCTTGTCGCTCGCTTGTTTGATGACAGCAAAAAGAAGTATATGCAAAATCAAGCTTCCAATAAAACGCGAGTCGGCACTTTGATCAATAGCGAGCTCTACATGACGCCGAAAGAAGAGGCTGAGCTCGTTGAATACTTGATGCAATTCGTAAGCAAGCATGGCAAAAGGACGCGGCCGGAGCAAATTGGCTACAATTTCTTCTACTCGCTTTCAAATTCAGAGGAATAAGGGTGGTGCGGTAGCAGCCCACAGACGAATCGAGATTGGACAAACGCATAAACGGGCCGAGTGCAGCCGGAATAGACTGTATGAACCCGTTTTTGCGAAGGATGAGATGATGTGAGGATAGATCTGGGCTGCGGGGCTGCAAAACATCCCGGCTGCACGGGCATTGACAAGCTGCCGATGCAAGGAGTCGATCTTGTACATGACTTTGATAATCCATGGCCGATTGACGATAATTCCGTAGATTTTGTGATGGCCTCTAATAGCCTGCAGTACGCAGCCGACCTAGAGCGCTTAACCCAAGAAATTCATCGAGTCTGCCGACACGGAGCCATCGTCTGCATCACAGCTCCCTACGCGCATGCTTCTGTTCATTTGGCCAACCCTCACTACCGTCAGCTGCTGAGCGAGCAGTCACCCCGTTATTGGACGCCCCACCCGGTGTGTTATGTCGATCCAGACGAATATCACTTTGCCGCTGAAAAAAGCTGGTCCCTGTCGCCTAACGTTCACAACGGCCACGGCGAATATACAGGCTTCCCGGATCCTTCTAATGGGATAGTTCCAGATCTTCGATTAGTCCGATTGGAGTTTTTCTATTTCCCTCAATACGAGGGGTTATATGAACCGCATGAGCTTTCGCTGTTACGGCAAAGCCAGATGAATGTCGCTCATCACTTCATGATGCATCTTATCGTGATCAAACAACCTATCCCGGAGGATGAAGTGCTGTGGCTCGCCGCACAGCCGATGGAGGAGCCCGCATATGCTGCATCTCTTCGCTTCCCCTTATTCAGTGGTAAAGATGAACCGTTTCTATATCCAGGACCGCTCAATCCATTGCTGACGACAGGGTCAGAACGGGAAGTTGCAGGCAGGCTCACTGCTGAGCCACAAGCGGCAGACGGATCGTCTAGAGACGAAGAGCTGACGAATAACCAAGGCGCTGGTGCGAGCCCGCTTAGAGCAGCAACCGAACCAATACGGGGGAAGCGCCCTATCGGGAAGGGCAACCGCAGACCAAACAAAAAAAGTATTTCTTCAACCAAACGCCCGCTAAAGCAAGCCAGTGGAAAAAGGCGGACAAAACCAACAAAATCTCGATACAACTGAGCTAAAAGCCAGGCTCTGGATCGCGAACCGCACCTCCAATTGTTAGATGATGTCTAACAATTGGAGGTGCGGTTCGATTGATTCCGAGACCTGGCTTTGATTTGCCTATCATCGTCGCTAAAAACTAAAACTATCGCCCCACCCGCAAGTTATACTTGGCCGTCGGCAATACTGCGGGCAGCCTAACGGCAGGCATTTGCAGCCGCATTGTTCCTTTACCACTCAGCCAATAACCTAATGGAGAAATGGAATAAGAAGCCCCTGGCTCCAGCACAACTCCATCTTCCAGCTCGAACATCGCATAACTTCCCGAAGTGCTGCCGATGCGATATAGCGCAATGAGCGACTTGCCTCCACCTGTTTCGCGCAGCTCTAGCCGCCGCCCCGCCAACTGTTCGCCATTAGGCTCAAGGGAGAAGCGAATCTCCAACTGGCCGGAACCCACCGCACGTAACGAGCGGAGTGAGAGCGACGGATTCGAGGGGTACGCCGCAGAACCGGTAAAGGCATCCTGCCCGATTCGGGCCCAATCGGAGCGTATGGCATAGCGCTGGCCGGGGGTGAAGGCATAACCCGCGGGCAAACGAAAGCGCGGTGCTTGTTTTCCTTTTAACAGTTGTGTACCTGAAACGTAATGCGCCTCAAGCGGCTTGCCGTTATCGGGCACGATCTGAACGGATAGACCGTCGAGCGGCGGGACGATCTGAAAATAGCGCCCATCATGCACATTGTCAGAGCTAAGCTCGAAACCACCACCTGGAGCTGGCTCACCTCTATCGGCGATCGTAACTATGGCATAGTCAGATACACCGTCAGCAAGCGAGCTGCGGAGCTCCACTGTATCAGAAGCTGTCTGAACAGCCTGGCGAAAAAAGAGTCGGTCCACACCTGCCCGGAAGCCCAGCTTGTCACCGCCCCGGAATGAGCAGGCATAACGCGTACCCGGCTTCTGTAGTGAGGTTGGCACGATGTAAGCCGCTCTGGAGCCAGTTTTGAGCACCGGACTTCCTGTTACCACTAGCCCACCGCTAATCTTGAAGTAGGCTCTTGCGGCTACTGCCTCAAGCTCATCAACGGCAAGCGGCTTGCTGAACACAATTTGAAGCGAAACAGGACTCAGAGCTTCCGCATGGACAAGCTCTTTTGGGACGTATTTGGTGAGAGTTTTTGACGGTAATTTGAGAGAGGACTTGAGAGCGGAGCCAGCCTGGGAGGCATCTTTAGTCGGCCTTCCCGATCCTTTGGCGCTTTCAGTACGCCAACCCGTGCGCCAGCCCGGGCGAAGTCCACCGAGTTCTCCTGCAAACCCTCGTTCCGTCGAAAGCTCCGTACTAACCTTGTAATGCCAGCCGGCATAAGACGGACAGTCAGCATTCAATATGTCGAGCACCGTATGAGCACCTTCATCTCTACTGGAATAGCCGCTAGCCTAATTTATGCGCCATGTTAATTCAAGGTGTATTTCGAGATCTGTTTAAGTATTGGCGCTTCAGGGATAAATAAGTAAACATCGCAAATCTCATTAACATGTGAGCTGCCGTCGTATGCCTTCGATTCTGTTCAATTCGACCGGCGAATGCTATTATGGAGCTGTACTCAAAATTCGAACATCACGCATTTTTTTGCTCGATAGGCCATTCTATGGAGCGCTCGGAGGCGATCACAATGGAATCCAAAAAATATAATATCGCCGTGGAGGCGACGCTGGACGTTATCGGTGGGAAATGGAAAACCGTCATTCTCTGCCATTTGACTAAAGGCAAAAAGCGCAGCTGCGACTTTCTCAGCCTGATGCCGCATATTACGCAGAAAATGCTCACTCAACAGCTTCGCGAGCTGGAGCGGGATGGCATCTTGAGGCGGATCGTATACAATCAGATGCCTCCCAAAGTAGAGTATGAGCTGACAGAATACGGCTGGACCCTAGACGGCATCTTGACTGCTCTATGCAAATGGGGAGACTGTCATTTGACCCGTACGTATGGAGATAAGTTCGAGGTGTTGCAGGAGAACGTTTTGACGAGGAGATAAATGAGCAGCAGCAAAAGGCCGGAGGGGCGAGCGCATATGCGCTTACCCCTCCGGCCTTAGCTATATAATCATGGACAGCACAATTCGCGCCGTCTCAGTCAGCGAGTCTCGCCTCATCGGCGATGCTCTGAATGCTCTCCGCCGAAATCGTCAGCAGCGGGTAGTCATCTCCATCCTGCTGACGTCGCAGCGCCCGCTCTTTGAAGTAGCGGGGACTTCCCTCGCCCATCTCCTCATCGTAGAAAAGCAGCATCGCATCGCTTTTGCGGACGAGCAGACTGTCGCGGGCAGTCAACTGCCAAACGCCCTCATAAGGCTGCTTGCTGACGCTGGCATGGTGATCCACTTGGCGCAGCAGCCCTTCATAATAGAGCTTACGGTCTTCTTTCCATTTCTCGTCCACATTGGCGTAAGCGGTCAGAATTGATATTTTGAGCTGCGGATAATCCCGCTTCAGCTCCAGTGCTGCTTCTACCGCCCATAAGTCAAAACCGATTGCCCCCGGAGACAACAGCCACTCCAGTCCGTCATCCAGCAGCGGCACGAGCCGGCTCGTCACCGCCGCCTTGATGAAAGGAATCGCCTCATGCTTCTGCGAAAAAATATTCAGCTCATGCGCCCGGTATCCCGTCGCGAGCAAATTCACAATACCAGCCAATACTGCTGCTCCTTCCGTCCCCGGCTGCTGACCTCAGTCTCCAGCAGCTTCCAGCAGCAAATCCTGCGTCTCTCCAGCCGGCAGCTCCTGCACCTTACGCAGCTTGCGCTCGATCGCGCGGGAGCGAACCGAGGCAGCATCGATGGAGTTGCTGGCTTCCTGAAGCTTTTTCTGCGTTTTGTCCAGCAGCTCACCGAACTTGCCAAACTCCGTCTTCACCGCGCCGAGTACCTGCCATACCTCGCTGGACCGCTGCTGGATTGCCAGCGTCTGGAAGCCCATCTGCAGGCTGTTCAGCAGCGCAGTCAGCGTAGTCGGCCCAGCGATAATAACCCGATACTCACGCTGTACCTGCTCCCATAGGCCAGGCCGCCGCAGTACCTCTGCGAACAGTCCCTCCACTGGCAAGAACATAATACCGAAATCGGTCGTATTCGGCGGATCGATGTACTTGCTCTGAATACTCTTCGCCTCTTGCTTGATACGTGCATCCAGTTGTTTCGAGCAATCGGCCGCAGCAGCGTGATCATCCGCATCCAAGGCGTCGAGCAGCCGCTGATAATCCTCAATCGGAAACTTCGAGTCGATCGGAAGATACAGCCACTGCTTGGGATTATGCTTGTCGGGAATGCGGACCGCAAATTCTACCCGTTCGCTGCTGCCGCGCTTCGTAGCGGCGTTGCGCTCGTACTGTTCCACGGTCAGAGTCTGCTCCAGCAAGTTGCCGAGCTGGATTTCGCCGAGCGTACCGCGCGTCTTGACGTTGGTCAGTACCTTGCGCAGGTCACCGACGCCGCTGGCCAGATTTTTCATCTCGCCGAGTCCCTGATGCACCAGTTCTAGCCGCTCGCTAACGAGCTTGAACGACTCACCGAGCCGCTGCTCCAGCGTGGCATGCAGCTTCTCGTCCACCGTTGCGCGCATCTGCTCTAACTTAAGGCCATTGTCCTCCTGCAGTTGGCGCAGCTTCTCCTCTACCGTACCGCGCATTAGCTCCAGCTTCGTCTCATTCACCCGAGCCAGCTCACCGAGCCGCTCGGAAAAATGGTCCAGCAGATGTTTTTGCTGCTGCGCCATATCGTTCATATTGCCCATCAGCATACGGTTCGTCGCATTCAGCGCCGCCGCGAGCTCCTCACGGCTTTGCCGATCCGAGGCCGCCGCCTCTTGGCGCGTCTGGCCAGCCTGTTCTGCGCTGTCCCTGCGCAGCTCGCCGCGCAGCCGATCCAGTTCAGCCCGCAGCTCAAGCACCAATGCCGCCTGCGAGCCTCGGCCGTCGCCTCGCCGATTCATGAGCAGCAATGCTAGTCCAGCCAGGATGAAGACTTGAAGCCCCAGTATGATGTAGATCATGCCGAATTTCCTTCTTTCCTACCACTCTAATAACATGTATCAGTCAGACTGCCGCGAAAAATAATTTTGCAGCCCCTCCGCGATCGCCCTAGCCGCAGACCGCTGATAGCTGGAGTTACGCACTTCTTCCTCGTCCTTCTTGTTGCTTAAGAAGCCCAGCTCCACCAAAACCGATGGCAGGCGGTTCTCCCGCAGCACATGATAGTCCCCGAAGGAGATGCCATTGCTGCGCAGGCTCAGCCCCTGCAACTCCGCTTCCACCGCTCGAGCGAGCGGAGCGTCTTTGCTTTTGGAGTAATAAAACACGAGTGAGCCGCTAGCCTTGTTCGTCGCGGAATTATAGTGAACGCTGACGAAGGCGTCCGCCCCACCAGCCGTCTTGACCCGTTCGGACAGGGCCGGCTTCTCGTCGTCCTCGTTCCTCGTCATTACAACACGCGCGCCGCGTTCGCGCAGCTCATCGACGAGCATCAGCGAAGTGTTGAGAGTGAGATCTTTTTCTTCCGTACTATGCGTCTTGCCGATCATACCTGGGTCGCTGCCTCCATGCCCAGGGTCAACAGCAATGAGCTTGCCCTGCAAACTACCTCGCGAAGAGGAAGCAGCTGTCGGGCCGAGACCTTTGCCGGAGCTCTTCGATACGCTGTTGCCCACATACTGGCTGCTCATCCACCCTGTCTGGCCGGATTCAGTTGTAACGCGGCTCCAATTCCCTTGCTTTTTGAGCCGTTTGACCAGGTCCCCGGTCGTCACGCTTCCAATGATGTCGTAGCCGGCGCCTGGACCGCTGCGCAGTCGGACTCCGCTGCCAGAAACCTCGTTCCATACTTCGGTCGACGTCTGATTTAAGTTTTCAGCTCCACCTTTATTGCCGGAAGAGGAGGAAGCTTCTACGAGATAATGCGCGGCCGCCCATCCCTTAATCCCGTTTCCACTAACTTGAGCCCAGCCATACTTTTCTTCCGACACTTGCACAACTGTCCCTTGCTTCAAATAACCCTTTACGGTCGATCGGCTGTCCGCATCTTTATGTACTGCGAGCGATTTGGTCCCAACCTTGTAGCTTGCCGCAGCGGCTTCAGCCGCCGGACGATCCTGCCAAGCAGGAAGCAGCAGCATAGCCGCCAACAACAACAGTGATAGTTTACGAATCATTCCTGTCCTCCTTCTCGCTTATCCGTGACTTCAAGCACCGCTTCCTGCTCTAAGGCGTCGTAAATGAGATGAAGCTCCTTGCCATCCAAATACCATAGCTGATCCTCTTCCATGAAAAAGACCAGCCCTTCCGCCACTTCCCGGAGTCCCGGGGATCGGGATTCATCCTTCATGATGCCGAGGGATAGTCCCGGCTGCACGCTGCCGCATCCTCCCAGACGTACAAAGACGCGTAGCTGATCGCCCTCGACTAACCCTAACTCCTGCTTATACCAGCGCGCCGCATCCGGCTCTATGACCAGTTTCATGTTCCCGTGCTCCTTCCTTCCAGCTGCAGGGACAGTTCCCGATCTGCTAGACTCTATTGTTAGCAGTATTTGCTAGATTCGAGGATAGTATAACAAAGGCCGGGCGATTAGGGCCAGCATGAAGGCGTTTCTATGAATAAACTCTCATGATAAATGGGAAATTCTTCTGAAAAGTTAACGGAGAAATTCTTTTGAAAAAACCGTTTCTGTCCGTTGCGGGTCTAATAGGTGGTGGGAAAATTAAACATTTTTAGCGATTCATTTTGAGCAGCAAGCAAAAGGAGAGTCTATGGACAACCTGGAGCATATCGACAAAAAGAAGCTGGCTGCCAAAGCAGTTAACGGTGATGAGGAAGCGTTCCTCGCGTTAATGGATGCGGAACGGCATCGCATGAGCCGAATCGCGGCCGCTTGCCTGCATAATGAGGCTGACGTTCTGGAGGCGATCCAGGAGACGGTATGCCGTGCCTGGCTGAAACGGCGTGATTTGCGCCAGCCGGAGTTCATGAGCACTTGGCTCGTGAGGATCTTGCTCCGTGTTTGCACGGATGAGCTGTCCCGGCGCAAACGGCAGCCCCCAAATGGTCGCGTTGACGAACAGCTTGAACAGTTAGGAGCAGAGCGCTTCGACGCAAAGGGCAGTATGGACGAAGCGGAGCAAACAGCCGGACGGCTGGACATGGATGCGCTGATTGAGTCCTTGGAGCCTCCCTATCGGGACGTTGTCCAGCTCAAGTACGGGCGGGACATGACGCTGGCGGATATTGCAGAAGCGCTGGAGAAGCCGCCCGGTACGATCAAAACCTGGCTCCACAAAGCACTGAAGCAGCTTCGAGAACAGCTCTCGGCACCAGCGCCGAGAAAGGAGGAGCAGCATGGAAAACGAAACTAACACCGTCGTTCAGCCAATTGATGACGAACGGCTTAAAGCAGCCATCCGCACCGGCCTGGAGCGGGGCAAACGGCAAGTCGTGCCTCGCCGCCGCAAACGGCTCAGCCTCGGCATCGCGGCTGCACTGGTCGGACTGATGGTGCTGACGGCCGGAGCGGCCAAAGTTTCCCCCGCCTTTGCCGAGGCGCTGCAGCGCATTCCGAGTTTTAACATTTTTCTCAAGTTGATCAACGAGGACACCGCCCTTATTAGCTCTATCGATCAAAATCTGCTGCAGCGGATCGGTCAAACCGTGGAGAAAGACGGCAAACGACTGACCGTCGAAGCACTGATCGCCGATGAGCGGCGGCTCGTTATTTTTTACAGTACGAATATGAGCGGTGGTTATGATGGCGGTCTTCGCTTCGATCTCTACGACGAACACGGCAAAAGCTTGGGTGGCGCTCTAACGACCGATCATGTCTTTACCGATAATGCACAATTGCAATCTAGCGGGAATGAAGATTACATTGATCTCCTTCTAGACCATGGAGAAAAAATGCCTTCCAAAGTCCGGTTTCTGGCTTTGCAGAATGGAACAACGTTGGAGTTCGATCTCGTAATTGATCAGAATCGCTTTGCAGGCATGACACGCAAGTATGAGATTAACCAAACGATCGAGATTGACGGTCAGAAGCTGCATGTAGTGAGAGCCCGCCAATCCCCGTTGATTATGGAGCTCATCGTTCGAAAAGATAAAGCCAATACGAAGGAAATCCCAGGCTTCGTTAATCTCAGACTGCAGGATGACTCCGGCCGATCATGGCTGAGCGGCATCACCTTTACCGGTGACGAAATGAGTTTATTTTTCAAAAATGGCTACTTTCAGAAACCGAAACGGCTGACGCTGCTTGCCGATGGATTGTTTATGTTTGAGAAGGATCAAAAGGTTGTTGTGGACTTAGAAAAAAATATAATGTTGGAAGCGTCGGATGACAGGTTGTCGCTTGGCACCGTCGACCCTAGATTCCAGACGGACGGGGATGACTTCAGCACCTTTGCAATAACTCTTACTGGCTTAGATGAGATTGATCAACTCCGGAGGGGAATCAATATCCTCTCCAATGATTTTACGGATGCCAACGGGACGGTTCATGCTCTTGCTGAGGTGAAGGGACTATTCACAAGCAGCGTGAGTATCCCGAGTGAAAACAAATCATCCACGTACTATCCGATTCTTCGCAAAAAATATCCACAGCCGCTGACGTTCACGATATCGGATTATCCAGGTTATGTGCTTAAACCGATTGAATTGGAGCTGATTCCCTGATCAGGATTCGTAATGATGTGCCTATCACAGGGAATTAAGGGTTAAAGATTAATGAAGAAGAGGAAGTCTATCGGCTGGAGCCGACTGGATTTCCTCTTCTTTTTGGCGATTGGGCAACGGCAGTCAGCAGCATCTATAAGATGGACTAGAGGAACTAACGGGGAAACGATTGCGCCTCCCGGGGAAGCTCCACCACCTGACGAAGATATTCGGTCATCCGCTCATCCTCACTAGTCGGATAAGGGCAGCCAAGATGCCGAGCTACCTCCTCCCCGGTCTCACGGAACAGCTTGGCGGCCGCGAACAACGCCTCCCAAATTTCTACGTAGGAGGAACCCGGATAAGTCTGCATCAGCCCATCCCAGGTGTCTGCGGAGACGCAGCTCTCCAAGTATTTGCGGTTTTTGCCAACGCTTAGAGAGAATCCCGTTTCAAAGCCGACCTTCCACTCTAGCATTTGCAACAGCATCGGGCGCATAATTTCATTGAGATGGTCCAGCGCAAAAAGAATTTCCCGTCTCCACAGCCCTTTTGCCACGTAAGTAGATGTCATCCAGAACTCGTTGCGACAATCACTAAACAATGCCTCGGACGGTCTCTGTACGTGATAATCCTCATCCGTCGAGGGAGAAACGTTCGGGAACAGGCCGTCCTTATCAAGCAGCACCTGCATCAGCTTGTCTTCTGTGACGTAAACTTCCGCCTCATCGGCCGGTATGAGCGTCAGATCCAACTTGTTGCCATCCTCGAATAAAATAAGATAAGAAAAACGCCGTCCAAGCTCAGCCGGGAAAAGCTCCATCGCCTCCGGTGTTTGCAGCAGCAGCCGCTCTCCAAAACGGTCGATCCAGCTGGAATCAGCCTTGAAAGACTCCAACTCCGACACCAGATAGCTGATATCGTAATCTTGAAACAGATCGCGCGGCACGTTCGGATTCGTCCGTGAGCCTTCAAGCGTAGCCGCCCTAATACGGGCATCTGTGCGGGCAGTTTCCAGGAATAGCTCCATCATTTCCTTTTCAGATCGCATGTTCAGCACATCTCCTTTAAGGTCATGGCTATTTCTAGCGGGACTATGAGTCGGATTTTGAGTGGGACTATGAGTGGGATTATTATGAGTGAGTCTACTAGCGGGACTATTAACGATTATGACAGCGAGCCTACGAGCAGCTATAATTGCATGTTTATAAAATATCAAAATAGGCCGTCGCTCGCTTAAAGAGTTCATCTGAATCAGGCTCGCTCGGAAGCCGATTCAGCCAGTCAGACTGCCTATCGAATGCCCGGCGCTGATCAACCGGTCCGATTTGGAGTGGTTTATCCAGCTTACTTTCCAGCTCCAACAACGCCGACAGCACCAAATGGCTGCGAGCCTCTCCCCATCGGCTTCGGTATTTCCATGCTGTTTGCCATGCCTGCTCCATCGTCATCCGGCGCAGCGGCTGTAGACAGCATGCCCAGCGGATCAAATCAAAGGACTCCCCGCCTACGGCGACAAGCTCCTCGCTCCACCCGTCGCAAATTCCGCAGCTCAGCTGCAGTACGGCGTAACGACAGAGCTGCCGGTCAGCGCCGATTCCATGATAGCGGTCCAGCAAATAAATCTGCATACCTGTGAGCGGCAGCATCTCAGATGGCTGCGCCTCGGGCACAGGCGGAGACGCTGCAGGTGGCGTAGCCATGGGCGTGGTCGGTGGCGTAGCAGAGAGTTTCGCTTGAGGCGTGGCTGGAGTCGTGACCGGTGGCGTGGCTGGTCGCACGGCCGGAGGCATGGCTGAAAGCGTAACCCGGGCAGATAGAACGGGTACAGTTAGAGCTGGTACAGCCGTCAGGCGTTTTTTTACGAGCAATCGGGGGTCATCTTCCTCAGCTTTCGAACGAGTTCTGGAATTTCTGATCATGTTTCATCCTCCATATGTACCCTTTAGAAACAACAATAGAGGATGACCAGTCAAATTGCGGTAAACGTTCGCTCCAAAACCGTAAAAGTTTCATAAAAAGAAACCTTCATACGAAGGGAATCAGAGAAAAAGCTGATTAGTGAAGTCATTATGTAGCGGACAGACCCTGATCAACCAAACTAATTAGCTCCTGGATATGGTCCGGATGAGAGGCGATCAGGTACGGTTCGGGGTTCATGCCGATAAAAGGCTCTCCGCTAAAGTCGGTTACCACAGCACCCGCCTCGCGAGCAAGCAGCAAACCTGCATACAGATCGTCGCCCTCCGAATTGTACAGCACCATTGCATCCAAATCGCCGCGTGCGAGCATACACCACTGAATGGCAGGCGCCCATAGGCGCAGCACCCGTTTGAAGCTTCCTTCAAGATGATGCTTCAACGCGAGGACTCGTTTATCTTTGCCGACGACATGCCCTTGAATCCAACCAACGGTCATCCTCGGGACTGTAGGGCTCCGCCGAATGGAAATCGGGAGGCCGTTGCACTCCGCTCCTTTTCCTTTTTCAGCAACATAGAGCAGGTCCAAATGCGAGTCACAGATGACGCCAAGTACAGGCTCCTTGCGGTATAGAAGTGTAATAGACACCCCATATACCGGCAGACCAATTGCGTAGTTGTTCGTGCCGTCCAGCGGATCGACCAGCCACAGCCAGTCTCCCTCCACGCCCCTCCAGCCGGTTTCCTCACTGCGAATCGCATGATCCGGGAATGCTCCAAGAATATGGCTAATAATGATCTCCTCAGCAAGCGTATCCGCTATCGTGACCAGATCACCATCCTCTCCCTTTTCCACGATCTGCTTGTCCTTCGTAAAATAATCCCGCGCCAGCGCGCCTGCCTCTCTTGCCGCCTTAGTGGCGATTTCTCTTGCCTTTGGCAATACAGAGTTGATTGGGGGTTCCATATTCTCTCATCTCCAGTCAGTCTGAACTTGGGGTAATCTTTTCGCTACCTTCTAGCATGGAAGAATAAACCTATGGAAACAAGGTAAACAACGATTAAAACTATTTAGTGATGGCTTCGGAATGTAAGTAGCGCGGGGTTATGGGTACTGATAGATAGGGGCGGGATTGCAGAGGAACTCCAAAAACTTCGCAGGTGGCGGGCGTACTCAGCATACTCCGTATGTAGGTATAGGGGTGCTGCAAGAAAGGATTATATATTGCTAATCCGTCTGTGTGCTTATTCGTCTTTATGCTAGCTGCTTATCCGTCTCTTGATGGAACTTGGATGTAGTCGTTTGCTAACTTCTGAATGGTTCATTGTAGTTAGTTATCGCGGGAACATATCCCGAGCAGGTCAGACCGAGTATTCAAAAAATTCGATTTTAACGAGGAATAACGCGTCTCAGTTTCGTTACAATCTCAATCGTATCCAATTCGGCCAAATAGCGCTTTTGAGTTTCGTTACGGTCTCCCGCGATTTAGTCCAGCTAGTTGTAAGGGGATCTTCGTTTCTCGCGTGCGAATTGCTCGGATTTTCCCCTCCACTCTAACTCTTTGACGATTCATTATCCGATATCAGCTAATGGAAACGAACTTCCTCGCTCTACTCCTCTTCGCCTTGGAACCAAACCATAAACCCGCATGCCGCATCAGCGACAAAACGGGCTTCCAGTAGACAGTCGAAGCTCGAGTGCAGGAAAGACAAGCTTTCGGACAGAGCTTGCAGGCCCGCCTTCCAGGCCAGACTAGCAGACTATTTTTGCAGACCGGAAGACTATTTCTGCAGACTTACAGACTGTACTTACAGACTGTTCTTACACGCTGTGCTTACAGACTGTTCTTTCGGCAAAGTCGCTTGCCTGTTCATCTCCAATAGCGGCGTGTGGCGCAATGTTCTCGGTAAAGTTCGTAGCTTTCGTCAAACTTTACGAGCTCAACGCAGCGGCCTGTACGTGGAGAATGGACCATTCGCCCGCCGCCGGCACAAATGCCGACATGATGGATGCGTCCTTTACCCTCCTCATAGGCGAAGAACAGCAGGTCGCCCGGAGTCAGATCTTCTCGCTCCACCGATATTCCCTCCAGAGCCTGGTCAGCAGCGTCACGTGGAATGAGGAAGCCGGCAGCCAAGTGCATGCTATAAACAAGACCCGAGCAGTCATAGCCAAAAGAGGAGACGCCGCCCCACAAATAAGGCAGACCGAGGTAGCGCTTCGCCTCCTCGACAATGATGCGCCCGGAATGGCGTCCGTTCGCAGAAGACACAGCAGCTCCGAGAACCTGCCGCCGCTGGCTCACTTCGGAGCTGCGCAGCAGACCGCTGCCTCCTTGAGGAAGTTGAACCTGTACCCACTCTCCCAGCCCTGTCAGAACAGGGAGCGCAGTGAGATAGCTCAGCTCCAGCCAAGGCTGTGGCTCGCAGTCGTCTTCCATAGCGCCGCGATGCAACCATGCGCTTTCAGCTGTGACTACGGCCAGCAACGCGTCAGCTGTATCTGATTCTACCTGCAACGGCTCAGCAGCGCCCGAGTCTGATAGTAGCTCTTCAACTGTGCCTATGCCTATGCCTATGCTTGCATGCAACGGCTCGCCTGTACCCGATCCTGCAAGCAACGCCTCGGCTGCACTTGAGCCTACCTGTACTTCCTCAACTTTACCCGGGCCAGCATACAGGTCCTCGGCTGAGACGAAGTCGGCAAGCGAAGCAGCCGCTGGCTCAAAAACCAACTGAGCCAAAGGCATCCAGCCCCGGTAACCAAGCGGCTCCTTGCGCGTGCGCTGAGAAGGTGCGTAAATCTGCGCCCAACCATCCTGCTCCGCAGCCACGAGCACCTGCTCACGGAGCAGCAGTTGAGTTTGTAGTCGGTTTCCCTCGCTGAGATCAAGCCGCTGCTCATACGGCATGCTTCCGAGCCAACCGCGCACATCTGCCGGTGATGCCAACGCCGGAGCGTCCAGCTCCCTGGCATAACCTGGACCGGTCCATACCCCTGCCACGTTCACAGCGACGCGCGCTTTCTTTAAGCTTACCTCGGTCATGTGCCATGCCTCCTTCAAAATTGAATTCGTCATGCTTCATGCTGAATGAACTTTGCATTCAACATGCTCTATGCCAGATAAGCTTCAGCTTCATAAGCTTTATTCCCTAAAGCTTGAATTCGCCATACGCCTTGCAGGTTCCTGTAAAACACAGTTTCCGCAGCCTATACTTATCCCGTTCAGCTTTCCAAAGCCTATGTATTGCATCCAATGCGTCTCCTCATGTAAAAATCATGGAAATAAATCCCTGCACGATATAGGAGGCTATATTCGTCAGCCCCTCCTTTCAGATTGGCTCGATCTAATTGCTTTACACCTAAATCTCCTCCATTTCTCACTAGGGGGTTGAGGGAGTGAGAACGCTAAAAAACCTAGCAAAAGCGAGCCAGGTGACTGACCGCATTTGCTGGGTTTTAAAAAATCCCTATACCGGAAGTGGGTCGTGCCCACCCTTCCCGGTCGTTATTGTTCAGCGACGACTGCGCATCACGAAGATCCATCCCTATTTCTTCTTCAGAAAAATCTCGGTCATGGCCGCCGTAAGCTCCCTCTCCGCAGCCGTGAACACATGGCCATCCTTGGCGTCGTCCAGGCCGTTCATCGCATACACAATGCCCATGCCAGTGTCGGGCTCGAAGTACATCCCGCTGCGCAAACCGTAAGCATGCCCTGCTTGACCAACCATCAGACGTCCTGGAAAAAGATCACGCGTCCGCTGCAGCTGCAGGCCGCTCTCGCGATAAAAGCCTTCCTGCGGCTCCCGCTTCCAGTGCTGACTCAGCATATTTTGAACCGTACGCGCCTGCAGCAGACGTACGCCATTCCGCTCGCCCCGACCAGCCAACAGCTCTAGCCAGCGAGACAGATCCGTAATCGTCGTCCGCAGTCCGCCTTGAGGCTCGAAAAGCGAGCCGTTCACACCGGGCACATACTCGCGAAGGTCAAGAGGATCAGGACGAACGCCCCGGTCAGCATCGGCAGCGGCCCTGTACTGGCCCGTGGCAGAATCCCGCTCGTATAGAACAGCCAGCCGATTGGGATCATCGATATCGTCCAAATTGAAGCTGGAATCAGTCATGCCAAGCGGCAAGAGCAAATGTTTGCGGCAGTACCGGTCGAATCGCTCGCCGCTCAGTCGTTCCACAATCGTCGCCATCACGATAGCACCAAGATTGGAGTATGCATAACCAGTCGGATCACCCGGCGGCTTGTCCCCCCAAAGCTTGGTCGGCTGCCAGCCCCCTCCGGGCATTAGCAGCTCCGATAATGGAAGCATCGGCTCCTGGCGTGATGCGGCGGCGAACGCCTTGTATTCATCCCGCAGTCCGCTCGTATGGGTCATCAGATTGCGGAGCTTGATTGACTCTTCCCGGTAGAGCGGATGACGCAGCGGCAGACCAAGCAGCCGCCCGACATCGTCATCCAGACTACACCGTCCTTGCTCTACCAGTTGCAGCAAAGCGACCGCCGTAACCGTTTTAGAAATGGAAGCAATGCGAAAAATCGTTTTGTCAGTGACGGGAAGCTTTCTTTCAATGTCGGCTTGGCCGACGTTCCCCTTCCAAACGACACGGCCGCGAATGAGAAAAGCGCAAGCCATCCCGACGATTCGGCGGCGCTCCGTCACTTCCTGTATTTTCAGTAATACTTTGTCCGGCTTGCCCATAAGTCGTTGTCCAGCCGCCTTTCGTACAAGTTTACAATTGCTACGATTATCTCCTCAGGAGCAACAGAACGTCAACTCTGGCCACCTTCTATTTACTAGAAACAAAATAAAGCCGACTCTTTAGCGAGCCGGCTTTATCTATTGGCTTAAACTTCCTGATTCTGTTGCTGCTCCATCGCCTGCAGAGCCTCTTCGGGAATATCGCCTTGCTCGATACGTCCTTCTATATAACGGATGAATGGAACGACAAGCTCGGGGTCGAATTGGCTGCCCGTACAACGTCTCATTTCATCCAGCGCTTCATGGAAGGACTTGGTGCGCTGATAAGGACGCTCGGTTGTCATCGCATCAAAGGAATCGATGATACATAGCATGCGAGCCAAGCGCGGAATCTCCGTCCCCTTAAGAGCATGCGGATAACCGTTGCCATCATAACGTTCATGATGCAGCTCCACTAGCGGCACAAGATCGGCGTATTTGCCCGTCGCCAGAAGAAATTCCTTGCCAAAAGTCACATGCTTTTTAATAAGCTCCCATTCATCGCTGGTCAGCTTGGTACGCTTGTTCAGCACTTCGCGCGGCACTTCCAGCTTACCGATATCATGAATCAATGCGCCGAGAATAAGCATCCTCCGCTCTTCTTCGCACAGGTCGAGCACCTCTGCCATATCTACCGCATATGAATAGACACGCTTGGAATGCTTAAAGGTGTAGACATCTTTGGATAGGAACACCCGAATCTGCTGCTCAAGCTCATTGATCTCATGCTCGAAAAGCTGTGGCAAATAGGTCTGCTCGCCATATATGGTGACCATATTTTTGCCTTTGGATTTTGAAATGTACATAGCACGGTCGGAAAAACCTACAAGCTGTGATTTCTCGAACGTGTCTGAGTTCATTTCCATAACGCCTGCAGAGAAGGAGATACAACCATGAGGCAAAACGTCTACCCCATCAAAAGGAGAGTTGTTAATCCTTTTGCGCAGCTGATTGATGAACGTCCGGGCTTTATTCTTGTCCAGTCCCGGCATGATGACGGCAAATTCCTCGCCCCCGTAACGGGCGCAGACGAACTCATGGGATTGGCATTCTTCTTTGATGATAGAGCCAACGAAACTCAAGAGGTTATCTCCTTGGGGATGTCCGTGCAGGTCGTTGTACTTTTTGAAGTCGTCCAAATCCAGCATGGCAAAGGAGAACGCTTGGCCTTCCTCGCGATGAAGCTTAATATATTCATCCAGCTTCTCTTCCAGATAACTATGATTAAACAGTCCGGTACGCTGGTCTTTATTTGCCTTGTCATTTATTTCGTGGTACATGAAGAATAGCTGCTTGAAAACATGGGAGAGCAACACTGCAATAATAAGAAAAAGAAATAGACCAAAAATATGAGTATTTATTACTAAAACAACCAATACCATGGAAAGCAGTAAGATGCTTAAATATGCAAACAAAACTTCTTTTAAAAACAATCGTAGAATTCCCACTAGTCTCCCTTTATATAAGAGAAAATAATAAATTCCCACAAATACAACGTTAGCGCTGAAATAAGCTGCGAGCGATAAAACATATGCAGGCAGAAAACTTGTACTAAACTGTCCAACCTCGCCGCCAAGTAGCTTATATACCTTATCCGCACTAAAAATCATCGTAGTATAAACGGAAAAGTTAAGCAGATGTTTCCACCATGCTACTTCTTTGCGAATGAAAATAATAAAAATAGAACTAATGAAAAGAACTAGCAATGACACTTTGGCTCCATAAACAAAAGTTGCTGCGAGAAATATTGTAGAGTCCATCGACTGTGTATGCCCTTCGGGAGGCAGACGAAAGGTATAGTGGTCTAAGAGGACGGTACAGCCAATCATGGAGTAAATCATCGTCCACTCTAATGGTGAGTAATTAAGATCGAATGGGTAGTTGTATGCGCAAACCAGCGTGATACCTAATATGAAAACTAGTAGAAGGTAACTATTAACCGGCGCTATGATTTTTCTAAGGCGAGTGGACATTCCCATTCTAGTCTCCCCTGAATAAAATCGTTGAATATAAAAGGAAAAAGAAACAGTATGAGACTGCTTCTTTTTCTAAATAGGCTATTAGTATACACGCAGGCCGGAAGTCAAAGCGATTGCTGCGGAAGCGACAACGGCAATATTGAAAAGAAGAACTTTAACGTTTACTTTTTTCATGCCCCTCACCTCCTTTCGGGAGTCTACTCAATTTTCTAGAGGTCAGGCTTTTTGTGCTTCGAGCTTATTTTCTGTGTCTTTAAAACTCAGCATCACGTTTTGCAAATAGAAGAAGATCCCTATATTCATCAGTACATCGCCCAGGCTTATTGCTTGTTTTCGCGGATAGGGTGGACCAAGAGGAATGATATCTCCTAGAAAGGACAGCCTCGTCTGATCATCAAGTAATTGGTGCTTAAACCATACTTCTCCAGACTTGAGCATCTCAACGTCCGCGGGAGTTAATACCGATGCTGCATCCAGCGAAACCGGCATGCGCCCCCCATTGACAAGCATGACCAAAAAATTCAGGAACACGCCAGCGAATAACATTCCGAAACCTCTCTGAGAACGATTCAGCCACAACAGCACTAGACCTACAACGTAAATTACCATGAAAAATGAACTACTAATGGAAGCGATGAAAGAATTTACACCTTGAAGGTAGAAAAGAAGAAACTGGACAAGCAACAAAACCGGGAAAACCCATCCATATCGAATCTTGATATTGGATAAAGCAATCAGGCCATTCTTCCAACCAGCCCGGATAAACCCTACAATTAGCCCTAGCAGGATCCCATCATATACCATGCATCCGGCTCCTTCTCGACGGCATTATCATTATTCCAGTAAAAATCTACAATTACCAACATTTGTACACGGCAATTATAAAATGATCATAGGAACCTAGTCAATATGATCTAAGTAGCATATCCTACTCTTTTTTGCACATTAGTCCTATTGACTTCATGGTATGAAGCCCGCTTTTTGTCGAGAAAACCTCCTATTATTCTGATCTACTAGTCCTATTGTTATGGGTAATTGCGTCCAAGCAGGTAAAAAGTCTGTCAAATATAATTTTATATCTGGAAGATTAAGTAGGTTTATTCGACAGTAGGATTACGCTAAAAAAGACAAAAAAAAATCGATCACATGAGATCGACTTTTTAAAAAGGTAAAACATTGGCCGTATCAGGCTGGCTGCGCGGAGCTCGCAGCACCGCGGCTCCATTCGCCGCAGCAACCGCGGCTGCCGCCACTGTAACTGTGTCACCCACTACAGCCGGAGCAGGGGATGCTCCCATGGCCTGTACCTGGACCTGCAACGCTGTTCCGCCTGTCGCGTGCAGTTCCAGAATCGCTTGCAGCGCACGGCGGGCACCCTCGACGGGTTTGTGCCGAGCCGCGTTGCGGCGCAGCCGCGCGCGCAGCGAGGAATGGGCTAACACCTGGCGCAGCCGCTCCAGCAGCTCATTACGGCTGCCTGCTTCCAAAGCGGCGCCTAGTCCCGCCAGATAAGCGGAGTTCTCTTGTTCTTGGCCCGGGATCGGCTTGAACAAAATCATCGGCAGCTCCTGTGAAAGCGCCTCGGACACGGTAAGTCCGCCCGGCTTAGTCACCATGACATCAGCAGCCGCCATCAATTCGTGCACGTAAGGCACGTAGCCTGTCAGCAGCACGCGATGATGTCCCTCGATCCCTGCCAGACGTTCCTGTAGCTGGCGGCGCAAGCGATCATTATGGCCGCATACGATGATGAACTGGGCTCGTGGCAATACCGACGACTCCTCCAGTAAACGCATTATGCTGCGCCCGATCAGTCCATCCCCACCGCCCATGACCAAAATCGACGGCAAGGACTCATCGAGCCCATGCTTATGGCACAACGCCTTGCGGTCGTAGGCCTTGCCGAACTGGGATCGCACCGGAATTCCCGTTGCCACCACTCGTCCCGGTGACACGCCTTGCGCGATCAAAGCCTGACGAAGCGGCTCCGCCCCAACGATATAACGATCGGTGCCAGGATGGATCCAGTAGCTGTGACGCGCGTAATCAGTTAGCACGGTTACAGACGGTACTCTGGTAAGCCAATTTTGTTTCAGGTAGGACATCGCTGCAGCTGCTGCCGGAAAGGTGCTCACAACGACCGTTGGCTGCAACTCCTCCAGCAGCTGCAGCATCCGCTGCGTGCGGAAGGTTCTAAGCTGCTTGAACAGCGAGGATAAACGATTCTCCTCTCTAGTCGCACGGTACAGATAGCCGTATACCAACGGTAACCCCTTGATTCCCTGCATGTAGCAGAACCTGCTGACCGAATGGAGCTTGGGATGCGTCCATTTCATATAATCCACAACCCGTACCTCAGCGTCCGGGGCAGCTCCTGCTGCTGCCTCCGCAATCGCGCGCGCTGCCTGGTTATGACCCTCTCCTAGCGTTCCGGTCAGGACTAGGATTCGTTGCTGTCCCCTCGCACACACGTCTGCTTCCTCCTCTAGCTTCATCTTCCTGCTATACACGTACAACCCAGCAGGCCAGACAAGCTCCTCAATACATTATACATACGGCGCTGAGCGGGGAAATAGTCTGCCTATGCGCTTCATCCGCCACATGATGTAATAATATCTCTGAAGAAAAGCTTACCCTGTCAAGCGCCGAGCGGCTACCGACTACAGCCTATTCCTTCACCTGGACTAAAGGCTGGCTACTGCTCCAACTGCCGACCCTCGTACTGCTGGATCGCTTCGCGAGCATGCTCAGGTATTTCGGTGGACCGGCCGCTGGCCGTATTGATAAGCACAACTGCTCCCCGGCCTGCCGCCTTCAGCTGATCTTCCACCGTCAATGCATAGTGGATATCGATGGAAGAGCGGCCTAGCCGGGCTATTTTGACATGGAGACGCAGCTTATCCTTCAAATAGATCTGAGCCAAATACTGGCACTCTAGATCCGCTACGACGGACACCGTCTTGTCGCTGAACAAATCCTCTGTAAGATTCAAATTCTCGAAGTACTCTATTCTTCCCTGCTCAAAATACATAAAATAACTTACATTATTTACATGTCCCAGCATATCCGTCTCGCAATAGCGTATTTTCAGCGGAATGGAAAACTGGAAGCTGTCCAGCCAGGCCTGGCGATCCGGCCCCATAAACTCGCCTTTGCTCATTATGGAAGTCCCCTTTGCATATCAGATCCTGATGTTCAAGTCTTACCGGTCATCAAGCAGGATAGCATGCCGAACCAACTCCGCACAACCAACTGAAGCAAGCTTCCCGTTTTCGAAGCAGCCGAAGTAGCCATTATCGCATGACGATGCCTGCGACCAGCCATACTGATATAACAACCGATTAGACAGGGGGCTAAACAAAGATGGACAAGCTGGACCGAATCGTGCCGGCCATGAAAGGCTTTGGCTTCCGTGCGGCAAAAGGACAGACGATACGCGTCACGGATGTGAGCGGGGAGCAGGTGGCTGATTTTGTCGTGTACCGAGCGGATGACCCTACCGAAAGGATCGATCCCAATGTGACGATGGATGCCTTGCATAAAATGAAGGTTGTCCCCGGAGATATTCTCTACTCCAACAAGTATCGGCCGATTCTCACCGTGCTTAAGGATGACTGCGGTGTGCACGACTTTATCAATGCCGCTTGCCGGAGCGAAATGTACGAACTGCTGTACGATAAAAAAAAACATCCCAGCTGCCATGACAATCTGAGCCTGGCGCTTGCCGAATTCGGCCTTTCCGAGCCCGATCAGCATTATCCGTTCAATTTGTTCATGAATACCGTGATCGGCGTGGACGGAAGCATCACGGTCAAACGGCCGGTATCCCGTCCCGGCGATTCCATCGAATTGCGTGCTGAAATGGATTTAATCTGCGCGATTTCCGCCTGCCCCTGCTCCGAGAGCGAATGTAACGGGTACGTCTGCACTCCGATCCGCGTCGAAGTGTATTAGAAAGGACGACCCCGGAATACAATGTGGCGTGAACAAGCATGCGGAGGGATGAAGATGAATTCTTTTTTAACCTATGTCGTGCTCGGTCTGGCACTCAGCGCTCCGATCGGTCCGATCAATGCGGCTCAGCTGGACAAGGGAGCCCGTTTTGGCTTCATGCATGCCTGGCTTGTCGGGTTAGGCGCAATGACGGCGGACGCCTTGTACATGCTGATGATCTACTTCGGCGTCGCTCATTTCCTGGATACAGAGTTCATGAGAACTCTGTTATGGTCATTCGGCTTTTTCGTGCTTGTTTACACAGGCATCGACACGCTGCGCGCCTCTACTCTCCCGCTGGAAAAAGGGGCTGTCGGATCAGCCTCTAAGCTCGGCTCTTTGCGTACAGGCTTCCTAATGGCGCTGCTTAATCCGCTCAACATCCTTTTCTGGCTCGGCATTTACGGCTCAATCATCGCCGGAAGCTCCGGCCAGGGCGGCCTCTCGCTGCTGCTACTGCACAGCACCGGAATTTTTGCCGGCATCCTGCTCTGGGATGTCATAATGGCCTCGCTGGCGAGCACGCTTCGACGCTTCGCCAGCAGTCGCCTTTTGCAAGGCATATCCGGCGCCGCCGGACTGTCGCTGGTCGTTTTTGGCCTTTATTTCGGCTGGAAGGCCGTCCAGCAGCTCGCCGCTTAAAGGCAAGCTTCTTAGGCAGGGACGTACACCCAACCTCCTTCCCCGTCATACGATGGCTCGACGGATGAAGAAGGAGCATGGACGAATGGCAATGCTTTATGACAAACGAGCAATCGACGAGCTTGGCAGCAAGCTTGAGCCGTGGGAGCAGGCGGCCTGGCGCGATTTTGGCTCCATCATCGCGGATGATGCCAATACCTACCCCTGTGTGCCTGGACGCCAGGGGTATTTGACCGGCAGCCTGCGTTATGGATTCGCTGCCGATCCCCGCAGTCCGCAAGCTGCCCGCGACCTCGCGTCTCTACTTGAACAGTACGGGCCAATCGCGCGCAGCACCGGAAAATATGCTTCGCTGGCTGTATTTTTCCATACCCCGGAAAGACACGCTACACCCGAACAGTATGAAGCCTGGTTCTGGCAGTTGCTGAGCCGCGTTTCCTTGCATGATAAAAAGCCATGGCCAGCCAATATTCCCCGCGATCCGAGCCATCATGAGTGGGAGTTCTGCTACGGGGGCGAGCCTTACTTCGCCTTCTGCGCTACACCCGCTCACCGGCTTCGCCGCAGCCGTTCCTTTCCCTGCTTCCTTGCGGCCTTTCAGCCTCGCTGGGTGTTCAAGGAGATCAATGATTCCACTCCTTTCGGAAGGAATATGAAAAAAATTATCCGGCAGCGCCTCGCCGATTACGACGATGTCCCGGCCCATCCGTCCCTGAAATGGTATGGCCAGCAGGACAATCAGGAATGGCAGCAATATTTCCTTCGGGATGACAACAGCTCTCTGGAGCGATGCCCTTTCCTTAGCGGTAAACTCGCGTTTCCTTCCCATGAGTCGAGCCAGTTGCAGAGGGATCGCAAGGAGGAACCGATCATGCGCGTCAGCAGCGTGGAGAGTGTCATCACTGTAAAAAAGGTTATTACTTAGGTATCTCTAAATTTAGCTAGGGCGCACTATTCGGATGACCAGATCCCGTTTGACAACAGTCAAGCGAAGCGAGACTCGCATTTGGTGAAGGTCAAACAGAAGGTTTCCGGGAGTTTTCGAACGACGGAAGGAGCCCGGAAACTTGCTCGACACACAGTGTGGTTTCGACGATATTTTATACGATAAATCGCACAAAAAAAGTTGTGTTGCCCACGAAAGCCGAGTTATTGAGAGGAGAAGCACGCCCCGATGATCCTGCACAGCGCAGAATTATTCGGACGTTTTTCAAGAACGGCAACCGGGCGGAGCAGGGAAGCCTTAAATAATAGCATGACAAGGAGGAGAAGCCCTGTCAGACGGCTCCTCCTCCTTGTCTGCCTTTTCCTGAGCTTGAGCTTTTGGTCACGACTCCGGCAAGCTGCGGCTTTGCCGCCTTCCAGCGGCGGCTCATGAATGCCGTCACAGCGGCGACAACAGCCGCAATGGCCAGGCTGACCCAGAAGCCCGGCCGTCCCGACGGCTCTGCAAGTGCTCCAGCGACCGCAGCTCCCATGAGCAGAATAGCGCCCCAGGCTTTTACTTGCCCCCATACTCCAGGGCGCTCAAGCTTCAGGTAGGAGAGCGTAATCATCATCCATACATAGAGCAGCACGATTCCGCCGGCAGTAGCCAGATGCTCGAACAGACTGCGAGGCATAAGCAGCGCTAGAATGACTGAGATAGCCATCCCTCCGGCGTTCACAAGCAGAGCAGGAAGCGGCAGCTTTTTCCGGCCCATCGTCTTGCCTGTCCATACCGGCGCATCACCTTCCTCCGCGAGCGTCACCAGCATCGTAGAGACACCGTAGAGAGAAGCGACCAGGATGCTGAAGCCCGCTACAATAAGCACCCCATTCAGCACATGCACAAGAACGTTCAAGCGGAGCTGCTCCAGAACAAGAATGAACGGACTGATCTCCGGCTTGATTTCTGCTGCCGGGACAAGCAGCATTGCAAGTCCAATGGAGCCAATGTACAGCACAGTGATCAACATCAGCATAATCGCGCCAGCCTTAGGAGCTTCCTCGGGCTTTCTCAGTCCGGCCGCCATGAAGCCCATCACTTCGATGCCGCTGAAGGCATAAAACGCATAGAGAAGCCCTTTCCAGGCGCCAAGCCAACCAGGTGCAGCTGCTTCAGCTATGCCGGACGGCGCCTCGTCAGGTATTGCAGTGCCGCGCAGCAATAAAAACGCCACGACGGCGATGAACATTAAAACAGCCGCGATTTTGACGATTGCGAAGAGATTTTCCGCTTTGTTAATGCCGCTTGAACCGAGCACGACGACGAGCAACGCCAGGACGGCATATCCAGCCGCGAATACCCATAGCGGCACACCAGGCAGCCACACCTGTGTGAACAGCCCCAGCGCAGTCAGTGTGCCGCCCAGAATGAGCAACTCGGAAAACCAATAGATCCAGCCCGTGCCGAAGCCTGCCCAGCGGCCGAAAGCCTGCTGAGCGTAGGTGCGGAAGGACCCCTTGTCCGGGTTCCTGGCAGTCATTCGCGCCAGTGCATCGTATACGATATATGTCGAAACGGCGACTAGCAGGAACAACGGCAGCACAAGCCAGCCGCTTTTTCGCACAGCGATGCCGGAACCGAGAAAAAAGGCGGTGCCTATCGTGCAGCCCGCCCCAAAAAGCGATAGTTGCCACCAAGGCAAATTGCCGGAGCTTCCTCTCATGTCCTCATCCCCCTGTCCGGGGTAGGTTGGCTTATTATAGGAGGAAATATCCGCAAAAAAAGCCAAAGCTGTCGACTCGACCGATGGATTCTCGCCCTCGCATCGCCCATCTATAAACCTCGACCTTTTCTACTTCATTCAAATGAGCTTTTCTGCGGCTCTTATGCTCGCACGCGTCTACTGAACTTCGGTGATCGGCGGCGCTTCCTTGGTCTTCGGCTCCGTTCCGCTGCTTCTCGCCGTCATTCTCTCGATGGCAAAATCGACCAGTTCGCGCTGCGGGAGCAGTCTCGCCAAACAATTACCGATGCGCCCGCTCCGCACATCAGGATGCATCCGCTCAAACGCCTCGCCAATCTCGTTAAAATCGCTATCGTCATATTCGAATTCCTCGAACTCCACCCACTGACGGACTCCATCGACAAGTATGGGCGCCCCTTGCTGAAGCAGGCGTTTACCCGGCCAAGAGGCGCGATTCTCAGCCAGATGAAGCGATGTGTTGCTCTCATGATCAACGCCAAGCAGCAGCACATAACCGCCATGCTCGTAGATCCGGGCAAGCGGCGACTGATCGCCCAGTCCGAAATCCAGCCCATGCTCCCGTAAAATCGTTTCGGCAAGCGGGCCGCGGGCTGTGAAGCTCGTTTGCGGGTGATTGCTGCGTAACGTGCCGTCCTGACTGCGGAAGCATTCGGCGACCACTCCCATGCCGCGCGTCGCGGTTAAATCCGTCCGGTAAGGGGGCATTTCGGCGCGGATGATCGGCCACCATGCTTCCGGCACCGGCGGGCGACACCAATGGGACGGCTCTGACAGGTCGGCGGTTTGTGCCGGCATGACCAGCGTTCCTTGAGGTCCGATCGCTTCCTCCAGCGCCTCAATAACAGCTTGGCTTTTCCCGGGAATCCAGCGATTGAACGACTTCATCGAGGAATGAACCAGCAGCGTCATCCCCTCGCGAACCCCAACGCCCTGCAACCCCTTTACGATGTCGGCCCGGGTTAGCGGCCATTCTTGTTCATAGATACTCACAGCAAGTAGCTCCTTCCTTATGCTACTAGCTTATCAGACTGCTCACGGAGCAGCAGGGTAGAAAACAGTTTTAGCTATTCGGTTAGGACAGCTGTGTCCAGCGGGGCCACATCTCGACCGGGTTGAGCTCGTAGACTTCTTTTTGGCGGAACATGAACTGCTGCATAATGAACTCCCGCCGCAGCGTCGCGAAATCCGGGTGGAACTGCCCAATGAACTCGTTGATCTCCTTCTCGGGATAGGCCCGGCCTGGCTCCAGCTTCTGCGCCAAATGTTCCAGCACGACGAGCTTCTTCTTGAACTGCGCCGGGATGCTCTTCAGCCTGCCTTCTTTGTCGATAAAGTTACGCAGAACACTTGCCCTGAATTTTTCCTTTGCTTCTTCCTGCTTCTGTGCTTGGAGCTTCTGCCCCTCCTCGTCCATCTCCTGTCCCCCCTGGTCTGTTTGACTATGCCGCCTGAAAATAAGTTCCTCCGCCGCGCCAGCTCCAGCGTGCAGTAAATATTTATTCAGGGAAAAATAGATCGTATTTTTATCCCTGCGTTCCTGAATCAAACCGGCCTCGCGCAGCTTGGTCGCATGATGGGTAATCGTTGCTGGCGTGAGCGATAATCGCTCGGCAAGCGTCATCCCGTTCAGCTCACCGTCCGCCAGCAGAATCAGCATGCGGACTCTCGTCGCATCTGCCAGCGCTTTGTGGTAGGCAACAACCTTTTCTAGCTGCATGTTCCTCCAACTCCTTAGTTGTTCATCTAATTAGATATTAATTAAATTTGATTTGTTTGTCAATTTCTAATGATGCTTTAAACAGGTCAACTGGATCGTTCTTGATCAGCCTAATAGTTCGTATGCGCCGAGACGGTGGGCGGCAAGATTACCGGGAAGTATTCTGCGGATTGAAGGAGCGAGGGAAATAGGAGTTTCATCTGTCCCAGTCCACTACCAGATAACACTTGGTGTTCTACGCTTCCAAAATTTATTTCTTACGTTCAGCTTATATACATTGCGGTGACCACGCCAAAAACGGGCTATCCCGCCAACTAGCCCTGGCCGGGATGCCCGTTTTTATTCCATCTTACACTTGTCCTCTACCCTACACTGCTCAATGACGTTGGCGATTTGGCGGTATGAAGTTGTAGAGCAGAAAGCCGTAATGCGGATAGCCCTCTATGCGCTACACCTCACGCCCTCCACGCCCTCCACGCTCTAGCCTATGCGCTCAGCAACTCTCATGAGCAGCTCTTGCCGCACATTTTCTCAGCCATTGGCTCCGTCCCAGCACTCCTTGTCAGCGGCAGTGATCTTGCCGGACATGTCCGCGATCGTAACCGCCGCAAGCCGGTCCTCCAGAGCTGCTTGAGCGGCTCGCATCTCCGCTTGCAGAGCGGACTCGATCCCTCTGCCTACCGGACAGGCTGGATTCGGATGTTCATGGAAGCTGAACAGCCCTTCCGTAGCAGCCGACTCCACAGCGCGATAGACGTCCAGCAACGTCACTTCCGCAGCACTTCGGAGCAGCGTAGATCCACCGACTCCGGCTCTCACTTCTATTAGACCGGCCTTTTTCAGCATTCCAAGCAACTTGCGAATGATGACCGGATTGGTGTTGACGCTCCCAGCGAGAAAATCC
The DNA here is from genome assembly GCA_900105225.1 of Paenibacillaceae bacterium GAS479. Classification (NCBI taxonomy): domain Bacteria; kingdom Bacillati; phylum Bacillota; class Bacilli; order Caryophanales; family Paenibacillaceae; species Paenibacillaceae bacterium GAS479. The sequence goes on along the minus strand of LT629764.1, from coordinate 3,436,533 downwards.
CCTGTACAGGCTTGCGGAGAGACCGCAATCAGCGTCAACATATGAACAGCAACAGAAAAACGGCTGCTGATCTGCTTCATCGGTTAGCCCCCTTTTAATTGTAGCCATCTTAGTGTTAATGCGGGACAAAGTCAATCCTTCCCGAGACGCGCCAGCAATGCTTGCAGAAGATGCGCAGCAGCGGCTAGGCTCAGTGCAGAGGGTTTGCGTTATTCTCATCGAAGAGGGGTTGAGGGCATGGATAGGGCTAGAAAAATGAATGCTGCACTAGATTATATAGAAAGCAACTTGACCAGCGAAATTTCGTACGCTGAAGCGGCGGCAAGAGCAGGCTGTCCCGCCTACCACTTTCAGCGGATGTTTTCTTACTTGGCTGGATTTCCGCTGTCGGACTATATTCGCAGGCGTAAGCTTACATTGGCGGCAGCGGACTTGCAAGTCGATGGAAGCAAGGTGATCGACATTTCTTTGAAATACGGCTATGAATCGCCGGAAGCTTTTACCCGAGCTTTCGGCCAGCTACATGGACTAGCGCCTGCTGAAGCCCGGAAGCCTGGCGCAAGGCTCATTGCATGTCCTCGCTTGACCTTTCAATTCGAGCCTCTGGGAGGAATAAATATGAACTACCGCTTGGATATGAGCTCGCTGACTTGCCTGCAATTGAAGCTTATTTGCACCGGGAGGAGAATCGCAATGAGCTGTGGATTCCGGTCATCAGCCGGGCATAAGGAATATGCGTCCCTTGAAACTAGCGATGCTAGACCGATCATTACGTCAGGTTCCCCCTTTGAAAGAGTCTTCGGAGTATAATAGAGACAGCTACAGCTGCAGGCTTCTATTTCATGTTTAGGGGGAAACAAAAGTGAAAGCTTTTCTGTTTGATATGGACGGAGTCATCATCGACAGCGAGCCGCTGCACTTCGATGTAGACATCGAGACAGTCGCCGGACTAGGCGCAGTCATTGACCAGCATGGATTGGAGCCGTATGTCGGTATGACCAATCCTGAGATGTGGAAGGCGCTGCGGGAGCAATTCGGCTTCAAACCTTCTGTTGCAGAGATTATCGAGCTGCAAATGAATCGCAAGCTCGCGGTGCTTGGAGCGAGCGCGTATGAGCCTATCGACGGCATTCGCGAACTCATAGATACCCTTAAGGAGCAAGGCATTCCGATGGCCGTTGCCTCCTCCTCTCCTCGCGTGTTTATCGAGGCGGTTCTGAACAAATTCGGCCTGCTGGAAGAGTTCGGCTGTATCGTCAGCGGTGAGGAAGTACCTCAGGGCAAACCGGCTCCAGACGTATACCTGGAGGCTGCTCGCCAGCTTGGCGCTGTTCCTGATACATGCGTCGTGCTGGAGGATTCGCGCAATGGATTGCGTGCCGCCAAGGCCGCCGGAATGCGGGCCATCGGCTTCCGTAATCCCAATTCAGGGGATCAAGACTTGTCGGAGGCAGATTGGATCGTCGAGCGAATCAGTGAGATTCGCCTCGGTGAGCTGTAAGCGATAAGCTGTGAGTTACAAAACGGCCCTAAGAGCAGGTTACCCTGCCCTCAGGACCGTTTTGTTTCACTCAAACCGACTTAGGAACAATCTGCATGATCTGTTTCAACATCGAATGGAAGTGCCCCATATACACCGCAGTCGAGAAATGGTCCCGGATGTGCTGCTCTCCGCGTATACGGATTTGCTCGCGATAATACACATCCTGCATGAGCTGACAGGCGCCCTTCGCAGCCTCTTCGATGTTACCGATCGAATAGAACTTGCCCGTCTTATCGGGAATGATGAAGCGCGTCACGCCCCCTGAATTCGTGGACAACACTGGGCAGCGGCATAACATCGCCTCCGCCACCGCATAACCAAAACCTTCCCGGACCGAAGTGGACAGCAGCAAGCCGCCTGAGTCTCCGATAATGCTGAGATAGTCGGCCATCTGCGAATGAGGGACGTTGGAACGGACCGTCAACCGCCTAGCGAGAGGAGAGGTTCGTAGCCAGCGATCGAAATTAAGCTTCTCCTGCGGCTCGCACAAATCGGCATCCACGAACATCCACAGCTCCATTTGCGGAAATACCGGTCTCAGCCACTCGGCAATCGCCAGAAATTCGCGCCAGTTTTTATTCTTCTCGATTCGTCCAATCCAGCCGAGAATCTGCTGGGGAACGATTGGGAAGCGGGAATAACCGAAGCTATCTGTGTCTAGGGGATCGTCAAAGCAGAAATGCGGCATGTCGGGAAAAGCGTTCTGCATCAGCTCTTCCAGATGCTTCGTCACGGGATAAAGCAATCCATCTGCACAGCGGCGCAGCACAGTGCCGAAATCATGGAGAAAAGTCTGCGCCATTTCCGGCGTGCCTAGTCCCTGTACCTCGAAAATTAAGCGTCCACGGTAGCCGCTTTGCCGGATGTGTTCAAGCAGAATGACATAGGAGCAGACGATGATGGCATCATAGTTTTCGCGGCGGATCAGCCCGGTAATATGGTCGAAACTCTGCGACACAAGAACGGTGATGCCAGATATATTTTGCAGCCCTCCGCCTCCATTGGTGTACAGCAAATGGCATTGCAAGCCGCTCGCCGTTAGTGCGCGAGCGCGGATTCGATTGAGCGTCTCCATCCCGCCGCTGGGCGTTGAAAAGATGAGCAGAATCTTCATGTCATTTCACCGCAATCGCGGTCACAGCAAGCATATGGGTGCATGAACGCGCACCTCCGACGGCTAGATTTGTTCCAGCGTATGCTTGCCCCTTACGGCCCGTGTGGATTCAAGCCTGCTTGCCTGCGCCTGCAAGCTTACACCCGCCGCTGCTCACGTACAACCGCTCCCCTATGCACATCCAGTTCACCGCTGTATTCCACAAGACCCACTTCGCAGCCATCTCCGATCACAACTCGGGCGCCGCGTACGATGCCAGCCGTTGTGCGCTCCAGGTAAATATCGTCGCCCTTGATGGTCTGCGCAGACAAGCCATTCTCGGTCGACATCGGCAGCAGCTTTTGCCAAACCGATCGGCTCCAGCCGCTCTCGCCAACAACTTCGATCCGGCTCGCTGTCAACTCCCGGATGATGCTCTTCCCTTCAAGCTTCAGACGCAGCTCGCCCGTGCTCAGTGCATCGAGCTTCAGCTTGCCTTCGCAGATCAGACGCTCCGACTTGCAACTACCATGAACTTTCAGTCCGCCATTAACTTTGATCTCCCGGGCCACCATGGACTCTTCTACACTCAGCTTGCCATTAACTAAACAGAGCTCCGTTACGAGCTGTCCCGCCACTCCTGCCATGCCATTGATATCGATATTTCCCGCCTTGATGGAGCCCTTAAAATCAGCCGTCCCATTCACAACCAAGCTTTCGCTGTCGAGGTCCTCGCGTACCGATGCGACCCCATCAATCCTCGTCTTGCGAGCCATGCCGCCTTTCATAACCCCGATGCCGCTAAGCTGCTTATCCTTCAGTTCCATGCGCTGAGTTCCATCCGTCTTGTGCTCCATATTTGTCTCCTCCTTCGGTTTGGCGGGCGCTTAACGCCTCGTTCCACACTTGTTGGAAAGAGATTACCACAAGCCTGACGCTTAAGGCATCGGACGCAGGACGGAGAAGCTCCTACAGCGGGGGACCGTATAAAGGTTCAAATTAGTTTGTGAAATATGTGATTGAGATAACGCCAGCGCGCGACATAAAAATAAATGACCTGAACGATAAAAAATGAAGCAAAAATAGTAGCTGCCTCTTTATAAAACGAAAAATAAATGAGTTGCTGAAAAGCAATGAACGCAACCGTACTATGCAGAACCGCAATAAAAAAAGGGATATAAAACATAAAGCGGAATTGATGCGTCACAATCGTTTTAAGCTCGCGGCGGCTCAATCCGACCTTGGCAATCATTTGGTACTGCTTCTGGTCCCTTTCCAAATCGGTATAGAGCCTCAGATAAATAACACTCGCCGCAAAGGTGAAAAACACCACCCCGATTAGAAAACTTAAAATGAACAGAATACCGTTTCTCTGCTTGCCTTCAAGCCACTGCAGGATGATCGGTTTATCAAAAAAATAGTCTCTGCCCTGACCCTCCTCATCCCGATTGAACTGATCAAAAAGCTCATTGGAAAGCGCTTTTGTTCCCATCCAATTTTTAACATGAAAAGTAAAGGTAGGGCGACTGCTTGTCCCGTATTCAACCGAGGAGGACTGCTTATAGATAGCATCGGAAACGACCAGAATATTACCTCTGGCGCTATAAGGCGTCACAATATAAGGAACCCTTTTTATTAAATTAAGCTCAACTGTCTTGTCTCCACTTACCATCCCTATGTTAGCAACAGCTTCACCTGCGCTTCGGATCGCATCATTTATTTCCTGAACGCTTGAGGGCACCCAGATGACATCATTGTTCTGCTGAAGCGTTTCTGTCGGGTAGCCTAGCGCAGCCGCTAATTTATTGTAATCACTTAAGGAAATAAGGACGCCCTGGCTATAAAGCTTTGGAGTAAACTCTATCAATTGATATGAAAACCCAGATTCCTTGAGTTTATTTTCGATAGTTGTCACATGCTCTTGCTCTTTTTCCTTGGTATTTCCTTCATATGAATCATAGGTAAACGCAAAGGGATTCACTGTTTCCGATAAACCTGGAGCGCCAAGCGCGATACAAATTCCCATGCCAGTAAAAGCAACCGCTGAAACAACGGTCACCATAAAAAACATCACGGCATTATCCCGTATACGGAAAGCCATTTCAGAAATTGAAATCAGATTCGTTTTTCTAAAGAAAGTCCGCTCATTCTTTTTAAGCAGCTGAATGAAATAGACATTGAATTGAGTGAACAGGAAATAAGTACCTGCAACCGTAAACACTACGCCTAAAACCAGAGGCAAATAGGAGAAGCTTCTATCCCTCACAAAAGAGAACACAGACCCATATCCTACACCAATCAACACGAAAGCGAGAATGGACAGTTCCACAGACGCCTGCGGTTCTGGTCTTGGCTTTTCATCCGATTGGAACAGGTCGATCAAAGAAACCTTCTTCACGATGCCCGTCGCAAAAAAGCTGACTAAAAGAAACATCAGCAGAAACGTAATTGCAGTCGTCCATATCGCATCAATGGGGAAATAAAAGGGCAATCCGCTCGTAATACCTAGCAAATCTGCAACAATCAACAGAAGCAGCTTCATAAAAATAAGTCCCGTCAAAATGCCAGTGACAATAGAAGCGGTTCCTATTAACATCGTTTCCGCTAAAATAAGCTTATTCTGCTGTCTGAGCGACATTCCATGAATGAGCAGAATGCCGAATTCTCTTTTTCTCGACTTCAAGTAGGAGCTGAACGAATAAAGTAGGAAAAGAAGAGCACAGACAAAGAGGGAATATTGGCTGATTCTGAGTCCCATCGTACTGAGCAACGAGATCGTTTCACTCGTAGAAGCAAGCTCTCCTTGCAGCTGAGGATGGTACAACAGCATAGCAAAAATAAAAAACACCAAAACAGCAAATGCCCCGCTTAAAAAATGAGCCATATAGATGCGGCTATTCCGAAGGATATTATTAAAAATGATTTGACGAAAAGTCATATCGATGTCCTCCCAATAACGACAACACATTAACAATCTTCTGATAGAAAGCTTCGCGATTATCTCCGCTGTATATTTCGTTGTATAACTTGCCATCTCTTATAAAAATGACACGATTGCAATAGCTGGCTGCAAGAGCATCATGCGTAACCATCATCATCGTCGCTTCCTGTGCTTTATTCATCGCTGACAACACTCCCAGTACATCACGAGCCGATTTGGAATCCAGGTTGCCCGTCGGTTCATCCGCAAGAATGAGCTTAGGCTGATGAATCAAAGCACGAGCAATTGCTGTCCGCTGGGCTTGTCCACCTGATATTTCGTACGTACGTTTTTGCAAAATATCTGCGATTCCAAGCTTATCCGCTATTTGCCCGATTTTTTCATTGATTATCTCTGTTTTCACTCCGTCCAGTGCTAAGGGAAGAGCGATATTTTCTTTAACTGTCAGCGTGGACAGCAAATTAAAAAATTGAAAGATGAATCCGAGCTCCCTTCGCCTGAATACAGCCAGTTGCTCTGAAGAGAATTCATGCGGGTTTTGGCCATTAATGAGCACTTCCCCTGTAGTTGGCAAATCAATGGTTGATATGACGTTCAACAAAGTCGTTTTGCCGCTTCCAGACGGCCCCATAATGCCGACAAATTCACCTTTTTTAATAGTTAGATCAATATCGGAAAGAGCTTCATAAGCAAGCTTGCCGTTAAAAACTTTGCTTACCTGCTGAACCTTCAGGATGTCCATGACTTAGCTCCTTCTTCCGTTTAATATTCATTATTCCCGCTGCCCCTACAGCTAAGACCATCGATAGGAGGCAAACAACGATGTAATGAATCAGACTATTGTTTATGAATATCGCTTCAAGGTTGACCGCTTCGGCCGCGCCGCGGACTAACACGACGACCCATATATGCAAAATAAATATCCAGACGAGCGGTTCCCGGAACTGCAGCCCTTTTTTGACCCGCCATTGCAAGGCTAGCTGGAACAAAAAGTAGGCCGTAGGCAGCGCGAAAACGTACATACTGGCATGTTTCGCTGTGTCGGCAGATTTCAACAAAATCCCCTCGGTAAAAAGCAATCCCAGAGAGAGGATGAATAAACAAATATTTGTTGACGGACGTTTCATCCTATCGACGTTTGTCGCCATCCAAGCGCCCAACACTAAATAAATCGGTGCAAAAAACAGGCCATTTCGCGTGTAATCGAATACCGAGAACATTCCATCATATAAGTTTGAAAACATCGGTACGTTTTTGATCAATCCGTAATAGTTATCTCCGAACAGCCCGATTACGAACAATACACTAGCTGCTGCTATCAAAGTACGCCTAGACATTTTTCCATATGCCAATGTAGTAATTGTCACACCAAACATCAAAGCTGGGAGAAACCATAGATGATAAAAAGTACCGTTGAATAGTACGTCTTGCATAAAGGAGTACAAGCTGAAATTATTCGTATAGTAACCCTTGTACAGGTTGAGCGGGATATAAAGGATCGTGCCGATTAAATACAGCTTGCCGATTTTCTGGAGATACCGGTATAAAACCTTACGATCATGAACGGAATCGCCGTTCAGCTTACGGAAATATAAAAAGCCTGACACCATGAAAAAGATCGGGACCGTGATGCGCGTGAAAATTCCACTGAAGAGGAAATCTGCGTGGGAACTATAGCTTTCCAGCGGGCCTGTGTGATTGGCGACAACGAGCAGGCCCATTAATAATCTCAGCCAATCCAACCCGTTATACTTCGGTTTATTGAGCATCGGCAACCTTCACTTGCGCCCTCACAAACGCAGTTACAATAAATCCATTCCCATTCGTACCGGATATACGGTAATCGTCGCATTCAAGGATTGGAATCATAGTATCGTTCTCTTCTGCCGGGACGTAATAGATGTTGATTTCCGTAGACTTATTTGTAAATTCCAGATGCTCACCAGAAAACGTATAACCTTGCAAAAACTCGATATATTCTTCTAAGCAAAGCTGGCGGTCTTCCATGATTTTGGCATGAGGATAACCAACATAACGAAAATGCCAAGGCTCACAGGAAATGCCGGTAATCGACTCCTTCTCTTCTTGATAGCGCTGGATGAAGCCATATTCAGCTGCGAGTTCTTTAAACCGTTTAGCGGCTCCACTATCGGGAAAAGCTGGAGCAATGAAATCCACCTCGTCGTTCATAACGCCAACGTCGATTGCCAGACCAATCTGATGCTCGCTGTGATCCGGCAGAGCTACGTAACGAGCCGTATATTGGGGGCCATTTTCGACTAAGGAGCCTTCATAGATGCCAACTTGCTCCTGCTTGGTGCGATACCCGCTTACCGCGATAATTTCGTTCATCCCTTGGCTGGCTTCCAGCAAAGCAGCGAAATGCTGCAAACACTCCCTCTCCAGCAACATTCCCTTGCGCCATTCCTTAATAGCAGGATGAGTATTCAACGGCCTCAACTGTTCGCTATGCAAAGGCTGTTCAACAGGATGAATTTGATTGATTAATACTAAATGCCCTTTATAAATCTCTTCTCTGTTTAAACGAACTTCAGTCCGTTTTAGCTCATGACCCTGGCTTTGTGCTTGATTATGGCCCATTCGGTATGAACCTCCTTGATCCCAATATTAGTTCTGAATATTCTGTCATTTAATGAAGAAGATATTTCTTGGGGTACACTGTTAATATGGCTTGCCAGTTCCTTGCATGCAATCGTTTGATTTCCTTGCGAGCCGATCAAAGTTACTTGTGTCCCTTGAGGGTAGTGCTGCGGCAGTTTAATCATTAATTGATCCATGGAGATTTTGCCGATTACTTTAGCTCTTTGGCCATTCACCAGAACTTCCGTGCCCTGCATTCTTTGCGTCCAGCCGTCCCCGTATCCAATCGGTACCGTACCGATCCATTGATCTTCCTCCGCAAAATAAGAGTTATCGTATCCGAGGTATTCTCCCTGCTTCAGCTTTTTTGTCTGCAGGATTCGGCTATGCAGGCTTAGAGCAGGCTTCAATCGAATATGTGGAACGAGCTTGTCCGGGTAAAAGCCATACAGGGCAGCTCCGATACGCACCATATCCATGGCCAGATAGGGAAAACGCAATGCTGCTGCACTACCCGTGCAATGATAATGGCCAATCGTAAGACCGGAGTTCCTTGCCCAGCCCATCATATTCGTGAAGCGATTCGTCTGAAGATAGAGAAAGCTGTTGTCCTCTTGACCTGCCGTAGCAAAATGAGTGAAAAATCCATCCACGACGATATCAGCTGCTCTCAGCCATGGAACAAGCTCCGACCATTCTTCCTCTGTGCGCAGGCCAATGCGGCCGAGGCCGGTATCACATTTGATATGTACGTTTAATTTCCCAAACGAATCCTGCGGTTTATAGACCCTCATCTCTTTGAACCAAGAAGCACTGGTAATGGTAAGCATCAAGTTGAACTCCAGCGCCAGAGTCACTTGCTCCGGACGGATCGGGGTTAGAATGAGAATCGGCAGCTTCAAACCCGCTTCCCGCAAGCGAAGCGCTTCGTCAAGATAAGCGACGGCCAAATAATCCGCGCCAGCTTGCTCCGCCGCATAAGCCGACTCTGTACCTCCATGCCCGTAGCCATTCGCTTTTACGACGGCCATCATCTTCACCGAGGGTGAAAATAACCGACGGATTGTGGATATATTATGACGGATATGATTGAAATCGATCTCCGCCCACGTGTCTCTATACATCGTCTCACCTCGTATAACGAATTGACCGTTTTTCCGCATGGCGTGTGAAGGCATAATCAATTAGCTTCTCCACCAGCTCCGAATAGGCAGTGCCATTCGTACGCTCCCACATGACGGGATACATACTGAAGTTCGTGAAGCCAGGCAGCGCATTAATTTCATTCAAATACAGCTGATTGTCTCCATCGAGGAAAAAATCGACCCGGGCAAGGCCCGAGCAGTCATGGACGCGGTAAGCCTGTAGGGCAAGCGCTCTAATCTGCTCCGTAATTCCTTCCAGCAGCTGAGCGGGAATCGACATCGTCAGCTTTTTATCAAAGTATTTGGCTTCAAAATCAAAGAAGAGATTCTCATGAATGAATTCTCCCGGCGAAGAAGCAAGCGGAGCATTGTTGCCCATGACGGCCACCTGGATTTCCCGGCCTCTCAGTTCCTGCTCGATGACCAGCTTCGTATCATATTGAAACGCCTCGATTAAGCCTACAATCAATTGATTCCGATCCGTACATCTGCTGATGCCGATGCTGGAACCTAGTGACGCAGGTTTCACATAACAAGGAAAGCCTAGCTGCTCTTCAATTGTATCCAGCATTACTTCACGATCCGCAGCCCATTGATCTTGGCCATAAACAAGATATTGCACTTGTTGGATGCCGGATTGGGCGAGCAGCTGCTTGGACATCGCTTTATCCAAGGTCAGCGCCGATGAAAGCACGCCATTGCCGACATAAGGCAAATCAAGCAATTCCAGCAGCCCCTGCACCGTTCCGTCTTCCCCATAAGAGCCATGCAGAAGCGGCATGACAACTTTCGTGCCAGGCAATGAGAAAGGGTGGATCAGCATTTCACCGATGGAATGGGCTATCGACGGGCTGCTCGTTTCCGCAATAAGCTGCTGCATTTCAAGCTCCTTGGGATCAAGCTTCCCCGGCGTACACCAGCGTCCATCACGAGTAATGTAAATAGGAAAAACTTCGAATTTGGATTCATCTATGGAACGAATGACGGTAAAAGCTGTTTTCAATGAAACCTCATGCTCCACGGATTTGCCGCCATATAAGATGTACAGGTTTGTTTTCATGAATAGGCCTCCTATGCAATAACTGTGAATTTAGTCGTGTTTCTGCTGCTAAGTTTAGATCAGGCAGCTGAATTCTCCTATCGACAAGCCTTTCATTCACCTAACAACCTTGTAAGATTTCTGGATGGACAAAAAGACGGCCTCAATTGAAGATGAGACCGTCTTGAGCGCTCTTTCGTTTTAACTACTCTAGCTGCTGATCGATAAAACACCCGAACTTGCATGTAAATCTGCAGTAGAGTTCATCTTGCGAGCTTCGCGAAGCACTAACAATCCAATGACCAAGGATACCAGGCCAATAATAACTAAAAGCGCTCCGATCTCCAGGCTGTAGGATGCCAGTGATCCATTCCGAAATGCCATTCCACGAATTAATCGGTTAAGCCAGTTCAACGGCAACGGCCAAGCGGTAATCTGAAAAAATAGTGGAAACGCAAGCGGAGTCAGTTGAATGCCCGTAGCTAGAAACGACGGATACAAAATAAAACTTGTTCGTGAAGCTACTTTGGACATGTCTTTCGCCGTATAACCAATCAACATCCCCATAAGAGACAGGGCAATCGAATATAGGATTAATGGGATCATAAAAACATAAAGCTCTGCTTCAAACCGCATTGCTCCTACTTGTTTTAATAAACCATAACTTAGAATTAAAGAGAGTGTGCTAAGAACAGCATAAGGTATGCAGCGAACCCAAAGCTGGGCAGGTGATTGTGGGAGCAGCTTCCCTTCTTGGCGAAGACGAGGTCCAATCGATCCGGCTGCTGTAGTCGTTATCATTAAGACGATGATATTTACAAATCCAAGCACCATAAACCCGACATAACTGCTCGTTGGATTAAACAGCATTCGCTGTTGGAGCGATAACGGAGAGATAAGCCCTTTGGCAGATTCTCCATCCATGCCGCTTTGGCCCAGACGTGTCATGGAAAGAGTCATATTTTCCGTAGTGATGATCTCTTGAATTGCGGTTCGGACACCTGTTAACCCCGAGGGCATCGTGTTATCCATGAGAATTCCGATATTCGAAGACTTCCCTTGCAGCTTATGCTGCTCCAGTTGCTTAGGAAGCATAATGACCGCCACAGCCTGCTCGTTTGCCAGCAAGGTGTCTGGGTCCATACGATTGGCGAATACATTCGTAACTTTCATATATTGGGACGCATTTATTTTGGAAATCAGTTCTCGTGAATAAACACTGTGATCCTCGTCAATCACTACGACCGGGGATTGGTTAATCTGATTTTTGGAAAACATCAAGCCAAAAAACAGGGCCCCAATGAGCGGCCCGATAAAAATCGCAAGCAGGAACTTACTGCCCGCTACATACTTCCACTCCTCAATCAGCGATTTCATCGAGGTCCACCTCCGCAGTCATACCCGGCAGAAGCTCGGAGCTGGAGTTTACAGCTATTCGGACCCGAAACATACTTAAATCGGCTTGCCCTTTCTCGCGCGTCATGCGCATGGTGGCAAATTGCGGAGCGGCAGAAATCGAAGTGACAACGCCATCGACTTGGGGAGAGCTTTTCACATATGGAAAATGAACCTGGACGCTGTTATTAACCTTAAACCTCTGAATTTCCTCTTCTTGCACATAAAGCTCCGCATAATAGGCGTTCTTCCGCACAACTGCAACCGGTATGCCTCCAGCAAGCTGATCCCCCAGTTTTACGGTGATGCTGCTAATCAGTCCATCATCCGGCGATATCATATCTACTTCGGCTCCTTCGGCTGATTTCACCTTGAATAAAATGTCCCCTTGTTTGATGGAATCGCCTTCAGCTGCGTTGATTTTAACGACTGTCCCCGGGCCTTTGTTATACATGATCATCCCTTGCTCCGCCTCAAGTACAGCTTGTTTTCTGCCCTCCGCCTGACTGACGGCATCCCTTCCTTCCGCAGCAAGAAGCGCACCTCCCGCAATAACGGCAACAGCAATGCCAATGTACAAACCTGCTTTAAGTTTCATCAGTCTGTCTCTCCTTCGGTAAAATATGATGGTTATAATATGATGAACGCAATATATTATAGTCATCATATTTTGTTGCGGTCAATGGTCTCAAGGAAAATTGACACCCTTTATTATGATGACTATAATATTTTAAAACACACTTATACGTTTCGGAGTGATTGCGATGCCTTATCCAGAAGGTCATATGTTGAAAGTTAGAGGCAAGATCATCCAAAGCGCCGCTGAAGCGTTTCGGACGAATGGAATTCGCGACATAAGCGTGCCGGTCATTATGAAAGGCGCCGGATTGACGCATGGAGGGTTTTACTCGCATTTTGCCAACAAAGAACAGCTTGTCGCCGAAGCCTGCCGTTACGCCATCAACGATACGATTGAGCTTCTGCAAAAAGCTGCCCACCAGGAGCAGCAAGACCAGCAAGAGCAGCAAGAGCAGCAAGAGCAGCAAGAGCCCAAAGTTTATGCCATCATTGACTACTATTTAAGCCCATATCATCGTGACAACCCAGAAATGGGCTGTATCCTGCCTGCTCTTTCAAGTGAAATTTCCCGATCCTCAGATGAGGTTCGTCAGGTGTTCACCCATGAGCTGGAACGAATGATTGAGTTTATTTCTAATGCGGCAAAGCTGGACCCAGCTACAGGCAGTGTACTGCTTAGTTCAATGGTCGGAACGCTCGTGCTGGCACGATCCGTTAACGATTCTAAGCTCAGCGACAGCCTTCTCGCGGCAGGTAAGCAGCATGCTAAAGGGTTCATCATTGGTTCGCACAGCGAATCTCGCTGTTACATTTGAGCATACGGGAAAATAATCCGCACGGTTGTCCCCTCGTTTAATTCAGACTCAATCTCGATCTCATGATTCAATTTCCGAACTACTTCTTTTACCAGATACAATCCCATACCGGTCGATTCCTTGATCTTCCTGCCATTTTCACCTGTAAAAAAGGGATTGAACACTCGAGTTAAATCTGTTTTAGCTATGCCGATTCCACGGTCTTGAATTTCAAGAATGACTCCGCTGTCTCTGAAAAAAGCCATTAGATTTATCTTTTTATCGCTGCCGGCGGAATATTTAATCGCGTTTGATAAAATTTGCTGCAGCATAAACCGGAGCCATTTGGAATCCGTTTCAACTTTAAAGCTGGGATCGATCTCGATATGAGGATAGACATGGCTGCGAATGAATAGCCGTTTGTAATCGGTTATGACCTCATTGACGACTTCCAATAAATTAACCTTTTCCACTTGAAAATCTTGCTCAAATGTTTCCAATCTCGACATATACAACACCATTTCCAAGCCGTGACGCAGCCTTTCCGTTTCCTCCGAAATGCTTTCCATACGGGCATCGGTCGCTTCCTGGGTAATCAGCTCGATAACTGCCAGGGGCGTCTTCATTTGGTGCACCCATTGATTCATGAACACAAGCCGCTCGGCTTGTTTGCTTTCCCAGCTTTTCAAGTTCAACTGATAGTAGCGGTATTGCTGATCCAGCAATTGCTTGAGTGATATGGACACGATGCCGGAATCTGCCTGCTGAAAGGAATCGTTCATCGTTGCCAGCGGCTGAGATAAACGCTCATAAAACTTACGATGGTTTAAATAATGGAACAACAAGTACAAACCCATGATGAAAATTCCCAGAATAGCGGCATACAATAGCGTATCGGGACGTTTATATCCGTCAAACCAGACCACCAGAAGCATGATAGAAATTTGGATAAGAACAAAACAAATCAGCTGGATCTGTTGGCGTAAAAATAACTTCACAGCCCCTCTTCCTTCCAAATCGGATTCAAACGATACCCGGCACCACGAACAGTCTCAAGCGCCTCCGAAATACCTAACTCCGATAATTTTTTACGTACTCGGTTAATATTCACGCTCAGCGTGTTCTCGTCCACATAGGAATAATCATCCCATAGCTTTTCCAGAATTTTTTCTCTGCTGACCAAATTAGGAGAGCTTGCAAGCAGGATCTCTATGAGAATCGCTTCTTTTTTTGTCAGCGCTATCGTGACATTGCCAAGCTTAAGCTCCATCTGCTCTGGATAAAGAGCTAGTCCGAATTGATCGATGATGCGTTCATCCATTTTATTGGAATAGTCTCCGTAAGCCCGGCGAATATGACTCTGAATTTTAGCGATAACGACCTCATAGTGGAATGGCTTCGTAATATAGTCGTCGGCTCCATGCTCAAGAGCCATCACCTGATCCATTTTCCCATTTCGGGCGGACAGGAAAATAATCGGGCAAGTTGAAATCGTACGAATTTGACGACACCAATAGAATCCATCAAAACTAGGCAGGTTTATATCAAGCAAAATCAAATGAGGTTTAATTTCGACAAAATAATCTAAAATACGTTCAAAATCATCCATTATGACTGCCTCATTCCCATACTTTTTAATGTATGTCTGAAGCAGCGTCGCGATTTTAGGATCGTCTTCTACGATCATAATTTTATACATGTATTGAAGCTCCTTTTAGAGAGAGTATTCACAATAATTAGGGGTACTAATTCAATACGAGTGTGAATTTAGTAAAGATTTCTACTGGAAATGTACATGCAAAAAAGCTCCCTGAATGGGAGCCCTCAGAAATAACGAGCTTACATTTTTAGAATAACGAGCTTGGTTTAGATTAAAGTGCTTAGTTTAAAACAAAGAGCTTACTTTGGCATAAGACAAAGTTTTTTTGATATAAGAAGAGTCGCTATAATATTTGGCGCCGGACTCAAAGCTGATGTACAGAGTCCCCTTGATGATCTCCATTCCCTCGGACATATTGGGAATTTTGATCGTTTTTTTATGCGCGGGTGATGCCTGCTTAGTGTAGATCATCAGATAACTCGGGTTGTTGCGCCCATACGACTGCGAGAATAATAGATGGTTATCCGTCACCGCCACTCCCTGCACCTTCGCTGGCGTTTTGTACGTATTGATTGGACTGGTGGAAGGATTCTCGGAGCTGTTGAGGTTGTAGCGGTATAGGGATGACTGATTCTTTTCGTCAAAACGACCTACATACAGGTCACCGTCCGCAACTGTCGCGTAAGAGGAAGCTTTGAGCTTGAAACCTTTGTTCAGCTTTAGGCGGCTTTTATTCTTGGCACTGGCCAGATCACTGAGCTCGTAGCGGAGCATATTGTATTTGGAGTCCCTCGACGAGGTGGAGGAAGCGATCCACAGATAGGACTCCGATACGCCCATGCCCCCCACATGACCCTTGTGATAGATACCTCCGGATTTCTTCTCGTCCTCTATATAAACGTTTTTGACGAATTTACCTGTCTTCGCGTCGACAACAGCGATGAGGCTGTTTTTTGCGAGAGTTGGCTGGTTCTTATTGTGATAAAAGTAAGAGATCAGAATCCAGTTTTTGTCCGGATAGTAGGTCAGCCCTTGTGGAACATAGTGCGTCGTGTTCAGGTTTGGAATTTTCGGCCCTTTTTTGAACAGGTCATGATAGGTCGAAAAAGGAGTTATGGCTGCCGCGGCCTGCTGCGGCTGGGCCGTGAACAGTGCTCCTATCGCGATAGCCGCCGATAAGGCTAGCAGCTTGAGCCTGCGCATCATAGACAAGGGTCGCACCTCCAAGATTATCTTGTTGTTCCCTATACTTATACAGTTCGGGAGCGAAGTAAACTTGGGAGGGCGTGAATTTTCAGGGCTGCTTGGCCCGGGATGGGCTTATCTGCCTCTGTTTCTTCCATCAGCTTCACTCGTAGCTCAGCGCGGTATTTTGCCGGGATAAGGTCTCAGACCAGCTTGTTGTACGGGCATGCTTTAACACTCTACAATGCAGCATATTTGTTTGTATGCAGAAAATACAGCCCCGTTTCCTTCACCTTCAAACCGAAGGAGCGTTCAAGCTCCTGCCCGTAAGCTTCTACCTGAGGCCGGTAGAAAGCTGTAAACAGCGCCTCATCTCCCGGCTCGAAAATATCCGTTTTGAAGTCGACGATGACCCAGCCGTCTTCTTCCTCGAACAGAAAGTCGATAACTCCTTTGAGATGCAGCGTGTCGGGATTATGGGAGGTGAGAGAGAACCTCGGCGCTGCCGGAGCTTCAAGTACGCTGTCAGCGAGGGAGAGCTGCTCCTCAGCGTTAGTAAGTGCGGCAGCAGCGCGAGCTTCAGCATTTGTTCCAGCGTGAGCGTCAACGTCGTCTGTCAGCGAGTGGGCGTTGCGCACAGTACGCAGCGCAAGCTCATGCACGCGGCGACGCGCCGCCCCCGCGCGCTGCCAGAGCGGATGCGCAAGCACCTGCTCCAGCATGAGCCGCACTTCAGGCAGAAGCACAGCATCCATGCCCTCCTCTTCCGCAATCAGGCGGATGCGAGGCTCAAGTCCCGCCAGCGGCTGGCCTTGGCCAAGCAGCTCTATGCAGCGATGCACCGTGCTGCCAAAAGCCATGCCGCGCCCCTCCGCAGGGCGCGGCGGCTGCGCCTGGCCGGACTTGGCCAGCTCCGTCACCGACGCCGTGCGATAAGTCGGCCGGGCAAGCCTAGTCAACAGTTGCTGCGCTGCGCGATCCTCAGCCACCTGGTCATGCCAGGCGTTATACTGCTCCGGTGCAGCCGGTTCCAGCTCCGGGATGTGGAGCTCCCGGGCATCAACAAGGCTGCTCTCCAGTGGGCTCCATGGATCGATAGCCGGTCGATCCGGGTAACGGCTGACGATGAGCAGCTGCTTCGGTCGGGTGACAGCGACGTAGAGGAGGCGCTCTTTTTCAGCGTTCAGGAACAGCCGCTCTCGCTCTGCCAGCTCCGTCCAACCCGGCGGATGAGCGATCATCTCATCCTGGTAGCCCACACGCCGCGTAATCGTGAAATATCCCTTAGCTTCTTCTCCGGAGACGCGGTCCACATGCTCCGAGGCATCATGGTCAAACTCACCCGCCGGGCAAGCTAGCAGCACGACCGGTGCTTCCAGCCCTTTGGCCTTATGCAGATTCATTACTTGCACCGCGCTGCGTCGACCGGCGAAAAGCTCACCGCATTCTGTCCCGTTCTCCGAAGCCAGCGCCGCCAGTCGTGCGCTCAGCTCCGACCAGCTGCCGCAAGCGAGCGGATCTTCCTGCAGCTGATGAAGCAGCTTGACGATCGTCCCGGCTCGCATCGAGCCGGATGTACGCACAGCGGCGAGCGGCAGCAAGCCAAGCTCCTCCATTATGCGAAGCAGCACGCTCAGTGCTGGCGTATTGCCCCGTACTTCGGCCGCATAAGCGGCCAATCGCTCCAGCGCCACATACGTCGGCATCGCTATCTCCGACACCTCGGTGCGCTCCGGCAAATAGCGATATGTGAGCGGAAATCCCTCCATTTTATAATGATAGAGAGCATTGTCGCTGGCGCTGAAAAGCATCCCCTTCAGCACAGCAAGCAGCGCGATTCGGTCATCCGGATCGCTCAGGCTCTGCGCGAGCAGCGCTAGCACACCAATCTCCTCGAACCTAGCGGCACTGCCGGAGGTGACCGACGGAACGCCGTAAAGCTCAAGCTTTTCCGCATAGAGCTGGATGAACTCACGTCTTTTCAGCAGGATGAGAAAATCGCCCGGCTCCGCCTTACGCAGCGTGAGTCCACCTTGACCTCGTTCTTGAATGAGCAAATTACCCTTGCATGCCCAAGCGATATATGTCGCCACTCGCTCAGCGTCTTCTTCCGCGATCGCCTCCTTGCCGCCCGGCAGCTTCGAGATCGTAATTGTATGCACGCCGTGCAGCGCACGCTTGCGGTCGGATGGGTCGGGGGCTGTTGTTGCCATTTTCACAAAGGCCGCCTGTTGCTCCGTCTCCGTCCTCGGGAAGCGCGAGTTGAATTCATAGTTCACGAACCGCCCGATCGCCTGCACCGACCGAAAGTTAGAGACAAGCTGCAGCACTTCGCCACAGACTGCCATTCGCGCCTTCACCCCGTTGTAGATGGAAATGTCTGCGCGGCGGAACCGATAGATGGACTGTTTCGGGTCACCGACGACAAAAAGCGAACCTGGCTTCGGCACAGCGCGCCGCCAATCGGACTGCTCCGGGTCCGCCCCCGTCAACAGAAACATCAGCTCGGCCTGAATCGGATCGGTATCCTGGAACTCATCAACGAACAGCCGGGTATACCGCTCCGAGAAAAAGGCACGCACCTCCGCATGCTCCCGCAGCAGCGCCGCCGCCCGCATGAGCAGATCTTGAAAATCCAGCAGTCCCCGCTCGCTGCGCAGCTGGGCTGCGTGCTCCACCGCCGGCAGCACGAAGCGCAGCGCCAGCGGATAAATATGCTCGCGCCAACTGCTTAGGAAAGGCTGCAGCACCGTGATCTGCCAATGCTGAAAGCGGTCGCGGAACTCTCTCGCTTTCTCCTTGTCCGTCCAGCGGACTTGCGTCACGTTAAGTTTCTTTTCGAAGCGTTTGGCCAGCTCCAGCACGTGCAAATCATCGTTGAGCCCATGCAAGCGAATCAGATTGCGGCCATCGCGCACCAGCTCCTGCAGCGCGTCCCAGCCCTTGTCCGGTTTCTGCGAAGGAATGTACGCGACGGCCTCCTCCAGCATTGGCGGAAGCGACAGCCGGATAAGGTCAAAATCCGGTCGGGGCGTCGGATTCGTCACAACCGTGACATCCCGATACTCGCATGCTCGCAGGTAAACCTGACGTAGATCCTCAACGTGGATACCGAGCGAATTTAGCTCGGCGAGACTGGGGGTGGGAGTTGATGCGGGCTCAGCTGTGTCCCCAGTTTGCTGTTCGGCAACTGCGGCTGCGAGCTCAGCTGCGTCCCTCTCTTGCTGCTGGGCAACCGCGGCTGCGGGCTCAGATGCGTCCCCCTCTTGCTGCTGGGAAACTGCCCATGCGGGCTCAGCTGCATCTCCCACTTGCTGTTCGGCAACTGCGGCTGCGGGCTCAGCTGCATCTCCCGCTTGCTGCTGGGCAACTGCGGCTGCGGCTGTAATTACAGTTGCCGCTGCACGCTGCACGCCGCTGGTTGTACGCTGCAGCAGATAATCGTCCCATGCGGCATGCAGAAAAGCTTCCGCCTCATCGTCGTCAAGCTCCCGAAACTGCGGATCGAGCCCTGCCTCGACCGGGCGTTCGCGAAGCAACTGCCCGCAGAACGAGTGGATCGTCGCAACCGTGCAGCGATCTGCCTCGCGCAGCGCTTGCTGCAAGCGGGCAAGCGGCTCACCGGGTTCAACGGACGCGCTGCGGATACGCCGCTCCAGCTCCAAGCGGAAGCGAGTTTTCAGCTCATCCGCCGCTTTGCGGGTGAAGGTGATGGCGGCAATTTCCCCCGCCCGGGCCGAGCCCGTTTCGATCAGCGCCAGCATGCGCCCGATAAGCGAGGTTGTTTTGCCGGAACCAGCCCCCGCCTCAATGAGGAAAGTCGTCTCCAGATCGCGGACGATCCGCTCTCTTGCCAGCGCGTCATCAAGCATACCTTTCCGCCTCCTTCAAAAATCGGATCATCGTCTCGTTCTCGGGATTCAGCCGTTTCTCCCGGGCCAGCTCCGCCTCGTTACCGCACACGGTACGATAATCGCACCAGTTGCAAGCCCGCTCGTCGGCCGGAACCGCCGGGAAAGCCCCGGCTTCAATCGACGACAGCAAATAACCGGTCAGCTCCGCCAGCTCTTCCCTGCGATTTTGCAAACGGAGAATTTCCTCGCCTCGGCCCCTCTCCGTCGGAAAATAATAGGCCGACTCCATAACCCGAGCCTCCGGATCAATGCCGCTGCGCCGCAAATGCTGCTCCACCGCTACAGCGTAAAGCGCATGCTGCAGCTGCCTGCCGTTTGCGAAATAACCGTTCTCGTCGTACTTGCGTGGATTGCCCGTTTTATAGTCATAAATCTTGTAGCGATGCGGCGCCAGTTCGTCGATCCGGTCTATGAAACCTTTGACGCGCATCGTCAGACCGCTCGACAGCACAACCTCCATCGGCTCCCCGTCCTGCCCAAGCTCCAGCTCGAAAAACTTCGGTCGCCCTTGACCCTCGCGCCTTCGCTCACACTGGTAGAACACGGCGGCATCGCGTTGGATCGCCTCGCTCTCCTTGTGCAGGATGGAGGGGCTCGGCGACGGCACAAGCGCCTCGTATTCCTGCAGCATCTTTTCCGTGATGGCGCTTAGCAGAGCTTCATCATGCTGAAGCGGGCCGCTGCCCGCGCGATCCGCGAGCTCCGCCAGATATAGCTGATATAACCGATGCAGCAGATTGCCGCGCTGCGCCGCATCGAGCCAACGGGCTCGATTATATACGGCCACGTCTTTATCCCGGATTTTGAGCACCGTGGAGAAAAAGAACCTCTTAGGACAATCGGCGTAACGCTCCAGCTGCGTCACGCTGAGATGCCCTTCCGCTGCGGTCCCGTAACGGACCGCGAAACGAGTACTGCTCAGCATGCCCTCATACTCCGACAGCTGCGCGGAGGAGATGCGCTGCGCCGCCTGCAGCCGGGCGGAGGCGAACGGGTACGTCCGCGCCAGCGCAGCCATGCCGCCGCGAAGCCGCCCGTCCGCGCCGGAGCTCAGCCGCTGAAGCCAGCGGTCAGAAGTGTCAAGCGGGGGAATTTAAGGCTTAGAAGTGCTTGGAGTGCTTGGCATAGCAACGCCTGCCTCTGCATTGGGAATGCTTACCTCATACCCCGTAGGCTGGCCAAGCAGCCCCTCGAGCCCAGCCAAATCCAGCTCGGACTGGTCGCTCCATATTCGAGCCACCTGCAGCAGCTCGTAAGCGGGCGCGGTTTCCTTTTGCTCTGCAGGGTCGTAGCAGCAATAACTTAGGGTTAACCGGCCGTCGATCCGGCCAAAGCGCAAAGCCCGCTCCCTTTGACGGCGCTCCGCCAGCTCGCTCGACAGCGGGAGCCCGCCAATCCGGGCTCGTTCTGCGTCGAGCAGGACGGGGTCCTGCCGAATTGACGCGGACCAAAAGCTGTCGCTCATGCCGAGCACGAACACATGCGGTCGCCCCGTTTCTCCACCGTCCTGCAGCGTCGACACATGCAGCTTGCCGCTCTGCGGACCGCTGCTGCCAACACGGATGCCCAGCACCATGTCGCTCACATAACGCAGTGCCTGAACCTCCGGTACAGCTGGCAGCTCCATTCCCTCCAAAGAAGTTTGCCGCTGTTTCAACTGGGCAAGCACAGCGATGTCCTCCTCACATGTCGGAGGCGCACATGCCGCCAAAAAAGCATTCAGTCCGCGCAGCACCGTCAGCGGCGTCCAACTCTCCAGCCGTGGATCCGGCAACTCAGCGAAGAGATCACGAAATACCGCCGCAAGCACGCGGCGCGGATTCAGCGGTTCGTCACCGGATTCCACCGCTCTTGTTGCGATATCACCCCGTTCTCCCGCGACAACTCCTGCAATTTCCTCTATACCCGCTGTGACGTCGCCTCCATCTGCAGGGGCAATTTCTACAGTAATCGTACTGCCAAGTGGATTCCCCTCAGCTACCCCCAACCTGGCTTCCCCCGCCGGAAGCTCCGCCGCATCGAGCGCATCGCTCGCCTTCGCCAGCAACGCATATCTCTCTCGGCCCCAGCCGACGCCGCTCCCCTCCAGCGCGCGAATCAACTCGCCGGAGGACAGCTCCTCCGACCAGGCCTGGAACGTAATGCTGCCGTGGCGGAGAGCCTTCAGCAGGCTCTCCGCCTCGTAGCCGTTTCCGGCCCAGTCGAGATAAGCCCGCGCCGCCCGGCCTGCGCGGGCGTGCGACACCGACCGCCCGGCCGAATACGTGGCCGGGATACCAAGCGCGGCGCACAGCGATTGCACCGCGCCTTCATACCCGCTGTCCGGCGGCACAATAAGCTCCGCCCGATCCAGCGGTATCTCTGCGCCGATCAGCCGGCGCAGCGCCTCTCTCGCCTCCGCCAACTTGCCGGCGGCGCGGAACATCTCCAGCCCGTCGGCCCCGATGCCGGCCGCCGTCGCTGGAA
This sequence comes from Paenibacillaceae bacterium GAS479, assembly GCA_900105225.1. Lineage (NCBI taxonomy): Bacteria > Bacillati > Bacillota > Bacilli > Caryophanales > Paenibacillaceae > Paenibacillaceae bacterium GAS479. The sequence goes on along the minus strand of LT629764.1, from coordinate 3,414,238 downwards.
AAGCCTCGCCCGAGCGCAGCACAATCACGCTGCCCCCGGCCACATGTTCCAGCATCCGCCGTTCCACCGGCGTCAGGGCATCAAGCGACGGAACAATATACAGTTCCGCCGAGCCCCGCCCCTCCAGCTCCGGCAACAGCTCCAGCAAACGGGCAAAATCACTCATTCCTCCTTCACGGAGCGCCTGCTCATAACGAGCCAACAGCCCCTGGACGTATCGCCCCTTACGCGCGTCTACGAAGCTATCCGGCTGTAGCTCGCTGGACGGGATTCCTGCCATACGCAGCTCTGCAATCGCATCATGAAAAACCTGAACAATACCCCGGGACAGCAGCTCCCGACTGACATAGGCATCCGCTTCCTCCTCAGCCATCACAAACATCAGGCGCTGCACGATCCAGAACGTCTCTCCGTTGCCCAACAAACGGCCACCGCTTGCCGCCAGCGCTGGCATAACTAGCTTAGTGACCGCGGAGCGAAGCGTTTCCACCTCCATGCCGAGCATGGGGCCGCATTCGGCCGTCGCTCGCGCCAGCCACTGCTCTCCCTGCTGAAAACGTTCCGCCAGCACGATTTTCCTCCGAAACGGTTCCCTGCGTGCCAGCTCAAAGAGCTGCCGGCTCCATCCATCGTCCACGAGCTTCGCCCCCTCTCTTCCCTAGCATTCGAGGACTGCAGCCGCTTTCCTGCTCCCTATTCCCGTCTTCGCCATGACCTTATAAATAGCGAGGAAACTCGAGCTTTTTCTTCTCTGAGTACGTCCATACTCTCCCCCTTCTCGCTCAGCCACAAAAGAAAAAGCTCGCAGCAAATGCTTGCGAGCCTTTCACTATTTCAGTTCTAGTACGCTTTTCACAAAATCCGTTTTTGCCTCTGTATAAGCTTCCCTATCATCATTGCTTTTCACTGCTAACTTCCTTTTTAGTTCAGCGTATTGCTGAGCCAATCTTGGCTGTTCACGAAGATTATCACGGAATTTAATCTGTTTTTCCCAATGCTCCTCATCATCTTCTAACATCAGATGAAGGTGACATTCTCTTTTATTATCTTTAACTTTAACGAAAAATCTTCTCCATTCTCTTCCATCCAGTTCTTTTTGAACATAGTTCCAATTCTCGACTTCCAATCTTTCAATGATTTTTGCCAAATCACCGAATGAATTGATTTTTGCCATCATATCAATAATTGGTTTTGCAGGCAGATTAGGAATAGATGTGCTTCCAATATGCTCTATTTCATTCACTCCGAATTCAGATAGGATTCCTCGTAAGTTTATAATTTCGTATGTACCTTTTTCTAACCAATTAGGATCATAAGCTTTAATTTCTATTTTTTCAGTAGCCCATACTGGCCAATCATTTTCATCTTGTTCTCTCATAAGTATCCCCCAATTGAGTCCAATGTGCCGGGATATGTTCTAATCCACCGGTGTTATATTCGTCCTGTCCTACCTAGCCTTTCTGCACAATTTAGCTTTTGCAGATCTACAACAAACCCTAACCCCGCTCTTTAAAACCAGCAGCAGCCGCCTGCCCGCTAAGTCCAACATAAGTCGCGGTATCCGCGATAATGAAAAGCCGCGCCGTATCTGGAATCGGATCGTCCAGCCTGCGGATAATTCCTGTATCGTCATGATCGGCAACGAGCAGAGCGCCGCGATCCTTGAGCCATTCATAAGCGTCGTTGTAGGTACTCCACTCCGGCCTTTTGGAAATAGCGTACAGTTCATCTCCCTGATCCTTGCTGAGCAGATTCATAAACAACCGCGAAGAACCCTGGTTCACCGTTGAGCTCGCTATCAGATGCGATATCGACTGCTGGGACAAGATCAACTCATCAACTTTTGCGTGTCGGAAGCTATGGCGATGATTCTCTTTGAGTATTTCCGCAATCGTATAGATTTCGCGCCCTTTGCGCTCCGCATAACTTTCCAGAGTCGTGGCAATCAGCAGCGTTTGCCCATCTGCTAGCGAGGAATTATCAACGCCCTCCGGTGAGAAAATGATGACCGCCTTACAGGCGAACGCATTCGCCCTCTCCAGCGTCTCGTATTCCGTGGCGTCTCCCTGAACATAATGGACACGTTCCCGGTTCATAGGATGCTTTGGTTGCTTGGCAATAAGCACAATATCCCGGCTTGGATCCGAAACGAGCATCTCCTCGATCGTATCCCGGATTTTATCCTCGGACCAGCCGATGACGACGTAGTGTCCTTCCCCTTTGTAGGCCAATCTGCCTTCCTCCTTCTGCTTCTTCCAATTCACAAAATTCTCGGTCGTCTTGCCCACGACGGCACCGATAACAAACAATCCTGTCATAATGACGATTATGCCGAACAGCATGCCGGGAACCGTCACTGGAAAATAATCACCGTAGCCGACCGTAGTCGCCGTCACAACAACCCACCAAAACGATTTGAAATAGTTGGTGAACTTATCTGGCTCCAACGCCTGGATGATTAGCGGGCTAAGCAGAAAAAAGAACATCGCAAAAACGGCAAGCGTCCTGCCGTCCAGCTTTACGATTTTTTTGACTGCATTATAGAAAAAAAACACAGCGGTATCCTCCTCATATGCACCTTTCCATAATATACAACATATTCCTGGTCCTTGCCGTTGGTGGAGGGATAATTTCACAAGCTCCGAGGGAAACTAAGCGGCGGCATTAGCCGCATGAACCGTTAAGGCACTAAACGTTAAAGGAGGCTAAACGATGTCAGGTAGAAACAATAAGCCGAAAAACGACGGACCGTCCAGCAGCCCGGGCCGCCTGGATCAGTACGGGGATAAGCTCGCTTCGTCCAATGAGGAAGAGTTTCAAGCTTCGGTCCAGGAGCAATGCGAGGATGAGAAAAAGTAGTTAAGAGGTTTTAAAGGCCTTGCCCCATTACTAGGCAAGGCCTTTTTAATGCGCTAAAATTCAGAGCGTCTTCTTATCCACCACAGGACGTATCAGAACGGAAGGATTAGTTTACAATCAACTGCTATATACGATCATGTTATCCTCCCATAAATTCACCCAAAGCCCCATCGTTTAGGGATTATATACCTAATTATGTAGGTATTAGGACTGGATAGCTAGGCATATTTTCGTGTGCCACTGCCAGCTTTCGCAATCAACTCAGTAAGAAGCTCGTTTCTCAAATCATTCCCGTCATGCAACCGAGACAGTTCAATCCCCTTCAACTCCACCTGTGCTTCCTCATCCTCGCCAGAGAACCATTCGTCACAGGGCTTGAACTCCATAGAAGTTTCATAGGCAAAGTACTTTAGCCACCAAGATCGGGGCTTCAAACCTTCCTGTAGAATACGGCCAGTCGCACCGATTAGGCAGGGAACTAGATTCTCATGGTTTACATGGTAGAGTTGGATGTTCAATCCTATGAAGCGGCTTTCAATCTCTGCCTTATTCGGAACATAGAAGCGAGACATGAATTGTGGCAGGAACGTGTTCGTCTGATCGGGAGACTGATTGATATCCTTATTATGCTCGGTTCCGATCTTGTTGCCGTTCAAAGGCAGGAATCCTTCTCTGGACAACTGGAGATCCGCCTCACGGAGCAGTAGAATGCTGCTGTTTATTATCCGCTTTGTATTTTCGATTGACACTATCATTGTGGTGTTGGAGTTCATTCTTTATCTCCCCCGGTACTCATCGTTAATAGCTCTGCTTCCCTCAGGCCGCTAAACCAATCGTATGTTTCCCCGTTCGGCACCGATGTCCTGAATGTCCAATCAAGTTGTGACACCTCGATAATGTTGTACCCAAGAAACCCATGAAGATCCTTGCGAGCCAGTAGCGCCCGCAGGTCCTGGATGATCAGTTGATCCGCCTTTGTCGGGCCGCCTTCCGGGCAGTCCAACTGGGCATAAAGCGACTTCCATGACAGCCAGTAAAGCCTGCGGAGCCCTGCTTCAAGAATGCCATTCCGTTCCAAGCTGTCCAGAGAATCCTGTATCTCCTGAATAGGCAAAAATGTTTGCAAAGTTAAATAGACGAGAGACACTGACTGTATAGGTCTGCTCTTGTCGAATTTCCCCTCCGCAACAGCGCAATAAAAGTCCTCTAACTGCTTGGCCAGTTGATCCATTACATACGGTTCTTTGAAGGACATATCATCTTCGGACTGTATCTCTGTGTTCGATTTTCCAGAAAAATATTTTGCCTCTACGCCGACCAGATGCGTACCGCCCTTACCGTGCAGCACAATGGCCAGATCGGGTTCACATCGTTTCAGACGAGGCCAGAAGTAATACTCGATGTCTTCAATATCCCCTATCTCTTCATAGAGCAGAAGGGGAGTAAATTCCTTACTCACGGCCCCACTTAAAAAGCGTGCGGTAATGTTCGGCGTACTTAGATACTTCAACAACCCGAATACGCTGGAAGTCAATATGTCCTCGCTCCAGGTCAGTTCCGATGGAGCTTTACCATGTAGCTGGGCCTGTATCATGCCATTTCCTCCCCCGACGATGATGATTGTGTTATCGGCAAAGCAACGGACGGAGCTTGAGCTTTATTCTCTTAATTAATGGGGATTGAGATTTCTCCGTATGGATAAATATCCGCACTACCCTCCAATGTAAACCGAATGTTATAATGACCGAGTTAACATTCCGAAGAAAGGCGGTTTCTCCCATGACCATCAAGCTTCGCGGGCATCATTTGTTATGCCTGCTCGGATACCGGGGCAAGGGGTACTCGGCCGACTTTTGCGTTAATATGACACAGGTGTACGAACAGCTGCGCCAAGAGCCGCAGACGAAAATCGAGCTGATCGTTGGCCCCGACGACATCTGCGCTGCATTTCCGACTGATCAGCTATCGCATTGTCGGAACGACAGCGTCTACCGCAAGGACGAGGAGATTTCCGAGCTCATCGGCATCGCAGTTGGGGAAGCCTGGCCATGGGCCGCTATTTGTGAGGCCGTTGCCGCCCGCGTGCAGCCAGGCGACGTCGCTTCCATTTGCCGCGACTGCCAATGGGAGCCTTACGGCATGTGCCGAGAAGGCGTCGCGCACATCCATAACGAGCCGCAGTTGCGGAAGCTGCCGGAAGCCTGATGTCCATAAGCTTCTAAACACAAAAACAAGCTCCCGCTTGATTCCACTTATCCGGGAAATCGTTAAAGACAAAAAGGGCGCAACCAATCGTTTTCTGGATGATCACGATTATGATGGAACAACCACCTTTCACCTCCGATCCGTGAATTTGTTATTGTTATAGCACGTATATTCGTATATTCCACCAGAAAAACACCGATTAAGCTCCCCCTTGTAGAAGAGGGGGATCATCGGGGTATTGAGATTAGGCTTCCGGTGAGAAAGCTTGGTTATCTTGGTCTGTAGTAATCTTACATTTGACGTCAGTTGTTTACTAGATTATCCTCCTATAATAAGCCTGCTATTAAACTAGGCTACTATGGAGAGGGGCAAACAAAATGAGCGCAAAAGTAAGAATTGGCATTGTAGGATACGGAAACCTAGGTAAAGGAGTCCACAAAGCGATCCAGCAAAACCCCGATATGGAGCTCGTTGCCGTCTTTACCCGGCGTGAGCCTGAGACGATGAAGTCCGCCTCCGGCGAGGTGCTGTTCGAAACAATCTCCCGCACGGAAGTGTATCTGGACCGCATCGATGTCATGATTCTCTGTGGCGGCTCGGCAACGGATCTGCCGGAGCAGACGCCTGTTATGGCGTCGATGTTCAGTACGGTGGACAGCTTTGACACCCATGCTAAAATTCCTGAGTTCTACGAGCAGGTGGATGCTGCGGCTAAAAACGGAGGCCATATCAGCGTCATCTCGACCGGCTGGGACCCTGGTCTGTTCTCTCTGAACCGCCTGCTGGCTGAGTCCATTCTGCCGGAAGGAACGACTAATACGTTCTGGGGCAAAGGTGTTAGCCAGGGCCACTCCGATGCAATCCGCCGCGTGGCGGGCGTGAAAGCTGGCGTACAGTACACGGTTCCTGTTGAGGCTGTAATTGACCAAATCCGTGGCGGAGAGACGCCAGAGCTGTCCACGCGCGACAAGCATTTACGTCAATGCTTCGTAGTAGCTGAAGAAGGCGCAGATCAGCAAGCCATCCGGGAAACAATCGTCTCCATGCCGAACTATTTCTCCGATTACGACACTACGGTGGAGTTCATCTCCGAAGAGGAACTGGCTCGCGATCATAGCGGCATGCCGCATGGCGGCTTTGTCATCCGCAGCGGTGAAACCGGCGACGGCACGCGCCAGCTGGTTGAATTCAGCCTCAAGCTCGACAGCAATCCTGAATTCACAGCGAGCGTTCTAGTTGCATACGCTCGGTCGGCGTACCGTCTCAAGCAGCAAGGACAAAGCGGCGCCCGTACCGTATTTGATATTCCATTCGGTCTGCTCTCTCCGAAATCGCCTGAAGAGCTGCGCAAAGAACTGCTGTAAGACGGACAAACCCCAGTTTACAGTTAGCTCATTTAAAGGTATCGATACCCTTTGCTTCGATGAAGCAAAGGGTATTTTTATGCATCATAAATTATTTTTATCAACCAGTAAAAAAGATGTAATTGGTATATATTCATCATCTGACTCTATAATAGTGCAAAGTTTAGGTAGAAGAACACAAAACGAAGGGGGAACTTGATCGTGAGCCATTCCATCCTTATGGATTCAGATGTGCGGGATTACATTGATTCAGTCTACGATACGGTTGTTCACCGCAATCCGAGTGAGCCGGAATTCCATCAGGCCGTTCAGGAGTTTTTTGAAAGCATGGAGCCAGTCATTGCCAAGCACCCTGAATATCGCAAACATGCGATTCTGGAACGGCTTGTCGAGCCGGAACGGCTGATTTCTTTTCGCGTACCATGGGTGGATGATCAAGGGCAAGTTCAAGTGAATCGCGGCTTCCGCGTTCAGTTCAACAGCACTCTTGGTCCTTATAAGGGCGGCATCCGCTTCCATCCCACAGTGAGCGCAAGCATCATCAAGTTCCTCGGCTTCGAGCAAATATTTAAAAATGCTCTGACCGGCCAGCCAATTGGCGGCGGCAAGGGCGGCTCGGACTTTGATCCAAAGGGCAAGTCCGATCTGGAAATCATGCGTTTTACGCAAAGCTTCATGACCGAGCTGCATAAATATTTAGGTCCCGATACGGATGTACCCGCAGGTGACATCGGAGTCGGCGCACGGGAAATCGGTTATATGTTCGGACAATACAAGCGAATTCGCGGCGGCAATGAGCCAGGAGTGCTTACCGGCAAAGGCGTTGGGTACGGCGGCAGCCTCGGACGTACAGAAGCGACCGGTTACGGCTGCATTTATTTTGTGCAGGAAATGCTGGCTTCGCGCGGTCTGGACCTAAGCGGACGCCGGATCGTCGTGTCCGGCAGCGGCAACGTATCGATCTTCGCCATCCAAAAAGCGCAGGAGCTTGGTGGAATTGTCGTCGCCTGCAGCGATTCGGCGGGCTATATTTACGACCCGCAAGGAATACAGCTGGATACGGTCAAACAAATCAAACTGGTCGATGGCGGACGGATCAGCGATTACATCAATTATCATCCCGGAGCGGTTTACCGTGACGGCAGCACCGAAATTTGGACCGTCCCTTGCGAAATCGCGCTGCCATGCGCTACGCAAAACGAGCTGGATGAAGCTGCGGCGCAACTGCTCGTAGCAAACGGCTTGCTGGCTGTCGGCGAGGGAGCCAATATGCCGTGCACGCTGGATGCCGTTCATCTGCTGCTGAGCGCAGGCGTGCTGTTCGGTCCGGCCAAAGCGGCCAATGCCGGCGGAGTTGCCGTCTCCGCGCTCGAGATGGCTCAGAACAGCATGCGTCTGTCCTGGAGCTTCGAGGAAGTAGACAACAAGCTGAAAGATATTATGGCGAATATTTACCGCAGCAGCCTGGAAGCTGCCGAAGAGTACGGTTTCCCTGGCAATCTCGTAGCCGGTGCCAACATCGCTGGCTTCAAAAAAGTAGCAAACGCCATGATTGCTCAAGGTGTTGTATAATTAACGGCTGCTGCATCTCCAGCGCCAAGCAAAAAACCATCCATACAGCGAACAGGTCGCTGTATGGATGGTTTTTTGCGTTACGTTATAAATTCTGCACTCTTCCTGCTTCTCTCTAACTCATCAGCCGCTTCAGCTTATCCGGGCTGCGCATGATAAAAACCCGGCGCAACATACAGTAGGCATTGGGCTCTATCAGCATCTGGTATCGATTCCATAAAAATCGAAGCAGCTACTCATTTCATGGAAACTAAGCCTCCGACAGTGTGCCTTCCTTTTCCTCCAAAAGCTCTTGGCGGTCCACAGTGCCGTCGTCCAGACGCAGCCAAGACTCATATGCGCGTTGGCCTTCCGTCAAGTTAATAATCCTCGCTCCACGCGGGAAACCTTCCTTACCGTACGTATGATAACCGGTGGCGCGCCCGTAGCTGAGCGTGATTCCAAACAGCGTGCCTGCGTAATCGTTGACATGATCATGTCCGGTGAACACGCCCATCACATCGCCCATCTCCGCCATAGAGGCGAAAAAGCCGGAATTGACCTTGCCGCAGCATACATCCTCGTGCCGTTGGCCGCGGCAGCCGCCCCTTTGCCATACTTCATCGTGCTCAGGAAGTGGAATATGGAAAAAGGCCAGCGATGGAAGCGGATTGCCGTCATTGCTCTCCGTGTAACGGCGAGACGTTTTGCGATACCAGTCGATCTGATCGTGGCGCAGCCAGCTATAGCCCGACACAACCGAGCTTATAGGCGAGTACTCGCCGGTATCGAGGAAATAGAGCACGCTGGCAACACTGCCGTCACGGCCCTGCACCGCAAGCTCATAGTTGCCATATCCGGTAATACCAGGCGTATGCCCCGTCAGGCTGCCTGGAATGGCCATCAGGCCCTGCAACACTTCTTCGCGAGTGGCTTTTGTATTCCTCTCGGCATCGTGGTTGCCCAGTACGCCCGCCCATGGGATACCCCGGGAAACGACTGGCTCGACCGCCTGTCGAAGCGCTTTCAAAGGATCGTCGCAGCCAAGCCCATAAATGATATCACCCGTAAATGCGACAAAATCGGGCTTCTCCGCATCCAGTACCTGCTCCATCAGAGCTCCGGTCAGCCCATCTTCTTCGTTCCCGTTCTGCCAATGCAAATCGGTGAACTGGACGATCTTGAACGTTCCATCCTCGCGAAATTTAAGCGAGTTAGTCATTGGTGAGACTCTCCCCTCGAATGCAATTTTGAAAAAGAAAGGAATGCACAGACTTAACAGCGACCAAATCTGCTGATGGATTAATTGTACATCGTGACGTTGAATCTGTCAGGAGTGAAAACCAAGTGATGAAAAAAAAGAAAAATGGGCTTAGTAGAAAAAGAGCCCAGGCATGTTTAAGCCTGGACTCCGTTCATCCGCTTTGTTTTCCTATCACGTTTCGCATAAATTCAAAAATATCCCGGTCCTCCATCACATTTTCACCGGAAGTAATGATGTTCTCCACATGCAGGCCGTACTTGATCAAAGTTAACATGCGGGCTATTTTTTTGGCATCCAGATCCGTTGAGACGCCGCCCCGCTCCTGACCGACTTCGATCCACTTTTTGGACATTTCAATCGAAGTCTCATAATAATCTTTCAGAATGCTTGCCACAGCGGCTTTATCCTTCTGGCTGAGCAAATAAATGACGATTTGATTTGAAACGTTACCCGCATTAGACAGCCGGGACAGCCGCCCAGACAAAGCGAATAGCGGGCCTTCAACTCCGGTGTGGGACTGCACTGTGGACTCCCAGAACAGCTGATCCGTATTTTGCATGCCTGTTTTTAAAATAAGTGCGAACAGCTCGTCTTTGCTCTTCACGTAATGGTAAATCGCGCCTTTTGTAAGACCGGAACGGTCTGCAATATCTTGCAACGTCGTGGCGCGGCAGCCCCGTTCCAGGATCATTTCCTTGGCTGTATCAAGCAGCAGTTGCAAGGTGGAATGTATTGTTTTGTCTGACATGCCCTTATCCCCCGTGTATAAACACATTTACCTTAAGATTCAACCCTCAGTTTGGAATAACTCGTCGGTGTACAGTCCGTGAAAACCGAAAGGAATCGGATGCGGGACGGTTGCGGTCGCTAGTTCTTCGAACGTTTTGGCATCAAGCGCCAGCAAGTAGGACTTTCCGGCATGCCCATCCAGCACCACGGATAAAATAATTCCGTCATCCTCATCCTTCCCATGCGGGGCCGGTGTAAATACAGGCTCTCCGGGATAATGCCCTTCCCGGTACCAGACCTTCGTCGATCCGGTCCGAGTATCCACCTTGATCAGTTGATTTTCCACAGCCTCGGGTTTCGCCTGATTGGTACTTGTTCCATAAGCGTATTGGTACTCGGCGGTATTGTACCCGGAGTAGTAAATTCTCGGGAATTCCATCCATTCCTTCGACAGCTTCTGAACCTCGGCGGAGGTTCGGGCTGCCGTCAGTTTAAAACGCAGCATCTCCGGCTGATTCTCGGCACTGAACCCGGCGCTATCTGCACTGCCTAATCCGCCCATGTTCGTCTGTTTCATCGCGCAGGCGTCGATAAAAATATCTCCTTGTTTTTCGAAAGCGTTAATATGATGGAAGGAGAAAAACGAATCGCAGTCGACAACCCGCTCCAGCTTGCCGCTATGCTTGCCGACGACCAGAAACCTCGTTCCTTTGCCCGGCGTCCAATGCATGCAATCCGCGATGGCCTTTTCACTCTGCATCAGCTCCAGAGGGTTGAAAATGAGTGGGAACTCCACAAGTACCACATAATTCTCCGTAATCGCGAAGCTATGCATATAAGCGGGAGACTGCGTTTCGATGCTGGCAATCAGGCTGCGCTTGCTTTGGCCGTCCGGCTTGGCATACAGATGGTATTTCGACACCGGTCCGAATTCCACAGTGAAGTTGAACAAGCTCTTCTGTTTGTAATCGTAATGCGGATGCGCTGTTGAATAATGTCCGGGAAAACGATCGCCGTATGGGAGCAGCCCCATCGTATCCAGCGAATACGGATCGAATTCGATGATATCCGGAGACTCGGTAAGCGCGGCAAAATGATGGTCCATCCGCACGATGTTCACATTGGTATTGTGGCCCTGTTCACCATTGTCGGATTTGGTGCCAAAACCGAACGTTTCTTTCCCGTTCATCACCTGCTCGTAAGCCGGCGTGCGCAGGAAGCGATTGGAATAAATAACGTGGCCGTGATTGATCGAAAACTTGTGAATCATCGCCAGACCGTCGAATAGATGACCGCTTCCAAATTTGGCCGGGCCATTACGGAATAAAGTTCCCTGCAACCAGTCTGGAAAAACGCCTATTACCTGAAGCGGTTCCTCTTGAAGCTCTTGGTCTAGATCGGTAAAAAGCAGAGCGGCTGGATTCGTCATCGAAATCATCCTCTCAGATCATATGTGGAATAACGATTGTGAATGTAGCAGCAAAGTTCATAAAAAGGATCTACCAAATAGATATGTTTTTACACTATATACCTTCGGTAGGTATGTCAATGAAAAAAAGCCGATCAGATATGCTTTTCCCAGCCATGATCGGACAATAAGCCTAGTCGGCGAAGCGCCGATTCGTTATTTTTGCATAGTGTCGGGATATACAAGCGTATTAAAGACTTTGCCCGACTTCTCATCCTGAAGCTTGATCGTTACCTTGTAGTCTTCCGGCTTGGCGCCGGAGAACAACTGATAGTACATCGCCGGCAGCGCAAGACCAACAGCAGCAAAGCTATCAAAGCTGCCTTCATAAGTTTCTTGCTCCACAATGAGCGTGAACTCGGAGAAGCTGTCGTTATGCTGCACGTCCTTCACCGACTTAAAGTTCTCACCGCTCTTCAGATCCTCTACGGACTGTAGAAGAGCCTGCTTCATGCTGTCCATCATTTCCTTATATTTGCTATTCGAAATCTTGTAGGTAATGGAGCCATCCGCATTTTTTACCGTTTCATCAATGCCATCCTTTTTGGCTTGTTCTACCACGGCATCAATATCCTGTCCCGTGAACATGGAAGCAGGCAGCGTAATTTCATGGTTCAGGATTCCCTTGTCTACTTCAATGCCGTCTTTTGCGGAAGCACTTGCCGCTGGACTCGCCGCTGGACTGGCTAGCGGACTTCCCCCGCCTGTAGCGGGAACCTCCTTATTCGTGCTGCTTCCGGCAGCCTCATTGGAACCCGCTTGATTGCCGCAAGCAGACAGCAGCAATGCGAGCACCGCCGTAGCGGCCCATACTGTTTTCTTCATGTTTAATCCCCCGATATTCTTTTTGTCATGCAGACCCTTATTGCAATTCCCTCTATTCTCTATCGGAAAATTGCAGTAAAAATTTAGCTCATTATTATTATTTATGGGATGAGATTTTCATGCCGTTGAAATTCAATTTACCGAAAAGGACCAGTTCTCGCGCAGTGCGCTTAGGAACCAATCGTCCAGTTGAACGGAATGCGGTCCCGCTACTGCCGGAAGCTCCGATGCAAGCTGCGTGTAATACGCCAATCGCTCAGCGAGATAATTGTGGAGAATTGGGATTGGCGGCTCGTTGTCCAACTCCTCCCCGTTTCTTTTGCGGAGCAGCAACTCATTAACCACCTGCTTTAGCTCACTTCCCTCCGGCAATAAAGCATCCGTCAACTGTTGAAATTCAACTGGCGGTATACTGCCTCGCTCCTCCAGCCACTGGCAGGCGAGCGTCGAGCGAAGCACATAAAAATACTTTTTTAACCTTACCCGATCGCTCTGCAAGTAGGTTCGAAAGTTGCCTGTGGCCAGACTAAGATAGTGATGCAGACATGACTTAGGCGAGTATAGTTCTGGAGAAGCCTCGCGAATCGCATCGATGACAGTGCCCCGTTCCAGGTAGCAGATTGGTGAATTTAACCACTCCAGGAGCGGCGGATTGGACTTGGCCAAAAGCTGTAGTGCTTTTCGTAGGTCCCATCCACTTAAATCCAAGCTGTCGCTGATGGGGCGTTCGATAACATCCCGCCCTGGATGCACCTTTAAATACCACTCCATCGGCCTGATATAGAGAAAGCGCACATCGTAATCACTATCCTTAGACGGAAAACCCCAGGCACGGCGGCCAGACTCGCAGGCGTAGAGGATCTTCACGTTCTCCTCGCGCTCGATGCGACTCAGCTCGCTTCCAATCTGTGTCCATTTTTTAGTATCAATCATATTTACAGCCCCTTAGCTTCCACCTCAGCCATCGCTTCTTTAGGTGATCGTATGTTGTTGGAGCTATCATGTCATAGCCGGAACGAATGGAACAGGGTGGATGTATGGCGAGGAAATGCAAAACTACTGTACTAATCCCCTTTGGATTCATTCTGCGCTTTAATAAGTACCTTTAGTAGTTAGCAAACAGAGTCGCATGCATGTCAAACATGTTTGACACACGAGCAGTATTTAAGTACATTGATGGTGTAAAACATGTTTGACACCTTAAAGAAAAGTGGTTAGAGAAATGAATAATACAATAAGGGAACGCCGTGAAGGCTTAGGCTTCTCGCAAGGAAAACTAGCCGATCTTTGCGATGTTAGCCGGCAAACAATTAATGCAATTGAGAACAACAAATACGATCCTAGTTTGCAGTTAGCCTTTGATATTGCGAGAAATTTAGGAGTTACTGTTGATGAACTATTCCTGTCGGAAAGGAAATGAAGAATATGAAAACAAGAAAAATCGCTTCGATCGTAGTGTGCATGGCTGCTTTGATTGTAATAGCATTTACAATTTATAAGCTAAACCTTGGGAAGCAGGTTGGACTTAATGAAGTTATTTCAATCAGCACCTTGGTAATGATGTACTTCTCCACGATCACTTGGGGTACCAAGCATGACAAAGACGGTATTTTGCAAGAAGAAGAGCTGGGCCAGCGAATTACGGAAAAAAGCTCTAAAATGAGCTATTTAATTCTAGTTGTTCTCATACTCGGAGTAGTAGCTTTAGACGAATTAATAAATAACAACGTTAATGTTTTCCTCCTAGCACTGCTCGGCTTGTCGATGATCCTGTTGCCGATGGTTGAGTTCCTATATGCCAGAAAATATCGGTGAATAAGATGGTCTTTATACCATTCCATAAATTAACTTTACTATTAAGAATTTTTAAACTAAAGGAATATTAATGTTATTTCCTCTCTAATATTGTCATGGCAGAGAATTCACTCATGTGATATATTAATTCGGTGAAGCATTCACATATCAAAGCGAAATTACCATCTAAAATTAACCAAAAATTGGGCTATTCCTTTAATTCCAACAAGGATTAATCGTAATTTCCAGCGAATTTAGATAACACGAAAAAGAAGGGAGAGAATGGTCGATCAAGCATATGTCGATTGGCAGAGCTCTGCAAGAAGATTATTTTACTATTAAACCGGAGGGAACTCATGAAAGCACTATTACTAAAATGGAACCAAATGAGCCTGGTAAAACGAATTCTAGTGGGGATTATAGCCGGTGTTATTCTAGCTTTACTGCTTCCTAAGGCAACCGTAATCGGCCTTTTCGGATCCTTGTTTGTATCTGCCTTGAAAGCAGTTGCTCCCTTGCTTGTCCTGCTTATCGTAATGTCTGCCATCACCAAACATCAAAAGGGTCAAAAAACGAATATGAAGAGCATTCTTGTCCTTTATGGATTAAGTACGTTTCTGGCCGGACTGATCGCAGTTATAGCCAGCTTTATATTTCCGGTCAAATTGTCGCTCGTCACGGGTTCCTCAGAACTGACTCCCCCCGACGGGATTGCAGAAGTATTGGAGACGTTGCTGTTCAGCATCGTTGACAATCCAGTGAGCGCACTTATGAACGGCAACTATATCGGTATTCTCGCTTGGGCTATTGTGATTGGTATCGCTTTGAGGAGTGCCAGTAACCAGACCAAAGACCTTCTCACCCATTTATCGGATGCAATCTCCCAAGTCGTGAAATGGGTCATCCAATTTGCGCCGCTCGGCATCATGGGACTTGTTTTTAATTCCATTACTACAAACGGACTCTCTTCCCTGCTCGATTACGGGAAGCTGCTTCTGATCCTAATCGGATGTATGTTGTTTATGGCGTTAGTTGTCAATCCGTTGATTGTTTACGCTAATATTCGCCGGAACCCTTATCCGCTTGTTTTCCTTTGTCTGAAGGAAAGCGGCATTACGGCCTTTTTCACCCGCAGCTCAGCGGCGAATATTCCGATCAACATGAGACTTTGCGAAAAATTGAAGCTGGATTCGGACACCTATGCGGTTTCCATTCCTCTAGGCGCTACGATTAATATGGCTGGCGCAGCGGTCACAATTTCAGTGCTGACTCTTGCCGCTGTCCATACCCTTGGCATTGAAGTCGATTTTGGCACGGCACTGCTTCTTTCCGTCATATCCGCTATATCTGCGGCAGGCGCCTCAGGCGTTGCGGGCGGGTCGCTCTTGCTCATTCCGCTGGCATGCAGCGTATTCGGCATTCCGAATGAGATCGCGATCCAGGTGGTCGGCGTAGGCTTCATCATCGGTGTTCTGCAGGATTCGTTTGAAACGGCGCTCAACTCCTCCTCGGACGTGCTGTTCACAGCGACAGCTGAGTATGCGAAGGATCGTAAGGCGGGCGGAGATATTGCTTTTGAGGCATAGGTAGCGCGGATTTTGACCATAGAAAAAGCCTCCAACCCCACATTCAGTTGTGGTTTTGGAGGCTTCTTTGCTCTGATCCCGTAGAGAGCTAGCTTAGAGCAATTCCTCGGTAGCAGCCGACTCTTGTTTACGTTCAAAATGGAGATGTAGGCGATAAAGGCAAATCTCCATCGTCCAGCGATGCAGCACCGAGAGATGCTCGGGGTCTGGAGTGAAGCGGAGGCTGAACATACCGTCCTCAAAGCGAGTCATGCTTCCTTTAGCTGAGCCCCACTTGAGCATCGGCATCCGTTCGACAAGTCGGCTCACTCCGGTTTCATCGTAATCCCATAGCTTTTTGGAGTCGGCATCAGAGAAGTCCCGTCTTTTGCGGTATTCCGATTTCATCAAGTAGCTATGGAAAAAGCGGGCTGTTTCCTTTGCCAAAACGGGCGCCGTCCAAAGCTCAGGGCCTCGCTCCAGCATATAGAGCAGCACGATCATTTTATAACTCTTGTTCATGACCGTCTTCTCCACATCGCGCAACCATGCTTCATACCGGTAATAAATCTCCGCTTCTTCCTTCGTTAAACATTCCGCCCAATGAAGAAAACCAATATAAGTGCCGAACTCGTTCCGGTATTCCCAGCTGTTGGAGCTGCCGTGAAGATGTAGCTCCAGATAGGTCGGAATCCGACCGAGCTCATGTTTAAGGTCAAGGAAGGAGCTGTGCAGCCGGTCGCGATGCGGGAGCTTTTTGCGGCTTAACTCATCGAGCAGATCAACAACCGCCGTTTCCAA
This sequence comes from Paenibacillaceae bacterium GAS479, assembly GCA_900105225.1. Classification (NCBI taxonomy): domain Bacteria; kingdom Bacillati; phylum Bacillota; class Bacilli; order Caryophanales; family Paenibacillaceae; species Paenibacillaceae bacterium GAS479. The sequence continues at coordinate 3,397,813 of LT629764.1, read as the reverse complement.
GTGTAGCTCACAGTGGGCGGGGACTGTAGGAATGACCGAGTTCCGGGACTTCGTCTTGGCGTCTCCTTCGGTTGCGAACAAACGAAGCTTCACATCCGCATTCCGGTAATTGCCGATCAAATCGATTATCGTACAGTGGGACTTTTGCTCTGACATGCGCAATCCCCGGCCCACCTGCTGCGTGAACACCGTCAACGACTCCGTAGGGCGAACAAATAGCAGCGTATCTACGCTCGGAATATCCACGCCTTCGTTGAACAGATCAACTGTAAACAGGATGTCCAGCTCCTGCTTATCAAGGAGGCTTATTGCGTCCTCTCTCGTAATGCCGATCGCTCTGGAGTGAAGACTGGCTGCTCTCATTCCCTTATCCTGAAAATACTCCGCCAAAAAATCCGCCTGTCGAATCGAAGAGCAAAAGCCGATCGATCTCGTTTGTTTATGTCGGCTCCAGGCATCGAAAATCTTCTCCGCCATCTCTGTTTTCAACTGTGCGGAAGTGAGCTGTTCATCGTCATAATGCGTGCCTAACCAGCGAATAGCGGAATAATCCGTGTCGTCATATACGCCATAATAGTGAAAGGGAGCCAACCAGCCACGACGAATCGCCTCGATAAAATGAAGCTGATACGCTACGTTACCATCGCATAGAGCATACACATCTTTGCCGTCCATTCGGTCCGGCGTCGCCGTAATGCCGAGCAGAAATTGCGGTTTGAAATAGTGAATGAGCGACTGATAAGACATTGCGGCTGCATGGTGAAATTCATCCACCACGACAAGATCGAAGTGATCCGGCTTGAACGATTCTCGATGCTTTTTCATCCCGAGGGTGTAAATCGAAGCAAACACGCAGTCGGCGTCTCCATCTTTATTCATTCCGTTAAACAGACCAAACGTGCGCTCAGGCATAATTCGCTGAAACGTGCGCTGAGCTTGCAAAAGAATTTCCTCGCGATGAGCAATGAATAGTACCCGCTGAAACCGTTGGGCGAAAAATCCGGCTAGATATGTTTTCCCGAGCCCGGTCGCCATGACGACCATTGCTTTGTCATATTCCTCTTCCAGCGTTCCCTCCAACGCATCTAAAGCTTCGAGCTGAGCATACCGGGGCCGGATAGGAGCCATGTCACCATTAGGGGCCGTTTCCAAGACAGGAGCCTCCGTGGTTTCGGTATGGTACTCTCCCTCTTCCATTTCCGTAATCATGCGGGTCAGCTCGGGATTTTTACGATGGCAGGTTCGGTATTCCTCTTCATAGAGAGAAATTGTGTGTTCATTCAACGGCAGCGTAGAGTCATGGTAGAAATTGTGCATGAACTTCTCCAACGCAATTTGGAACGTGTAGGGCTCGGCTTTGGCGTTCATCGCTAGGTTCCATTCCATGCCCATTCTCATAGCCGACATCGAAAAGTTGGAAGAGCCGACAATAAGCAGTCCTTCACCGTTATCATAATCGAACAAATAAGCCTTCGGATGAAAAGAGGTACCCATGCTGCGCCATAATCGTGCTTCCAGCCGTGGGTCGATATCCCTCAGAGCCTGCAAGCCTTCCGGCTGTGTCACGAACAGATAATCTCCGGCGAGTACCTTTACCTCCGCTCCCCGCTGGATAGCACTTTTCAAATGAGGAGCTAGTAGGCGCACTCCTGACTGCATGACGAAAGAAGTCATAATAAGAATTCCGGAAGCATTCTGCATGCCGGTAATCAAATCATCCGCTAGATTTTCCGTAATCAGCTTAACGTTAAGCTTAGTCGTCGACATCGATCAAATACACCCGATCCCGGAAGCCACCGCGCTCCTCCGCCTTTTTCTCTCGTAGAGCTTCAAGCTGATCCCAATTAGAGCCGTGCGCATCCGCTAAAGCGCGGATAACCTCAAGTATATCTGCGAGCTCTTCCAGAGCTTCTTCCGAGTTTTTAACTGCAAAATATTCTTCTGATTCTTCTTTGAGCTTGCGATTCAGTTCGACGGTATATTCTTGTTCGTCCAATATGCGGGTACGGAATTCTTTGCCCGTGGATTGAATGATGTTAGGAATCAGATCGCGAACGAGTTTGTTGTATGTGGGCATAATAGATGTTTCCTTCCATGGAAAGTTTAATCTTCCTGACGACGGCTTTCTTCAACAGCCGTCTTCTCTCGTTCAATGTAATCCAGCGCTTCTTGATCATATGAGATTTCACCGCAATGGGTACAACGATTAGCTGGCACTGCCGGAATGGTACACTCTATTTCTTGAACTATGATCTTTTTATATTCCATAAATACTTCTGATTCCTGCTACCCGCATGAATCGCAAGCACTGACCAAGCAAAAATCCGCACGCAAACAGAGGCATCTCTTGTCTATGCTAGTCCTACGTCTGAACAACTATGACCTCTCTTCTCAGTCTTTCCACGAACGCAATATCCGCCGGGGCAAATTCAAACTCCGTCAGTTCATTTGCATAAACCCATTTGCACTCATCGTGATCAACCAAGACAATATCCCCGTGCATAAGTCTCGCTCGATAAGCATATAAGCGTATCTGTGTTTCCCCATAGCTATGATCATTCAATTCAAATGCTTCATATGGATCTATACTTATATTCATTTCTTCCAGCAGCTCTCTTTTCAAGCATTCCTCTGCCGTTTCGCTGCTCTCAATTTTCCCACCGGGAAATTCCCAAAACCCTTCCTGCGCCTTGCCTTTTCGGCGCCTTGCTATGAGAATCTGGCCTAGCTCATTCTCAATGATGGCTGCTGCCACCTCAATCATACCAGTACACATCCTATCCAATTGCTTTATTGGCTACGGGGACCAGCTCCGGAGGCATTTCATGCTTCAATTTCCAGACAAAACTCATCGGCTTATTGCCCTCATGCCGCACATATTCAGCTTCCCCTAAAAAAACGAACGAGGATGTATAGTTATTTTCTTCTTTAAATTCCCGGACGAACAAAACAATTCGATTTCCCGTTTGTTTTTGTTGAATGTATCTCTTTGCTGTGTTGGTCTCTTCCGAAATTCGGCTTTGAGTCTGCCAATGGAATAGGCGCTCATTAATCGCATAATCCTCATAAAGGGTCGACGGAGAGAAGTCCTTATCCGATTTATTTAACGTAATAAAGAAAATATCCGTTGCCTTTTCCTCGAGATACTTTACCCCTTCACGGAAAGACGGTGCCTTCTCTTCGTTCCAAACTCCAAAGGCTGCAAGTATCTGATCGGTTGAATAGTTACAATGTAAATCCAATGGACACGGGTAAGGAAGCTTGTTTCTCTTATCCACAAAGGTGATATGTGCGTAATTATATTTTAAAATTTCTAGAATTTCTTCTCGCAGCGTCAAGTTCTCAAGGATAAATTGGACCCCTTGGCTAATATCGTTAAACCCTTGCTTGGAGGGCTCTGAGCGGAAGAAGGTATAGTAGAACAGATTCAACATCAAATGTTCTTCCTCCGTTTCCACCTTCTTTTCACCCTCGATATAGGCGATTAAAAACCCCAAGATTCTACGTGAGTTCATGCTTAGCAATGCCGGAATTCTCTTTATGAGTGGCTCCATATTATTCATACCCAGCGACTCCAGCAAACCTGCTTCAGCCATTAACCCTCGTAATGTCCGATTACCGTTGCGTCCACCATAAAACTCATAGAGACTCATGTTATGATATCGCGTAAAATTGTCCAGCGTTAAGCTTAACCCGCTGTCTTCTGTGAAATATTTAATCTTGCCAATTAGATTTCTACGATTAATTGTTGCTTGCTTTAAATTCCGTAGAATATAATCCCTGGCCTGTTTCTCAAGCTGGACAAAACTACCACGGGGCAGACTTGAAAAACCATGTTCAACATAATGTTGAATCGAATGCTTTGTTTTACCTAGTAGGGCTCTGAACTTGTCTTGAAAGCGATATTCTTGATGAGCCTGACCAATAAAATCAAGAACCGTCAAACATTCCTTACCATCCGCTAGCCGGAGCCCACGGCCAAGCTGCTGCAGAAATACAGTCATACTCTCGGTTGGCCGCAGGAACAATACCGTATTTACTTCTGGTATATCCACCCCTTCATTATAAAGATCCACAACGAAAATGACTTTGACATCCCCCGAGACTAATTTCCCCTTGGCCGTGTTACGTTCCTCATCGGTGGACCTGCCATGGAGTGCAATCGCAGAGATACCCGACTCGTTAGATACCTTCGCCATATAAAGAGCATGATCCACACTCACGCAAAACCCAAGCGCTTTTACCTCGTTGATGTCCGTCGTGTATTTCTTTAAGCTCGTTAAAATTTGACTTGCTCGAATTTTATTGTGCGTATAGAGCTGCTCCAACTCATTGAGATCGTATCCCCGTCTAGACCATTTCACCTGTGACAGGTCAATGTTATCCGTTACTCCGAAATAATGAAAAGGAGCCAGTAACTTGCGATCGATTGCATCTATAAGTCGAATTTCTGCCGCAATTATATCATCAAAGTAATGCAGAATATCCTTTCCGTCCATTCTTTCAGGCGTAGCCGTCAATCCTAATAAAAGCTTGGGCTCATAATAAGCTAACAGCCTGTTATAGGATGGTGCGGCAGCATGGTGAAACTCATCCACAACGATGTAGTCATAAAAATCCGAAGTCGTTTTTTCCGCAAGCTTGATTGAATTAAAGCTCTGGATGCTGATAAATAAGTGATCCACAGAACCTGCTTGATTACTGCCAACTTGAAGCTCTCCAAAATTCAGATCCTTCATAATGAAGCGGAACGTGTCAGGCTTTGTTTTAAGATTTCCTCGCGATGAGCGACAAAAAGCAATCTTGCTCTTGGATTTCGTCCGGCAAACCTTTTATAGTCAAACGCAGAGATAACCGTCTTCCCTACACCGGTAGCAGCGACCAGTAAATTTCTCGTTCTCCCGTAAACAACTCTTTGTGCTTCGAGCTTTTCGAGAATCTCCTTCTGGTAGTCATAAGGAGTCAAGGTGAAGTGAAAGGGAATTTGAGTGCTCCCCTGCATTTTTGACTTGCTCAAAGCTAGCCGCAAAAGAGTTTGATTAGACTCCTCTGTCGGATCAAAAGCTTTAAACTCACGATCGTTCCAGTAACTCTCGAATGTAGCCTCAATCTTTTTGAGTACATCATAGGAGTCTTTCTCCGTCACCTTGAGATTCCATTCCAAACCGCTTGTGAGCGCAGGATTCGATAGGTTGGATGATCCTACATAGGCTGTCGTAAACCCCGTATCTCGCTGAAATAAATAGGCTTTGGCATGTAGTCGGGTTCGATCTGTGTCATAGGAAACTTTAATTTCTGTGTTCTGCAGCTTGCCAAGCTCGATGACAGCTTTATAGTCCGTCGCTTCCATGTAAGTTGTTGTAATTACACGAAGGTGCCCGCCATTGGAAGTGAATTGCTCCAACTGTTCGATCAGGCAGCGTAGTCCGCTCCATTTAATAAAGGAAACTAACAGGTCGATGCGATCCGAGGTTACAATTTCTTGTTTGAGCTCGCTCATCATATTCGGCTCAGAGTGGGCACCTGTGAATAAGGAGCTTTGAGATAATGGCGTCGTGGGCCTGTTGATCTTGGTTTCTTTAATGCCACGAATATGATTGAGCTTAGAATAAACGTAGGTTAATAATTCACCCCGTTCATCCAACTGCCACTCCTTCAGTTCCTCATGCCCCAACGTACTTTTCAGCGACTCGATAATATCGTTACAAGTACGAACCTGCATGAGAACGGCATGCGCGTCGTCGCTGCTTTGTTCACGGACCATTTTCAGCGCTCGGCGTGTTACTGCCGCCAAATAATTGGACAGCTGTTTACGTGCCTCTTCAGCATCAAGCGTTTCAATTCCAATTTCATATAGAGACGGGTCCAGCTCTGATAGCTGTTTCCTTGTCAGTTGATTGATTAGCTGCTCGTAAAGACCGAGTTTCATGATGCACCTCATTAGGATTTGTTTGAATTGGCTCTCCTTTTCTATAATAAACCTTCTTCAGTACATCACCATGTCATCAAACGCGCGTTCTATTAAACCAGTCCTGCCCTAAAACTTCCAATCCATTGATCCAATACATCCATCAATAGATCCGCCCCCATAGCATATCCATCATCACCCGGATACAACTGCAGGAACGACCCGCAGCCTGTTTCTAGTATAGGCTCACTTGATTCATGGCCGGGATAAACGCAAATGACGTTATGAACTGGCGTCCGGGCATAAGTACGGGTTCCATTGCAGGAATGAACATGGCGAATCATGAAGTATCTGGACATCTGCAGCATCGTTGCGGTATAGCCTTTATCCGAATAAATATTCCATATCGGCCGATACTTCACTTCCAGGATAAACGAGGATAGATACAGCTTTTCCCCCGTGCGTGCCACTTCGTAAAGATCAATTCGTATGTCCGGTCGTCTGTTGGGTTCCGTGCTAAAAAATCCGGTTTGTTTCTCCAGCGCCGCTCGCTCGTGGTTATCGATCTCTTCGTCGTACGTCAGCTCGATCAGACGCCCGTCTTGTTGCAGGCTGACCTTGGTTCCCTCCTGAAGATTGCCGAGGTGGAAATTTATTTGCAGCTGTTCGGCAATAGTATGATCATTCGACTCATACCCGAGACGACGCAAACACTCAATTGCGGTAAACAGAACATAATACTCATACAGCAGTGCGGTCGGTTTAACGACCGGAACAAACTTGTCTTTCAATTTACCGCGACCTGAACCTTGCCACGATGCCGCTCTCTTCCATATTTCAAAAACAACTTCATAGGCATGATGCCGGCCAATTGTCATGCGTCGGGGGACATGGTCGGACACATCCTGCCAAAAAGGTGAATGGAGAGTCTTCCTCAATAAACTTTGGTCTCTCTGGCATTGCTGCTCAAACCGTTGTAGCGCAACGAGTTGCTCCCTCATTTTGATCAAACTCTTTTTTCTGCCGTAGATCGAATTGTAGGATTGATCTAAGTAAACTTTGGCCACCGCTTTCAGCTGACTTATTTCCTGGTGCTTACCTTCATCATACTCAATCCCGGATGCCATCCGGTCATACTGCAGAGCGAGTTCTTCGTAATCGAGCTGCATACGAGACAGAGCCCGTCCCATTGTTTCAAGGATGCATCGCAGCCAATACTTAATAAGACGGTTCGGCTCTGAATCCGAATGCAGCTCCATGCGCCGATTCAAGGTCTTCGTCCCCGCGTACCTTATGCCATTCCCCGCGACGGACCATCGAACGCTCTTAAGCGTTTGCCTTCTTTCTGTCGCCTCCACTGCATAAGTCAATTTCAAGTCAGAATCATGATTGTGCTCAATCGCTTTAACAGCCTGAAAAAGCCGGCCCTCGACCTGTTTATACCAGGTGAAATATCTCCACGCCGCAAAATGCTCCAAGCCCTCCGAATCCGCAACGGCTCGTTTCAATATCAAAATGTCTTCCACAAGACCTTCCAGTGTCTGATTCAGCGTATCATGAATCGATCTCAGTTGATCGCCAGTGAAGTTGCGAGGAACAACCTCGAAAGTTCCGTAATAGGTAAACCCCTTATGTATAATCCGATACTGGTATATCCCGCACCGCCACGGATACTCTTCTTTACCACGGGCCAAAATATGACGGTTGTTTGTAATCGACAGTACAATAGGCTGTTCTGATTCCGTTTCGTCCCGATCGATAAGCTGATCCCATAGTAAAACAACACCAGTCTCTTCCTCGCAAGCGGATAATTCTACGATTAGCTGGAAATTTTCCGTAATACGGACCGGAGCTGCCGGTTCCAGCCGCTCCGAATAAGTGTTTAAGAGGATCCTCTCCGCTGAAGCTCCTTCTCCATGCAGCAGATAAAGCACAAAAGGCTGGCCGGAATCAGTTGGCATAGCCATGGGTCGTCAACTCTTTCGCCTTTTTCTTCAAAAATTCGATCGATTGTTCAAAGTCGGATATTTGCTGGCTTTCGGCGGATTGAAGCGTTTCTGTCAGAAAACCTCCTTCGTAATTCTCTCCGTGGTATGTGCCTACCAGCGCTCCGATTGTTGTCTCCATCCCGGATAGCTTAGAGAATACGCGCTGCTTAAGTTGGATATCCAGCGCAGTCCCCCGGCTAATCGCTGTCAAACCATTCGGCATACTAGGAATGTTGCTTACGTAATGGGCGATGGCAAGTATGACCCGAAAAGATATGCCTAGCTGACTGTCGTTCTTCTGCAGCGTCTCATGAAGAAGGTCCATAAGGATCACCTCTTCTTCGCTTAGATCCGAGATTTCTCCAACTGAACGATTCATCCATACATTCCTTAAGGTCGATTTTGTTATCCGAACTGTCGCATATGACCCGGAAACTTGATCTTGCTGCATGTTCCGAACTTCCCTGAAGCTTAACTTCCGCGGCGCAATAACATTCGCCCGGTCTAGAAGACGATGCGAGAAGGACTTCGTCGTCTCGTCGAAATTGACGGTGCCGACAAAGATCACATTATCTCCCACAACCACCTCGGACGGATAGGCGTTCCTGCATGGAACACGAGGATGATACAACTGGAGACAACGCTTGTTTTTCTCCAATTCAAGCAACGATATAAACGGACTAAACCAGTGCTCGACTTGAGCCAGATTCATTTCATCGAAGATAACCATGTATAATTGCTCCGGGTTGGACTGCGCTTCAATCAGAAGGCTGATCAGGCCTGTCTCGCTCTCCTGATAAATACCGGTCGCAGGGTTCATAAACCCCAGTAAATCGCCAGGCTCATGATACGATGGAGAAATGGGGATCAGCTTTACATGCTTCCCATACTGAAGTCCAAGCGTCTCTCCGTACAAGAGTGCAAGATGTGATTTTCCCGTACCGGACATACCCCCGATAATCGTCAGCATATTTGTTTTTATGCTCGTATGTACATTTACGAGATCCGTTTGATCGAAATATAATCCCTTTGCCGTCGCGTTTTCCAGTAATTGAGCCAAAAAATCCCCTTCATCCGCCTTAACTGCGCTTCCTTCAACATCCATCTCTTGCCCGGTGAAAAGCTGACTGAGCTGTTCTCTATTCTCGATGCTAACAGCCTGCTGCTCCTTCACGAGCGGCTTGTTCCGCGCCCTCTCCTCTCGCCGATTCTTCGATTCCCGCAAGGAAAACCCATTTTTTTTCAGTTCCGCCAGCTTCTTGTGGTAATAAGTCGAGGCAACGACATAGATGTAATCACCATGTCGTAATTGAATGTTGTCGAAGAAATCAGTGTCAACCTCCAGACAGCGAACCTCTTCCTGATTCTGAAGATAGTATGTAGCTGCATTCCCGGATGTTTTCAGCTCCAACTCGCTATATAAAGTCTTATCGAAATAAACGAGACCCGGCGAACGAAACAAGTCCGGATAGCAAGGTAAAACGAATGGGCGGCTCTCCTTCATTCGCTCCTCGAATTCCCCTCTGCGCTCCTTCAAATTCAACTGTGGCCCCGCGATAATTTCATACCTTTCCTCGAAATTAGGTTCTGTTATATCTTCGATTTTCATAATATCCAGAAATACATTGGTGTTTATTGTATACAATGAAAAAAGCAGCAATTTATTTTCTAATCGTTGCTGCAATAGGCTCCGTTGTTCTTCCGGCCTCAATCTGTCAAAATTAGGCACAAGCTGCGACCTTATTTTCTGTATATTGTTCGCACTTCGCGTACTCCCTCGAAAGATACGGTTCTGGTACATAAAGTATTGGGCAAGCTCGTCTGGAATGTCAGACAAACATTTGATATGAAAAAGGAGGAATTCCTGATTGTCTTCCCAAACCGGCTCCAACACGGAAAAAGCCAGCTCTTCCTCTGTCATTAATCTCCCTACAAATACGGCTCTCTTCAAGCGCGTCTCGATATCATTGGTCAGCTCACGCGTTAATTTCATCCAGAATTGCTCCTTCCAAATAATAAATAATTTGTCTCGTGACAGCTGCAACGTTACCGCTTACGGATTTGAATGGGATCTGATACGTTCTGGCATAGTCATCCAGCTGGAATTGTTCTTTTGTCGAAAAAGAATCCGAGTGTATAAACAAGCATTGTGTGCCCCGTGCAAGCTGGACATGTTGAAATTGATCCATATTCTCTACCGTAGTGATCTGACCGGCAGGAATCAGCCCAACAAAATCATCCGCTTTAAGACGAGTGAGTAATGTGAAATCGGATTCCGTGACGAGAAGAGGCATCTGCAAGTCATTTGCGGCGGCAACTTCCTGCTTAACGGCTTGCCGTTGTTTGAGAACTTTGATCTCAGTCTGCAGTTCAGCCAATGTTTGGGTATACTGCAGCTCCGTTTTCAATAGCTTCTTCTCGATTTCTGCCGTTTTCTCCTTCCATACCGCTTCAGTCTCTTCTCTTTCTGTATTCTGCTTTTCAAGCTTTTTCAATCTTTTCTCTTTATCCTTGACTTGCTTTTCCAGTTCGCTCTTCTCTGTAATAAAATCCTCCATGATCGTCCAGATTACTTTTTGACTATCATGAAAGGCCATTTGCAAAAAAACTGCCTTTTCTCCTTCCGGCCACTTCCTGATTTCATCCATGCGCGTGGATGCAATGTGTGCGATTTCTCCGTTCTCAATCGCTTGTTTATTTTGAACCCATTCCTTGATGCTGCCTTCAATAACCGGCAGGGATTTCAAGGCCTTCTCCACCAGCATTCGATAGTATTCCACAGCAGTAGAATCCTCCCATGCCAGCGCTTTGACTTGCAGCGCCTTCTTCGGAGTAAGCTTATCCACGGTCAGATGATCCAAAGGATGCTTGCCCGCTTCCAGATTACTCATTATGGATGCCTTATGGGTATTAAACATCTCGGGGTAGACAATACCCATTTGTGCTACTGCCTCTGCAAATGTTACGCTTTCTCCAAATTTGGACTTATAGAGAAATTGTTCAAAATCAATATTCGCCTCCTTCACTTTGGAGGCCGCGGGCTGAAACCATTTCTTCATCCAGTCTACGATGGATTTATTTTGCTTCAGCTTATCAATTGTTTTTTTTCGCAGCAAGCTTGGCGGAGCTTTCACCGTGTTTTTTGTCGTAAATCCCTGTATTTGGGGTTGTATAACCGAGGCAATTTTGCGAATTTCCTTGTCATTCAACAGTTGATAAAGCATCTCGATCCATGTATCCGTATCCAGCAACTCAGCTTTGCTTTCCTTTTTCTTCGTGGTCATATAATCTCTCCTTTAGATCTCCCCATTGAATTAATCAATTCCGTTGTCTAATACACTAGAGGCGCCTCTTCCAATAAGAGACGCCTGACAGCTGCAAATTCGACTCTTTGCAACCGATTGAACGGATTTACTCCACCTGAATTAATGTCGCTCTCGGATTGCTCCTTACCGGTTGCTCAATCTGTTCTGCCGGGTTCGAATTCTCAGATTTATCTGAAACTCTGGAATTCTTTCTTTATTTCATCTGGATGATAAATTAATTATAAAATCCGTGGAGATACTCTAACACAATCAGTCCCCCTGCTTTATGAAGCGATTCATTCTGTCTCTCGCAATGGAATAATTGAATGCAAGACGGACAGCCGTCAGAACAACCGCAGCTGCTCATAATTTGTCTGGCTTTTTCCAATAACACACCGAATTTTTCGGCTATAACCTCTATAATACCGGAGCCTCCCCCGGCTTGGCTGTCATAGAAGAATAATCCAGGCATCCCGAAAACTGCAGAACCTGAGTAAAACGAAGTGTGTTGAAAATCTGCCATATTGCACTTTATAATCGCTGGAATCGTCGATGCAATTGCATGCTCAATGGCGTGTAAACTGCCTTCAATTAACTCCTCATCGGCAATAGGCTCACGTTCTTGTACTTCCTTCAGAAGTCCTCTGATTACGTCCTTCCCTTCCTGATCCCACATCAACCAAAAGGCTTCTGTTTGAAAAGAAACCGGATACGTATTCGTTAACTGAACCGTCTCTGGGGGCATGGCGCCATGATTGTAGACTTTCTTATACCCGAAAGTGCTGCGTTTAACGATTATATTCCCAAGATTCGCCTTGATCTCATTTCCACTCTTAAGGGGATTGGAAATGTTATGGACCTCTATGCTGTCTCGAACAATACCCCGTGTATGATAATCCGCTCTTACTGGCTCGACTAGTACTTTCCGCTGCTTGTTGTTGACCCACTTAACTTTATAAAAAGTCCGGTTATCTGAGCCAAGAAAGACGGCATCAACGTGATAGTCCCGAATTAATGAACGCCCATCTACGCTTTGAAATAAAATTTCTTCATTCCAACCATGCTTGGTCACAACCGTGTAAGTGTCTCCCATCGTAACTAAAGTTTGATAGCGCGGAGGGTCGCCTTGATACAGGAGTTGGCCTTCGATTTGTTGCCACTGATCATTAGTATCGGCGACTACTTTACGCAGCGTAGAAGAGCGAACGTAATTGATCGCATTGGTAACTATTCCTCCCTGCTCGTAAGCAGCGTAGACGAGATGCTCTTTCAGAAGTCGTGGATTGTTGGTATTAATTGTTGCCGACTCAGGAGGGAGCTCAAAGAACTCTCGTGGATTACGGGCAAAATATTGCTGCAGCGGCTCTTCTTGCACCATCATGATGACAACTCCATCTCTGCTGCGACCCACTCTCCCAGCTTGTTGCCAGAAAGAAGCTTGTGATCCAGGGTATCCGAGCAAAATGCATACATCCAGACATTTGACATCAATACCAACTTCCAAAGCACTGGTAGTGACCACTCCCAGAATCTCACCTTGCTCCAGCTTTCGAATCGTCATCTCTTTGGTCTCTTGCGTCAAGTAAGCATGGTAGGGCAGGAAAAGCTCCTGTCGTTCATCTAACTCTGCCCTACTATTGTCTTGTAAGTGGTTACGCATAATGATATTTAATTCACGACTAAGGAGCTGTGCTTGCTGACGGTTTCTCGAGAAGATAATGCTTCTTGGCCATCGTCCGTCTTTATATAAGGCACGAAGAATCTCGTAAAGATCGGATACCGTCGCTCTCTTCTTCTGCTCATCTTCCGCATAGCCTGAATTCCACAACATTATATTTTTTCGCTTCACAGGTGCATGAGCTCCAACAATCTCATGAAACCCTTGGATTCCTCGTTTTCCCGTTAATTCCTCGGCCAAATACTTGGGATTGGCAATTGTAGCCGAACAGGCAATAAATTGGAGGTTTTTATTCCCCAGCCTCTCACAAAGCATTCGTAACCTGCGAAGTACCAACGACACTTTAGAACCTAACAACCCAGAGAATTGATGGAGCTCGTCAATGACGATGTATCGAAGGTTTTTAAGATACCTCAGCAGACTGGGTCCTTTTCCCGTAGGGGAGATCGAGCTTTGAAGGATTAAATGCAGATAATGAACATTCGTCAGCCAGTATCGTCCTTCTGAGAACACCAAGCTGGAAGCTTGATCTTTTCTCATATGTTGCGGAACATTTCGTTGTCCATGCAGGACACCAACAGACACCTCTTGTCCGTTCACCAAAAATCGAGAGAATCCATTCATTGAAACGCTATTTCCTTGTTCATCTGAGACATCGGCCCATTTTTGCAAATGAGCAAACTGGTCCTCGACGAGTGCCTTGTATGGTGCCAAATAAAGCGTGCATGCATCCGGATCAACTGCCAATTTCTCCATAATGGGAATATTGTAAGCCAACGATTTACCCGACGCTGTCTTCGTGCATATAACAACATTACGCCCTTGTCTAATGGACTGTATAGCTTCTCCTTGATGTTCATACAACCGCTCTATTCCCATGGTTTGAAGCTTACGCATCAGCCAACTGGACAAGGGAATATGTTCAGCATATGCCCCTAGCTGTTCATCAATTTCATGGGCGTGTACATCACTTCGAATACGCTTGCCAAGTTCCAACAAGTCCTCAACGAGTTTTCCACTATCAAAATCTTGCTGCACGGGAAGCCTTCTATCCATGAGCAGTTCTGCTTCTTCAGGCATCAACATTCCCTCTATGACGGAACTTCCATCGTGAGAACAATACAGGCCAGCATGAAGATTCTGGAACATTCCCACATCATCTTCGAGTGAACGCCAACCGGAAATTCGAACACCATTAACACGCTGATGAACTTCGCGATAATAACCCTCCGCATCAGCCTTATAGCTGATTTGAACGAAGTCACCGTACGGTCTTTGCCCCCCGCATGTTGAACAGAGTACAGGCATATCTTATTTGTCCCCTTCAATCAAGTTCTTCAGCAACAGTTTAGCCCCAGGCTTGAATAATTCAACATTCCATTTGCCGGGAAGCTGGACACAGCTCGGACAACCCTCAATACATGGACAACTTTGAATAAGCTCCAGAGCTTTTCGCATGACATTCGGAATCTTCTCATAGATAGCTTCTATAGTTCCAAGGCCAGAGCCGTTCTCACCATAGAATCCGATGACTGGCCGATTGGCGAATGCAGTCATTCCACTTGCAGAAAAGCCCGTGAAATCATTCGAGTCACAAATAATCATATCTGGAATGACTGAAGTCATGGCGTGTCCTGCTGCATGAAGAGACGCCTCAGCCAGCGCATCAGTGGAGCGGCTCACGTCTGCCCATTCTTTCAAATGGTCCTTTAGATGCTTCCATTGATTATCCGTCAAAGTTAACCACATCCCTTCCGGTGCAAATCTAGTTACGTAGGGATGTTCGAGTTGAACCTGTTCTGAATCATGCTTTTGTCCAAAATATACCTTCTTGTAACCGAACACACTCCGCTTAATCTCCAGCTCACCATAAGCTGTGTTGATACCGTTCATATCCTGCATTTGATACGTCTGCAAGATATCTATAGCATCCCGATAAGTAGACTGAGTATGATAGGTTAACTCCGGGATGGGAAGAAGAATAATTTCCCCTTTTCTACGATTAATTGAATCAACTCGATAGGTACGGTCACCAGGCGTCCAGTAAATAGCTCCCTCATGGAAATCTCGAAATGCGCTCCATTCATCTAATCCGTCCACCACCGTCTGGTCTTGCCCACGAATGGTAACGCTATAATTCTGACCCGAGATCGAACGAAGACTAAACTTATGATTCGTTTTAACTTCCTCATCGACCGCGGATGACGAAGCGATTTGGAGAACAGACCGGATATAGTCTTCTTGCAAAGCAGGAAACATGGTCTGCAAGTCCGTAACCGTTACTTCCCTGCCAAGTTCTTCTCTCAGCAGAGGAAGGTGGAGGGCTAGCAGTTTGTAATTCGTTGGGTTGATTCTTACGACTTCTGGTGCTTTATTAATAAACTCAAGTGGGTTCCGCATGTAATATTGTTGAAGCGGATCGTCCTGCCAGATAAGTATGGCGACGCCTTCCCCTTTGCGGCCTACCCGTCCAATCTGCTGGGAGAAGGCTGCTTTCGATCCAGGATAACCAACCAGAACAGCTAGACTCAAATCTCCAATATCAATCCCAACTTCCAATGCATTGGTTGTGATAATGACATGAATATCATGGGATTTCAGCCGTTCAATAATTCGTTTGCGCGTCTCATTAGGCAATATTCCCGTGTAGAATGCAGCGAGCTTCTCCCCCTCCACTTTATCCTTAGTTAAACGGAGAGGTTGACGTAGCACGTCCTTGATATATCGGGTAAATACCATCGTTTGACTACGAGAAGGCTGAAAAATAATGCTCTTGATCACCTTCTGATCGACGGTCATGACCTGCTTGGCCATGGTAATCGCATCTGTAGAGGGTGCACGGCGCACCTGCTCTCCTGCTGACATCCCTGGATTCCAAAGCACGATTTCTTTCTTCTGATGAGCGGAGCCATCCGTATTAATGAGGGTAAATCCGTCAAGGCCTGTAAGCTCTTCCGCCAGCCGTAACGGGTTTTCTATCGTAGCAGAGCTTGTAATGAATTGAATGTCATGTGTATTCCCAAGCTCTCGACAAACCTTAAGCAATCGCCGCAGGACAAGCGCGACATGACTTCCGAATGTACCACGGTACATATGCATCTCATCAAGCACAATGAATTTGAGATTACGAAGGTAATTCCGAATATGCTGACCGGATGCATATTTCAGCTTCTGAACCTGCCCGAGGATCGAGTAGTGAATCATATCCGGATTGGTCATCCACACTTGCGCATGCTCCATGATCCGTTGACGCGGCCCATTCTCCGTATCTCCATCCAGTCGACCGATATGAATCGTTCTGTCCCCTAACTCTAGTCGAGTCTCAAACCACTCATCCAGCGAGGATGAATCAGCAGACTTAGTTATGCCAAACCGTTTGATTTGGTCCAATTGGTCATTAGCCAGTGCCTTGGTTGGAAATATGTACAATGCGCGTTCATCAGGATTTCGATAGAGATGACTTAAAATCGGAAGGTTATAGGACAACGTCTTACCCGATGATGTAGAAGTGACCAGAACCACATTGGATCCAGATTGTACCGCATCCGTCGTTTGGGCTTGATGGATATATAGTCGATTGATGCCCATACGAAGTAATGCTTCTTGAATGGGTTGCGGTGTAGAGTTAGGGATGTTTGCAAACACCGGCTCCTTCGCAGGCAGCGTATGTACATATACCTCAGCCGTTTCATCACCGGCCAGCTTGTTCAACTTCTCCAGTACTTCTGCAGATGAGAATTCACTGCTGATAACGCCGGGTATCCTCGCATCCTCACATAAGAGCATTTCTTCCTTCTCCAGCGGAACGACTGCGCAACAAGTTGGGCAGTATACGTCTTCTTTAAGTCCTGCAAACGTTTCATTCAACGCAGTCCAATCTGAGCATTTTATTCCTGTAGGGGTATACTCCAATATTCGCTGCTCTCCCACTTGACTTATTTTATGAGAGATTTGAACTGCTTTCAGCATACTCGTACATTTAGAACATTTTAGGAACGCCATCCGAACCCCTCCAAAATGGATATCATTTGGTTTCATTAAATCACATTGATTAGTC
Source organism: Paenibacillaceae bacterium GAS479 (assembly GCA_900105225.1). NCBI lineage: Bacteria > Bacillati > Bacillota > Bacilli > Caryophanales > Paenibacillaceae > Paenibacillaceae bacterium GAS479. The sequence goes on along the minus strand of LT629764.1, from coordinate 3,380,877 downwards.
AGTAGGTTGTCATGGAATATATGTTCGCTATGGGATTAATTCCCTCAGTATTCTTGCTAATTCGACAAATTAGTTCATTAGTCCTGTATAGTGAAAACAAAAAAAGTTCCCCAACATAGGTGTCAGGAAACCATAATAGGACTTTATTCTCTTTTGTGTGATTCTAAGTTTTATGTACTTCAATCCATAGTCGTCAATATGATTCGCAAAATCCAAAGTCTTAAATTTGAATAAACGTTGGTAAATCTGTTAGTTTTCTTTCTTCTTTCACAGTACCATCGGCCTTTCAAATGCTCAATATACTCTCCAGACGGCCAATACATTTCCTCATCGGAAATGATGATAAATCGTGACTCCCTGTTTAGTGCCGTCCTATTTACTCAAACATGAAGCCGTAAACCGGACACGCCTCATGTGAGGTCAAGAGACGTATTGTGGAGCTTGGTTTCAAGGTTCGTTCCGAATTCACGCGCTCTACAATCAGATCCCAAACCGATATAAATCCTCCATGTGTCATCGTATCCACACTCGTGAGAACATTTCCAGTCGCGTCCCTGTTCCAGGCAGTCACCTTAACCTCTTCTGAATCCGTTCGACTTGATGTCACTTCAAGATGATGAGCCCACGAAATCGTTCTCAGGAGAGGCGCATAACTCCCTGATAATCTTTGGTGGAATGCGGACGCAATCAGATAAGCATCGACCAAATCATCACTTGAAAGTTTTCCGTTCATTTCTTTAAACAAATGAAATTCTTTAGAAGCTTTACCCTTATACTCTCCAGTCGCAAAACCTTCAAAGAGAAACATATCGGCACGAGACCAGTCTTCAATGCTGCATGTAGCCGATACCTCCATCCGGACATTCAAAAGTTCTTTAAAAAGCATATAGCCAATTGGAAGTGTCTTTACAAGCGGTGCCGCTCCGCCTTCAAACCAGCGAATGGAATTTCGAATCAGTTCATTGTGGAATCGTCCTGTCATCTTGAAACGCTGATCTTCCGAAATCAAGGGCAGAGGAATCCACATAGGAGCTTCAAATCCGAGTGCAACCTTGATTCCTCGCTGAAGATCCATGCCGATGCTCTGCGCCAATTCCGCTATATTGTAGCCAACCTCTTCAAGTTCACCAGTGACATTCAGCTTCACCCAAGCTGTATTCCGTGGTTTAAGCGCCTCACTCGATATAGAAATATCAAGGGCATATATAACATAGTTATGATTCAACTTGATCCCTTTCCCTTCTCGGTTCAATGAGTATTTATACGATTATAACTTGTTTGTAACAAGGGCTAGCTGGTCTGTCTGGCCACCCATTTTATTGTCAACCGTTACTAGTCCGACAGGGTAGGCGACAACTGTAATTTCGTCTCCCACTTGGATATCGCCGCTGTCAACCGTACTGAATATGTCCAGAATCGTTCCGTCTGAAGCCTGACCTACTATCTCCGATTTTACATAACTATCACTTTCCGGCGGATAATCCTGAACTATAACCACATTAACAGTAAATTCAATAGGTTTACCATAATAATTCCAAGGTGCTTTAAACACCGAGCCCGCTTTTGCCGTTATTGGAGTAACAACCGCATTACCCAACGCTTCAAGCATTTGAAAAGCCATTTGAGGATTTCCATTTTTCATTGCGTCTATCTCAGACTTATCCCATTCAGGATGTTTGGCGCGTTCAAGCGCAACTGCCTTTGCCTCGGCAGTCTTTTTAGCCTTTTTGGCCTCTTCAGCTTCTTTGGCGGCTTTTTTCGCAGCCTCAGCTTGTTCCGCTTCTGCTTTTTTCCTCTGTTCAGCTTCAGCTTGCGCTGCCTCTTCGCCTTCAGAATTATCGTTGGCACCTGCTTGATTTTGAGATTTGGATGATCCCACGGCTGAACTTGCCAGCTCATCCTTAGGAGAGCTTGGCGCAGTTACTCCGATTAACAGGAATAAAACAATCGTACTTACGGCAAACATCCACCGTTTCACCCGTCGCTTAAAAAGCTTGTCAAACAGCCTCGGAAAAATCATACCGACAATTGATGCCAGGAACATTAATGTGAATACCGTCGTCAAAAATGATGTCATACTCTTCCCCCCTTTTCTCTTTGCATATTAAATTGGCTCTACTACTTTATCCTAAACCTTCTTACGGACATCACCATGTCAGCAAACGCGCGTTCTCATTAAAAACAGCCCTGTTCATGAAGAACGGGGCTGAGACTCTGTACTATGGTCGTCGGAATTATTTATCCCTTCCTGGAACAGGAGGATATCAACTATCCTTAGAACAGGTAGATTCATTTGCTCGGCTGTTTTGATTATAAATTCGGCTTTAGACTTGTCTTTTAAAAAGTCCTGCAAAGCAAATATATAAGAATGATATTTATAATAGTCTTCTACTTGCTCGTTTCCGTACAACGCTTTCCAAACATTTTTATCAAATATGGGGAATAAATTCGGAAACATAAAGTGAAGCAACTTAGTCGTTGTCGGCAGATTCAGTCTACTATCACTGTAGTTCAGAATTGCATTGGCTAATTGAACAAATTGCTTAATGAGTACTGGTGACTTTCCACATTCGGTCCCAAAAATACGTTAGCCATGATGTTTTCCTATGACAGGATCATTTAATCCCCCCAAATAAGATTCGTTGCCGATCTCCCACAGCTTACTGAATTGAAATTGCTTTTCTAATTCAGCCAAGTCACATATTGCTCTTTTGTCCAATCTGACAACAGGAATTCGCGGTATCCACGAAAAGACATGTGCTGTTCTCTCTATCCAAACCTCTTCTTCAAGATTGTAAGGCCTAGTTTCAGAAAATCTGCGGAGAAACACAGAATACGACTTGTTATACCAATAGCTGCGGTCATCCTTGTTCTTCGGTGCCTCTAGCTCTGTAATAGCAATGGATTTAAAAGCCGTTTCCATCCGTTCTTCGGAAAATAATCGTCCCATCGAAGACAACACTTGCGGATACGAGCTCTCTATCAAAAGATAATCCTCCCATCTCGACCTTTCAAAAGTATATCTGTAGAGAACAAGAGAAAGTAAATTTAGAAACAGAAATTTTTCCTTACGGAACATATATTCGCTGACACGACGCCTCCATTCGCACATGGTATGCTTATACTATAACTTCCAAATAAGGAGAATATCTTTGAAACTGCCTAACTTGCTTTACTTATTGATAGCGGGCATTCAGAAATGGAATGACCAAAAATCGGTTCTTCCGCACGAATTAAAACAAGGCCATATGGAACTGACAAAAACGTTATTGAAAGCCAATCGCGACGTCCCTGCCGACATTCCAAGCCTAATTAAATGGCTCCAAATTCCTGTGCAGGAATGGGGATTGGAGAAGTCTTCAGACGTTCCATTTGCCTCACCCATTCTTTCCCGCTATGGTGTGATTACTCCTGATACTGCCGACTTCATGCAGATCTATGATAATCCGAGCGAAGCCCAATCAAGAGAAGTTTATAACATTTTGCAATATTGCAGACTTGCAAGCCCCCAGCTCGATGAACCCTATCGGCAGATTCGTACCTTTATCATCCAAAATGCAGTTGTATCAGCTGAAGTTTTATATTCCTTTGCCTTGCAGTTTTCAAAGGAATTGTCCAAATATATTCTTGCCTGTTATGACGAAGAATTCACCTCAAAAATCGAGCATTACCGGAAATGCCCTCGTTGCGGATGGACGTTAAGCTACAGAAACCATCAATGGCAATGCGGAGCGCACGATTTATGCGGACAAATTCAAGCGAAAGCTTTTCAACCTGAACAATGGCCTGAAGATAGAAGACTTTTCCGGTTAACAGAGGGAGTTCATCGGTATACGTTGCTACCCGGAATGACGGAATTGAGTCTGAAAAACAAACTGGAGCAAGAAGGATTTACGGTTGAGCTATATCCCGATGTAGATCGTTTCGACTTGTCCGTGAAGAAGGATGGTCGAATCATAACCATGATCGATGTGAAGGATTTCTCTCATCCTTTGAATTTAGCTTACTTCTTTAACCAACTAAAAGAGGATCAGCTGGCCAAATACATAAATGAAAAGAAGTTGCTGATCGTTATACCGGACTACCGCAAGCAGCATCATTCCATGTACGCCTATCAGGTTAAACAGGCATTATCGGATAAAGCCAGTCTTCTTCAAATATGGGATGAAAAAAAAGCCATTTCAAAACTGAAGGAGTACTTATAGTGAGAAAAATTTACACGGACTACTTAAACGATTACATGGATAGATGCGGCCCGTTCCAATTGGACCCGGACCAATTGGGGGATCTCTTTAAAGCCGAATTATTTATAACAGGCTGCCGCTTGACCGATTCCAAACTAAGTGTGCCGGATGCTTGGTCCATTATGTCCGGTTACGATTATCCTGTTATCCCTAAGAGAGCTAGACTTGATTTTATTTATCGATTGCGCATTCTGTTTCCACACATTCGCTCAAAAAAAAGTCTCAATAGAATGTTGCACCAATACTCGACTATTCCGCATAACCACCGCCTTTATCAACAAACAGATAACAAGGAATGGGGCAATACGGGATCCAAACGCTTTCATAATCGGGTGAAATTTTATACATCTATCCTTGAACATCCAATCGAACATAAATCATTCGCCTACACATTCGCAACCTCCAGCAAATTCTCTTACTCGCGCCGAAAACCCGATGGAGAATCAATTTCATATAATGGAGAATTGCCAGAGCTGCCTGTATCAACGCCGACTTTTCCGAGTTATCGAAGCAAAGGAAATTTTGAATCGAAGCGCCTGTCAAACGACATCGTAGGGTTCAAGTTAACTTCTTTAAAGTCCCCTCCGCAAACCAGTTTTAGCTATACAGGTATTCAGCATATCGTTGGCGGGCTAGGAGCAGGCAAAACTTCCTTTATGTTGCAGGAGACCGTCCATCTTGTCCAAGAACATGGGGCTAGGATTGGATTTGTGGAAAGCAGCGTTGCCCAAGTATTAAAGCGCGTTTATCAATTACAAAGTAAAGGCATAAATGCCGTTCCAATCATCGGGCGCTCAAATCGCAAAAAACATCTTCAATCGTTTCTTGCCTCTCATCATCATAGAATCAGCAATGTAACCGACTGGACAAAAGACGATCATGCGGGATTGCAGCATTTATCGGAGATTTGCTTTATCCAAGCACTGACTGATGATGAAACCGAATCGGGAGATTATCCTTGCAAACGTCTGAAGCAGGAAGATAAAACATGTTTATGTCCTTACGCTTCCCAATGCGGCATTTATCGAGACTTTGCCTCGCTTATAGAAGCAGATGTCTGGGTAGCCACATCTGCTAGTGTTCTGCAGACTCGTCTCCCGCCGATGCTGGATCCAGCTGAACGAACCATATACGAGGCTATGTACGACCTACTCGATATTGTTTATGTTGACGAAGCGGACGAAGTTCAAAAGCAATTCGATTCCACTTTTCTGACAGATATCGCGTTATTCGGCGATTCCAATCAACTATTTGAAAAGGTATATATCGAGTCTGTAAGACGAACTGCCGGTCGCTACCAATATGCCGGAGATAGCATGATCCAGAGCTGGATCAATAACTTAAGTCGATTGGAGCAAACCATTCGCAGCGGTATTTATCATAAGCTCCACTACTCTCCTGAATTTGCGCGCCATCTGAAAGGGAAAATGGTTCGTCTGAGCACCTATGCCTACCACCTGTCAGAATGGTTCGGAGTTTCGGAAGAGGAACAACAAATCATTTTTCAAGATCTGATGGATTATTCGAATCAAGTAACCGGACACTGGCTGGAAGAATACACAGACTCGCTGTTGTCCATCGAAAATCCGGAAGACCAAATCGCGCTCTTGAATCGGCTACTTGCCAAATGGGGCACTAGCGGCCAAGCATCCAAAAGGAAGTATAACTACGATTGGTTATCCTTTTATTTGTTGCTTGTCTCAACAGATCATTGTCTGAAGCATTTTTTTGAGATGTATCCCATCATTCAGAACAAGCTTGGAGTCCTTACGGAATCGGATATCTTGTTGTCCTTGCACAGAGAGTTCTCTCCCTTTCTGCCAGAATCCATGACTGGACCACTAACCGGGTTTCACTATGACATCAAAGACGGCAAGAAGACAGGGACCTTTCGAGTGGCTGAATACACAGGGATCGGAAGGCATCTACTGTACAACTGGCCACGACTATACCAACAGTCCGATCAGAAATCAGGGCCTGCCGTTATTCTTTTGTCCGGAACAAGCTATGCTCCCGATTCGGAGCATTACCATGTGGATGTACCGGTACACTGGCTGCTGGAGTCGGATAAACCGCTACCTCGCATTACGCAGGAGTACTATCCGGTTTACAATCCTGCTGATATGACAAAGGCGATAGCGATATCTGGTCAGGATGAAGAGACGAGAAGTCGTCACTTGGAAACGATGACATTGCAATTGCTCTCGAAGTTTGAATGGGAGTTGAAGGAATGGAAGCACGCTGGAACAAACCGTAAAGTACTGATCATTGTAAATTCCTATGCCGACGTTGAAGATGTGCACCGGGCATTGCAGCGTACTTCCGAATGGAGAAATCGCTATCGAAAGCTCACTCGAAGCCTGAAAAGCAATAATACGGAGGATTTCTCTCGCGCAGAACTCGAACGATTTCTGGACGAAGACGCTGATATTTTAATTGCTCCAATGCTTGCAATCAGCCGGGGGTACAACATCTTGGACGAGTCCAATAGTTCATTATTCGGCTCTGTCTTTTTCCTGATTCGACCATACCCGATTCCTCATGATTTAACTTACCTGGTGCAAATCCTGCATGGCAATTTACCCAAGTACTTAATACAACTAGAGAAAGAAGAGCTTGTTTATGCGGAAGCGGTCACTCGACTGCGAAGCAAAAGCAACAAATTGTTTCACTTGTTATATCATAAACCGGATTACTGGATGATTCTGAAGCCAGAGGAAAGAACAACAATCGGTTGGTATACGTTTGTACCGGTCTGGCAAACCATCGGCCGATTATTGAGGAACGGGACCGATGCCAGAGTTTTTTTCTGCGATGCCAAGTTCCGAGCCCGACCCAATGACGAGAAAGGCCAGTCCATGCTGGAAGTTTGGGAAGACATGTTAGCCCAGTATCAAAAGGAGAAAGTCACAATCAGTCTATACGGTTCGTTTATGCAGAGCCCCATTCTTAATTTACGAGGTGAATAAACATGCTTCGCGTAAAAAATGTATCGCTTGAGCTCTTCGCACTGGATATCTCTTCTCTTAAGTGGGATGGAATTTCCGTTTATCAATTGAAAATGCCGGCTCAGTGGAAAGCGTTTATCAGACAGTTCATTACAGCCAAAGAATACGAGTTATCCTATAAAATATCTCCGCTTGGCAAGAAGCTGCAAAGCATCTTTCCCGAGCTCATTTGGGTGGATAATCAATTCCATCTCGATTATCATTCTTCTTGGCTAGTCTCGCTCCATCCAATACCCGCAAAGTTTCTTATGCCGCTTTGTATGTTCTGGCTGTCTAATTTGGCAGAACAAGCTCAAAAGCCTCTTCCTCCATTCATTCTAGAAGAAGAGTTATGCTGGGAGGAAGTCAGCTTCAAGTCCATCCTCAGTGACAAGAACAAATATTCCTTGATCCCCTCCTTGATGGCTCACCGGTTCGTTCAAACTCCCAAATTGTTTACCGATCAAACCGGAAACACCATGGAGCTTCAATTTTCGCAAGTATTTTTTGGCCATCATGCGGAATGCATGTCACAACCTATCGAACGGAAGTCCGGTTTCTATTCCTACGTCATTCAATTTCGTTTGAAACATCGCGGCGGAAATCCGAATCGATTGCTGCTGCTCGCCTCCATTGGCAGTCGGCGTTTTATTACGGAGCCGTTTGATCCCCAGTATGTCAAAGGTAAAACGAACAGCTCTGTGCTCGTTTCGCTAAAAGATCCATATGTGCAACAAAATGAGGCCGCTCGCAAAAGCTACGCCAAACTTTCCTTTCGCCGGAAGAGCAATGCAGCTCCATACACGGGCTGGAGTGAGGGTCTGGATGATTTGTTCTGGGATGTTCTCTTTGGTCGTTCTTTCCAGTCAGAAGAACTCCTCACAAATCCTGTTCAATATTGGAGGGGCGGGGAGCCGGAAGCTCTCACTATCCATAACACTAAAATTTTTGGTTCGCATCCAATTGGTTCTGGAGTGAGCAGAGGCGAGCAGAACCGAATATACGAACTGGTAAGATCCGAACTGGCCCAGCTTACCCAGGTCAATCCGCTAAAGTATGTTGAAGATCCTTTTGCCAGACGAAAAGCACGAAATGAAACCAAACTGCCTGAGCTGCATAGTCCTTTCTACTGTTCGCAAATCATTCTGGAGGTGTGGGGACCGCCTGAGCTGTTGCATTTAGTACAAGACGCGCTGCAAGATATAACGATAGGTGAGCCGGAATCAGACTCCATATATGTTCTAAACACAGGTGGTTATGTTCGTCTCCATCTGATCCATAAGCCAGATTACTCATTTTCGGAATCTCTGGATACGGATTCCCATGAATCCGGTGCTTTCGAGGAACGTGCACAAGAAATTGCCCAAACACTTGGGAGAGCAAAACAGACTGTTCTATCTTTGATCGACATTCCGGAGAAAGAGCATTGGAAAGACGCTCCTCATCGTGATCCAAAAGATGCCATTCGCGAAGGCTTTCGAAGGGCGGGGAGAATTACGCAGTTTATCAATCCAATTAAATCACCGCAACGGAACCGTTTTGGCAAAGTTGACGAGGAATCCGGTGAAAAAGAATATGCCCATCGAGCAAAGCGAGCTATTATGGACCTATTAGGTGATATCGGGATGTTAAATATGCGCATATGGGACAAGCTGCGTCATACAAGAACCGTCTACGGCTTCGATGTTCTTCAAGTTTCTCGTCCGGATCCGAATCGCCGACGCGATATCACCACCTGGTATCCGTTGATTACCAAGCTCTGTGAAGGAAACATCTATGTGAAAGGAATAGGGGGCGAACATTGGCTGCCTTTAAGAGAAGCCATTCTGCATAGTAATAAATTAACTGGAATTAAAAAAGAAGCTTCTTCTGCGGTCAAGCAATGGCTCCAGCAAGAACTTATGCAAGAAGTTATGAACGGCGAACGCCCTATTCTGTTTTTGGACGCCAACCTTCGCAATTTCTGGTTGAAAGATGTTTTAAGTAACGGCAACATTGGCGTGGATCGTAATCCCGAGCTGGCAAGCTGGATTCCGAATGACAGCAGACTTAACGTCATCCGGGTTAATACAACGGGAGATGTTCCAAGCTACAGATTCTTTCCGGAAGAAGCCTACGAATCCTTTTACAAAGCAGTGTTTTACGATGAGGATGGAATTTACTACAGCGTAGGAGATAAGCCTTTGGTTATGCGAAAAAATTCAAAAATAAGGAATAAATATAACGATCCACGCAGACTCTTCTCTCAGCCAAGAGCGGTTGAATTTATTCCTATGGGCTATTCGAACATTGAAGAGCGACACAAATCTGCCTGGATTGCCCATCATTTGCGGGAATTAGCTGTATCTTATGAACTGACGACCGTGCTGCCATATCCGCTAAAAATCATGCAATCTATTCATAAGTATCTTCTGATTGGCACTTTCGACAAAGAAAAAGGTAGTAGAGATCCTGAATTGATGGAAATAGAGTGAAGGAATTCCCCGGTTGCATCAGCAACCGGGGGATTGGGTTTTAAACGGGCAGCTTAATTAATGAACTCCAAACACATTCTCCATCACATCATTTTGAATATCAAGTTTATCACTTGAAACGACAATGGAAGTGGCAAGCTCTTGCTTGTCTGAAATAATGCGATGCATGATTTGCTCAACAGTGCCTGAATGAAGAACTCGCTCCTCATCGCTAACAATCGGATAATATACCTGCACCGGTCTTTCCTGTCCTATCCTGTACACACGGTCCGTAGCCTGATTTTCAACCGCTGGATTCCACCAGCGGGTGTAGTGAATAACATGGTTGGCAGAGGTTATTGTTAATCCCGTTCCTGCAGCATGCGGTGAAAGAATCATAACGCTAAATCCCGATCGAGAGTTAAAATCATCTACGACACGTTGACGTCTTTCTGTCATCCCATTGATTATATTTGGGTTAACGTCAAAATTATCACGGATTTTATCTCGCAACAGCACCTGCAGTTCGCGAAGATGCGTGAAAATAAGAACTTTTTCCCCTTTTTCACGGATTTCTCGAATAATCTCAATTGTATAATGAAGCTTTGGAATATCGTGTATATCCAAGCCAGCGAATTGATTATCCTCCAATGCTGGATGTGCACATATTGCAATTAACTTTTGAATTGCTTGTAGAGCCTGCATTTGTTTTGTTTTCACCTTGTGCACAATGTCGCTATAGAGTTTCTTTTGCACTTTTCCCAAGGGAACGGGACATTCAATGATGGTTTTTGGCGGAAGTTGGCCTGCAAGCTCCTTTGATTTCGTTCGTCTTTTATATACCATCGCCATGCGAGTAAGCAGTTTTTGTTCCACCGAAGGGTCACGTTGTTCTCCTTCCAATTTCTCAATAAATTCCTTCTTAAACTCTGTAAGACTTCCCAGAAGACCTGGTTGAACATAATCCATTATTGACCATAATTCACTTAAACTATTTTCAACAGGAGTGCCGGTAAGTGCAAGCCTGAACTTTGCCTTCATTGCCTTCATAACTTTGCTGGCAGCAGTCGTTGGATTCTTAATCGCTTGCGCCTCATCGCAGATAAGTGCCTGCCACTCTACTTGACCTAAACTTAATTGATCGCGGACTAAGGTCTGATAAGTCGTAATTATAATGCCTCTTTTTTGTAAAATAGCTGGATCTTTGTCTCGGAAGTTGCCAGTGTGAACAAAAAGCTGAGCGGCAATCGAAGGCGCAAATTTATTAATTTCCACGATCCAGTTATCAATCAATGTTTTCGGTACAACGATAAGAACAGGCGTCAGCTTGTTTGTGACATATAGGTAACTCAGTAGGGATACGACTTGAATTGTTTTTCCAAGTCCCATATCATCGGCGAGCAAACCTCCAAGATTACGATAATGGAGTGATTTCATCCAAACGAAACCCTCTTGCTGGAAGGGTTTTAGCGATGCTACAAAAACTTCAGGAGGCATTTTGTCCAAGACACCCTTGTCTTGCAACTCCTGTCTTGTTTCCAAAATGGGCTGATTAAACTCCAGTTGCCCTATATTCTCGTATATTTCAAGCACGTAGGGCAATTTCGTCATATCGATTGTCGACTTATCGCCAAATGCTTCTTTCAGCCGCTCCGTAGCCGTAAGGAATTCTTGAGTATAAGCCGGCTTTTTAATCCATTCATCCTTCAATTGAAAGTACTCGTCCGTATCATTCTCTTGGGTAGAATCATTCACCAGAGCTGCAAACTCGCTTGGAGAAAGAACTTCCACCTTCTCTCCGGTCTCGTCAACAAAAGCAATTCCTGGATCGATCTCAAACCAACCGTGACCTTTATCCTTCGCATGAACAAAAGGCTGAGCACGATAAACGCGTATTCCGAGCGACTTAACCCGTTCACCAAACCATTCCATATCCATCCCGTCCAGTTCCGACAAATACGCTTCTGGATTTTCCACAAACTTCGGAATGTCTTGCCCGGAAACCGGAGCCGTTGACTGTATCTTTCCTGCCTCTTGGGCAGTCTTTGGATGGACAAAAACTTTTCCAATCTCCGGATCGGATGCGTAAATGGATTGACCGGTTGCCATTTTTCGTAGTAAAGCATCCGGAACATCTCCGTTCGAAGTGTAGACTGGATTAAATGAGATCGATTTCCCATCATAATTCAAGTCGATCTCCAATCCGTCCACAAATTTATATTCCTGCTTCTCCAAATAGGGATCCATTTCCACTCCGAGCTTCTGAGCCTCAGAACGAATATGGGCTACGTAAGAAAAAATATGGTTCGGGTTTCTTGGGTCCGGACGTTGTTGAATTAACTGCCAAAACCGATACTGTTCCTCCGACATGAGATGCCAGACTAGATTGGGAAACCGTATCCACGGCCCCAGGAATTGAGCGGTGCGCTCTAGATGCTTCCACTCCCCTGACTGCATCTCCAAATCAAATTTGAAATGAGCGGATCCTACCGCGCCGGTATGATTTAAAAAAAGATCAAGCTCCGCAGGCTTCGGAAGGCCGAGACTTGTTAATACCGTTTCAGGCGCAGTCGTTATCTTCTCATAAGGAAGAATGTATCCCTCTCCTTGTTTATCCAATATTTCTTCAAACCAAAGTGTCTCCAGAAGCTCCAATCGTTCGATTTCAGGTTGCTTCCGTAGTTCCGCAACGGAAAGCTCAAGCGGAAATAAGACGGGAGCAGATGTCTGCTCCCGAAACAGCCTTATTTCAGCTCCAGCTTCATGCTTGATCACCGCAATCCTAACCGGATCGATAGCACTTTCTTTCTTGGCATTGTTAAGTCGATTCCACCAACTCATCTTTAAGGCACCTCGTAATAGTTGAAGTCATTACTAAAGTAGGCTTGCATATGCTTTGTGAATTTGGATTTCCAGTTTCTCGGGTCTCCAAGATGGGGAAGTTTATTGATGAACAGCGGCTCTCCGTACAAGCTTTTCGAGATATCTTTTAATTTCCTTTCTTTTGCAGGAATGCTTCTACTACCCCGGAAGCTTCTATCTTGAGTCCGCGGCAATATCCAACGGTCGAATCCACTTCGATGATAGAAATACGCTGCACCCATATCGCCGAATTCAACAACTACAAACTGATTGAAATAGATAAAAGCCACCTTGGGATTGTCTTTACCTTTCAGTTGAATCACGTCGTCAATATAGTGTAAATAGCGACTCCAGTATTCAAATCGATCATTATTTTTATCCTCTTCAAAAAAACGCTTTAGCTCGTTTATAACTAACCATCTTTTTACTTCAGCTATGGAATTTTCGTTCAGAAATTCCCAATCAGCCGGGCGTTCGCGTGGATCATAAAGCCTGAGAATTGCTTGCTCCATTAATCGAGGGTGAAAGGATGCATGATTTCTTTCCTCAATATAAACCTTTGCCAACAGCTTATATTCATCCACAGGGTATACTTCCAATTTAATCCTTATGGTTGTTTCCCCTTCCCGCTTTACGAAGTCATCAGATCTAAGGCCTTTTTTGTACATCTCAAACAATAGATAACTTTCAAGCGGACTCCCCTTCTTGATTTGCAGCTTTGGAATAAGTTCGCTAGAGCATAATGAAGCTGAAGTCAGATAAGATACTAGTCCAGAAGCGATACCCGATCGATCAATTATCGCTTCACGTACCGCATTCTGCATGCCAGATACATTAGCTGTTATCAAGAATTCAAAAGAATCCACGTTGTACATCCTTCTTAGCAAATCCTGAAGATAGATATTGCTGTATATATGGGAAAAAAGCCCTCCCCATGCATATCGACCAATCGATGAAGTAAACCTACTGCTAATGACAATATTTATTTTGTATTGGGTATCGTGAGATTCATCAGAATAAGGATATTGATAGAGCAGTACCCTTACGTCCGTTTTTTTCAGGGTCTCTGCCCATTTCGTAATTTGCTCTGCAGGAGTCATACGAATGATTTCAAGCATGCGAGGCAAACGATAAGCAGTAACGCGCTCAGCTAATTCCCGATCCATGTCTTCATATCGCCGCTGAACCTCACGACCGGCATGTCGTAGTTTGGTCGGCTGAAAATTAAAGTGATAGATGTAGCCATCATTGTTCATTCGCAGTCATCAACCCTTGCAATTTATCGAGTAATTGCTCATCCCTGAGGCGAAATTTAAACTCAACACGACGTGATTTATCCGCATCAATCTTCCCTTTTGTATCTAATACAGGAACGCTGAATGAGCGGCCATTAGCCGTAATTACCTTTTTCAACTCTTCTTGCCGACTAAATTTAGGGAATTTCGGATCAAATATTTGTTGAACGACCGACAGTGCACGATCTTGAGATAGTTGAAGGTTATAAAGATAACTTCCATCTGTATCCGTGTGTCCTTCCACAATAATCTGAGCGATTTCGTCCCGAAATTGATCCGATAGAAGAATACTAATATATTTTGGTATGAATTCCGCTAAATACTGTGTCCCTTTATCGGATACTTTACTACTTCTATAATCGAAAAACACACCTCCAGAAAACCGAATGGCACCAGTCTGTTGATCCACCTGAAGATCGAGCTTGGAATCCTTAAAAGCCGCTACCAGCTCTTGAATAATCTTTGACTTGACACCGATGACTTCTTCAATCAGCTTGTTCGTTTCCTGGATAGCAGCTTCCTTTTCCTTCATAGCCGCGGCTGTCTGCTGTAACGCTATTTGCTGTTTCTCATAAGCGCTTTGAGTGTCGTACATCGTAATCATGATTACCAACGCAAAGATAATAAGGAGGCCGGACATAAGATCTGTATATGATACCCAGAAGCTTTCTTTCTCTTCTTCTTGAACAAAGGGGCCATGTCGCTTTATACTTCGAATTCCTCGAGCCACTCTATATTCTCCCCTTCTCAAGCATTTGCAGCTTTTTTCATCAAACTGTTAATTTCTACAACAGAGCGCCTGAGATCCTCAATGACATCCGGCAGATCACTTGTTCCTTCCCGCAGCGAATCAACCCCTCTGGCCAAGAGAGTAACCGACTTCGTGAGTTCTTCATCAAATTGCTCGAACGTATGCTGTAAACCTCGGTGTAAATCGTCCGTAAACTGACTCATAGATGTGCCTAGCTTATTATTCATGGAAGTCATAACACTGCTGGTTGACTCCCAGAGAGAGGAGAGAACTTTGGTTCGTTCATCCATAAGCTCAGCCTGGTTCAGCAAGCTCTCCTGGATTAATTGAACCAGGTCTTCCAAGCGTTTACGTTCCTCTACAGTTAACCCGAACATATCGTTGACCTTCTCTTGAACTTCGCTCAAAGCTGTGGCACTTAGATCAAACCTCTCTACAAGTTGAACCATTCCTTGAGTTACCTTTTGCGTAGATTCCGCTTGCTCGGTAAAGGAACGAACCACATCGACCTGACTTTCGGACATCGTTGTTATCAAATCAAGATTTTTAGATAATTCATCTTGCACCTTAGCTTGTAGTTCACTTTGCATCACAATTTGACTTACGTTTTCTTTCAAAGTGGACATATGTTCTGTGAAATGGGAGTGGAATACAATGCGTTCCTCCACCATTTGTCCCAGAAGTTCCGTAGCCGTTACCTGCAGCTCACTGTTTTTCGATGATGTCTCGTTTAACTGTTTGACCGTTCCTTCTAACACGTTTTGGTAATCCGATATGTGCTCCGTATAATGATGAATTTCTTCCGTTAACACTGTTGTTTTCTCCACCATCTCGGATTGCTTACCTGCAGCTGCTTCCATCGATTCCACAAGGGCACTTAATTCTTCATGAACCTTCTGTTGCCAATTTACCGTAGTTTTCAAAGCCTCTCCCAGATCCCTCATATGTTCCCCTGTAATCTCATTCAATGATTGCATTACCTCTGAGGTCAACTGCCGCATCCCTTCAACCTGGTTGGTAGTCGCATTATTTACAATTTCTTGCATTAAAAGCTGAGACTGTTCCAGCGGCGCACGCAGAGTGTCGTTAATGCTATCTTGAAATCCTGTGATCATCTGAGGAATCAACTGATCGGACATGAATGACTGAAAATCCATCATTTGCTTTTCCTGATTCTCTATCATTCGGATTAGAGCAATGTTACCTTCCTGCGTCGGAAACGCATCGTCCAGACTCTTCCGAATTTTATGAAAGCTCTCTACCAACATTGGTTGAAAGTTTCTTTTATCGATGTACTGCCATAACGCCGAAAGTATAATCCCACAAATAGAAGACAAAAACTTGACTTTCATACCGCTCAAAAGAACGCTGATTCCATTTCGCATTTCTGTCGTTTCGCCATCAGGGCTTAAACTCGATACCCCCACAGCAATCCCGACAAATGTACCGATAATGCCCATGGCTAGGAAAATAGCTGGAATTAGCTCAGCAAGCTTTCTCTTTCCATATCGATGGATGAACTCTTCTTCATGGAAAAAATCATAAACGTCAGGAGTGAACGTCACACCGTTTCTCTGATAGTCTAAAAACTTCTTATAAAAAGCATCCCAGGCAGGCTTGATGCAATCTTTCACATAAGCATGATTAGCTTGTGATTTCACCCATTCGTTCATCAGGTGAAATCTTTCATGGAGTGATTCCACTCCTTGTAGCTCTAATAATCTCTCTTCTATTTGAATTCTTATCATTTTGGATTGCTTGTATCGACTTCCATAAATTATTAAGTACTGATAAACTCCTATTGCAACCATAGCTGAGATATAGAAATAATAGAAAATTGGCGTTGTCAAAAAAGAAAAGTTCAACATATACATTATCACCTGATTTATTATAAATTAAGGAACATATACAAAAAATTCATCTATACTTTAACCCAGTATTCGCAATGATCATATACTATTGATCAAACTATTTTTATTTAAGATTTTACTCCCCTTTCAATATCAATAAAAAAGCTTTCTCCAATGAGAAGCAACCCTTCGCGATCAGCATCTAAAGGCCTAGTCCCTAAGTCCCTATATCATTCTATATACAGGGACATTTTTCCTTCTAAATAAAGAAATTCCTCCTCAAAATGTTCTAGGTTCACTTTCGCTTCCCTAATGGAAATAAAAAGAGACTCCTAATGGAAATTAGAAGTCACCTACATTGTTTAAATTGTTTTACCACAGTCACAATTTTCTTGTATGAATTAGCTAGCACCAAGGGCTTTGAACACTGCATCTGTAGGATCGGAATAGAATACAGGCTGTACTTTTATCAGTAGATCCGCTGGAACAGTTTGAAAATCCGCTACAGAAGAAGCTGGTATTAATACCTTTTTCGCTCCAGCGTCTACACAGACCTGAAGAGTATTAGCGAATTCTTCGACTTTCGCAATCGTACCGCCAACGGTCATATTCCCAAGTACAACGATACTTTCCTGTACCGGTCTTTCCAGTGCCCCCGAGCATAGTCCTATCAATTCGGCGATTGCCAACTCATTCGTCAAACCAATGCCCTGCAGATCACTGATATGCATCAAGTAATCCTTTGTTCTGGTACTGATTGATTCACTAATACTTTTACAGTTGGCTGTAAAGTAACGGAATGCTGTATCAAGGCTTTCTTTAGCTGCTCGATGTGATCCGACACCTGACTTCTCAAACTTCCCTGTCCCAGAAACAATCTGATTCTCCAGTTTATATACCCCGATCATGCCTGAGTCCCCATGTCCTACAGTGTAGACATGACCTGGTTTGCCCAATCCTTCTGGAATCAGCTTACCGCCACCTTGTTCTGGAACGGATATATACTCTTCATTCATCGTTTCTTTATCTATGTAAGAGAAATGAACATCGTAAAACTCCATACCACCAATCTTTTTGAGCTGTTCTTTTACCCGCCGTCTTCCCTCAAGTGCATATTTAAGAATTTCCTCAATATCTTCTCTGGTAAACTCACCGTTTGGATAAAGGAGTTTTACTAGTCCAGAGACGGTTTTTCTTACTGCAATCACATCACGTTGATTTAGGTTGTTTCCCAATCTAAAATATCGATCAATCGCATCAGCAAACGAACGTTTACGCATTTCTCTAAAATACTCTGCCATGTAATCGACAATGAAACCATACTTATCCGTGAAAAAGTCTGGACGCATCTTCGGCACTTCCCAGCCTGGCAAGTAGTAGTGCATCCGATCAAAGAAAGCAGAGTCATTCGCCATTGCTTCAGGGAAGGGTGCAAACAGATGGGATGTCTTGATCAACGAATCCAGGCTTTGATTGATGTTGCCCAGGAATACCATGGAAGCAGAAGCCGCCTTCTCTTCTCTGCCTCGTGCAAACGATCCTGATGCCATGTAATCCTTCATAATCTGCACGCCATCTTTATCCTTCATCTGGATCCCCGCTACCTCATCGAAGCTTACGGTATCCCACATTCCAACAAGTCCAACCTTCTTCGTAGACATGTTATAGAACAAATTGGCTACAGTCGATTGGCCACCAGATATCAAAATGGAGTTAGGCGAGATCTCTTTATAAACATGAGACTTACCCGTTCCTCTCGGTCCCAATTCACACATGTTATAGTTATTCTCAACAAGCGGCACAAGTCTAAGCAGAAGATGCCACTTCACTCTCTCTTCAAGCTGTGTCGGCTCCATACCCGTTGAGCGAATGAGTACATCGATCCATTCCTCTTTTGTGAAGCTCTTCCTGCCTTCGAGCACCTCGTTCAAATCCATATTGGGCATTTGAATTGGCTTTAGGCTACTGATGCTGAATGGATTACTATTCTTAACTTCTTCGTCAAAAAAGTATTCCATCTTGAGCATGCACCATATCCCACCTGAAAGAAGTTTATCGTAATCCTTCACATAGTTCGGAGAGATGGGTACACCTTTAAGACCCAAGTTTGAGAACTCCGCTTCGTAGGTATCAATCTTTGCATTCAATGTTACAGAGACCTTATCAATGATGGAGTATTGTCCCTGCTCACGAATTTTCGACTTTATTTTCTCCGCTTCATCAGGTCGAACAAAATTTTCCGAAAGGATCTTCTTAACTCGCTCTATCCCTTCTCGGATGTTATCCGCATCATCTGTCGCCGCATACATCCCCAATAAATATTCAAGTACATAGACAGGAACATTAGCTCCTTCTTTCATGAGCTTCGTTAGGTCTTTTCGAACGACTCTACCTGAAAACATATCATTCAGCTTGTTATCTAAATCGAATGTTTGTTCTTCACTTATTGGTTCCATTCGACTTCCTCCCTTCTTTTAAAAATCAAAGTCGCTTACAATGCCTAAATTAATCGAAAATAGTGTTTTCTCCACGATTATATTCATCTCATTATCTTTAGTAATGAGATAGTAATTACTGTTCTTGTCATATGGTTTCGACTTCAATGCAAACCGAAGTTTGAATGTACGTTCGTCTGGTTTATCTGAAATGCGGTCGCAAATCAACATTTCCTCATTACTAATAACCGTATCCGTCTCATCCACCATATATATCTTCACGGTACGAGGAACTCGTTTGTCCTCCACTTTCTCCGTTTGGAAGAACGTAAGATGGAACAAGCTATTTGTAATCTTTCTCGTGGTATTCGTAAGCTTAACGTCCACTTTCTCGATATCACGACTGTTCTTCTGTCCACTACGAATATTTTTGAATGAAATAAGTGGCACAACGATCTCTTGAAGGCTGGCTCCTCCATGAACGAAGTTAGCTCCAGCTCCTTGTATTTTGAAACGGATCGTTGCTTTCGGAACGTAAGTCGTGATCTGATGCTCATTCTTGATCAGGCTGTCCATGTTGATATCGAGAAGACCACTCCGCTCCCCTTTTTCCTGCGAGAGAAGATGTCTTCGTTTCACTTCGAAAGCTTGAATGCCTTCCTTTTCTATCTTGTCACTTTCCTCTAAAGGTTCACGTTGGTACACGAAGCCGTGGTCAGCTGTAATGAAGATATTCGTACCGCTCAGATCATCTCTAATGATCTTAACAATATCGTATAGTTCTTCAATAGCTCTTTCCGCCGCTGTGAATGTGTAAACCTCCGTAGAAGCCTTATCTCCCGTTGCATCGATGCTATCGTGATAAATGTAAACAAGCTTCTTGCCTTTGAATGCTTCTCTGCGACCAGCCTTATTCATATTTTTCAGCTCTTGAAAGTGAATGGCTGTGCTATCGGATACTGCGGCTTGTAATATGTCAATTCTATTATCTATCCCACTTGAGGATTTTCCGTTAACCAATACTTTACCACTTAGATCAATTTCCAAACTCTTATGTGGAAGTAGCGATGCCATGCCCAGTTTCGTGACGGAAGGGACTACACCCAGTAAAGGCTGAATATCGCAGGATCCTGTCGTCTCCGAGTTAAGCTTGTCGGTCAGCTCTCCCGCTATCTCATAACGTAGTGCGTCGGAGATGATCACAAATACCCGATCACCATTATGAATTTTAGGTGCAACAAAACTTCTATAGAAATCCTTCTGGTTTTGAATACCTGGAAGTAACCAGCTCGATTTCATCTCTTCTTGCACAGCGGCGGACCAATTAGCGCATAAATCGCCCATATACCAGTTCGTATACAGGTTTTCGACCATCGTTTTAAGCTTTTTCAATATTTCACTGTTGGAGTCATTATCATAAGCAACATAAAACTTCCTATAGAACATATCCATTTGGTGATAGTCATTTACATATGCTCGGTACATGTCCACGGCTTGTGCCTTCGGAATACCCATGCTGTATTTTTTGTGGAATTCGAACATCTGAACGGTGTAGTACAGGGCTTCATAGATGGATTGATACCTTTCATAGTAATGCTTCGCTCTACGTAAGTTAATCAACTTCGTATACGTATCATAATCCTCCAGCCTCTCTTCCAGGCTGTTGGCAATGTAGATGATTATGGCTTTATCGAAATACGAGAAGGTATCCGCCGCCTTGAATTCTTCTATAGGAAGTTGGTTCACAATATCGGATAGTTTGATTTCTTTCTCGGCAATATCAGCATATTGGTCATAAATAAGATAGTCCGTTTTATGATGCATCCAATGATCAATGAACACCAACGCATTGGACTTGTTTCGAGTGGCAGTGTAGTTCTTGACCATCGAAAGACGTTTCTCATTGACCGCATGGCTAAGTGCAGTTACGGTCAAATGAATAAACAGCGTTTTCAGTGATTTTTGATTTTGCTCATAACCATACCGCTCGGCTACTGCATTCCAAAACACTTCTAACCCAATGTACTTTGTAATCAATTCCAGGTATTTATTTTGGCTGTCATCAAGTGTATCCATAAGAACGACTTTCAGTACATCCTCGAAGTCAGGGGTCTTGAGACTGCACAACGCACTCATCATTACCTGCTCAATAGATCCTTCAGTGAATGCAGAAACCTCAAACCCTTTGAATTTCCGAACCCGATCCTTACTCCCGAAGAACTTCTCGTTTTTCTTTACTGAACTCCGCAGTGATGGATCAATATTCAACTCATTCATGATGAGGGAGATCTTGTCCGCATAGAAGGTCTTCGAGTACAGAATCGTATCCAACAACCAGTTATCCTCCATACTCATGTCTACATTGGAATAGATTAAGTAATTGGAGGTAGGATCCTCTTCTTCGAGCAACACTTTCGTATAGAAGTTGTTCCGTTCAGTCAATGTATGTACCTTGACGTTATCTATGGAGATCTCATGTATATATTCAGCAAACTCCTGGTCTTTATCGAACCAGAAGATGATCTTTCGTTGCTCACCCTCATTGAGAGGTTGCAGAAAGGATTCTTGTAGTGATTTTGTAACTTCATCCATATTCAAGATTTATCAACACCTTTTTCACCAGGCTAAAAACAGGGATATACCAAGACTAACTGGTATATCCCCATTGTACCCAATTTATTTGATTGGAGCGAGTAAGCCTTCAAATTTGGCGTAATTCACAGTAACACCATCATCCAGATCAATTTCGATCTGCATATCTGCCATGTGATGAAGCTTTTCATCATATGCTCGTAGTTCTTCAATTTTTAAGTCGAGCGACTTCAGTTCTTTCTTGGCATTACTGATTTCCTTAGTCGTTGCATCTCCATTAATAATATCAAGCAGAGATTTTTTTTCGACATCCAAACGAATTTGAAGCTCGTGAAGATAATCCGTTCTAATTCTGGAAAGAGTAGACTTATCATAACGATGCATGTAGATTAAGCAATTAAATGCTTTTTGTTTACCCGAAGTGAATAGCCAGTAAATAGGTCTTTTCTTATATGTTTGCAAGTGATCCTTGTAAAAATCATTAAGGAAGTATCTTCGTAGTGTCTCCTTCGCCGTTTCCCCATTCTTACTCCCAATCGAAAATGCGATAAATTCCAAATTATCTGTCAACGCTTCCTCACCAAAAGTAATACATACAAACTCAACAAACCTTGAGACGATATCGTCCTCAAAATAAGTCTCTTGAAAGATTGGAAGTATATTATCTTTGTTAGCTTTGAATGTCGCATAGTGAGATAATTCGAATTCTCCTCCTGCGTAGATGAGACCATTTTCATCTATCGAATATCTACCAAAAGAACAGCCAATTGCATAAGAAATAAAAGATTTAATATCACGCTCCAGATCTGCTTTTCTAATTGTAATATCCTTTTCTTCCACTTCATGAGTTAGTTCACTCTGCAAATTGTAAAGATTAATAAATATACGATTTTGCTCTTCTTCATTGTCTTTAAGTTGATTAAATTGAATTTCTGTGTGATGATTCCATATCCTAAATGAGTCTTCCATTCTCATTGCATTCCCTTTGTACATCAAAAGAGGATGTTGCTTAAAGTCCCATGAGATTTCGAAATAATCCCAATCCATTTTTGAAATATTAATAGCCTGCTCCACTAAAAATCCTAATTTTTCATTAACTACTTTATCATTGTTTTCTTTATAGGGTAGTTTTGCAATAATGCCTTGATCAAAATTGATTGTTGAAGAAAGTTGTTGTGAAAACAAAGCGGTGAGTTTTGAATTCATTATCCCTAATATATATAAGGTTTTTAATTTATCATCAGAAAATAGCATCATTCCTGCATTACTAAATATAAACCCCTTGGGTGAGAATCTTACCGCCAAATTAGAACTGGATATAGCAGACCATGTAATACCTTCTTTAAAATAACAACCTCTATTCTTTATAACGAATTCTGGATCAGATATTTTAGGATACTTCGTTCTTACTAAATCTATTAATTCTGCCCCATCATTTTTGTAATCCACAATGAACTCATTGTTGCCATACCACTTTCTAAAACTTCCCCCTTTATTTATTGGGAACCATCTCAGTTCACTTTCCTTGGCATCTCTTCTATTTTCAATGTTAAAACCTATTTTTGAAATCCCTATTTCATACCACATTCTAAGGTATTTGTTATTATCAGTCGTTGCCATTCCTTGTCGAGGTTCTGATACATCCTGAAGCTTAGGATAGTTAAAAAAAATATCTCTGACACTATCGGTTGCCCAATACGCAATAGGACTTCCTGGAATTTTGTTGAATTTCTCTTGTTCTAACAAATAGCGATACGGAACCTTTTTATTTTGAGTTGCTTCTATTGCTTTTTCTTTCTTTAACTTAGCTGTCTTTTCATCGACCAAACGCAAATATACACTATTTATATTTTTCTTATACGTGTTTCTCAATACAAATGCCGTTGACTGAACTACTTCTCCACCGATTTCTTCGAATGCTCGTGGTCCAAGATGTAACATATTTTCAATTAGCTTATTCTTAATAATCTTTTCTCTCAATTTTTCAAAACTTGATAGAAACATCCATGAGTGTTGATTGATACTTGCATAGAAACTTGCCTCTTTAAGATAGTGATCTATTTCCATAAATGAAGCGAACAAGTCTGTTTTGGAGTCAGGATAATGTTTCTTCAAATAATTTGATAGTATTGTATTCATACTCCCAGTTCCCATGTAAGGTGGATTTGTCACCAGAATGTCAAACTGATTGCTCATAATATCAGTCTGTTTCAATAACTTTGGTAGCAATGACAATGTTCTTTCTCTCTTTTCCACATGAAAAAGATCGGCTACTGGTAATGACTGAATATCGTTTAACCGATTCTGGAGAAACTCAGTACATTTAAACTTAATCTTTAACAAGGACCCAATAGTCTTTGCATCACGATATTGTTCAACAAATTTTTTGGTGTTAATATAATTCTCACCATTATCTACTCCTGCTATATACGCAATATCTTCATCTGTTAGTATATTCGTTTCTTGAATAGCTGTTAGGTTTAAAACCAATCCATCCCTTTCAATACTTCTCAAAAAGCGATTATTGTATTCCAATGCCTTCATGACTACTGAAAAACTCGCCAATTGATAGGCTCGGTTATCAATATCAAGCCCATAAAGGTTATTTTCTATTATAAGCCTTGGAATATCACGTTCCATATAGCCACACTTGCTGTAGACTTCATAAAGTAAATCGAACATATATATAAGGATATGACCGCTTCCCATCGCAGGGTCAAAACACTTAATATTTTCTACTTTTAATTCTTTGTCGATGTATGGTTTTAGACTCTCTTCCAAGTCGTTTTTTGTGTCCTCGCTATCCAAATATAGTTCCCACTTTTCAAGCAAGTCTCTATGTTCTGGATGAGCTTCAAACCAGTAACGTCCTAACGAATTTTGCACCAAATAGCGTACAATCCAATCGGAGGTGAATAGTTGGGTCGCATAAGGAATTTCTTCTGATGTATATTTCGTTTTCGCCTTAAAAACTCTATCTTTCTCTTCTGCAATGTAATACTGATACAACCACCCAATAATTTCAACATGTTCCCAATCCGCTTCAGGAATGACTTGTGTATCAGTCATCTCACGAAGAAATGATTCTCTCACTAACAGTCCTTCTGGGAATAGAATCTCTTTATAGTCATCAATCGTTTCAAACATAAACGGAAGAACTTTATTCAAACTGTTACATTGCTTAATGACTAAATACTTGAATAGTTCTTCTGTTTTATTGCTTAGCTTCAGTTCATAAACCAGTTCTTTATCAATGTCCAACTCTACTGACAATGCCTCTTTAATAATATCAGGCTCAGAACTATCGGGATTACTCGAAGACAACACTCTAACTTTCGTAGGAAGATAGTTGTTCACCTCCATAAATCGTAATGCAGTAAAACGATTAAACCAGGTATACGCAACTTCTTCAACTAATTGTTTATACCCTATTTCCTTTATCCTGGATATTAACTTCTCCCGTTGTTTCTTTTCAGTTGCAGAAAGCTGTTTGCCATCAATATAAATAGAGTCCGAGCTTTCAAATTGAGCTTTCTTGATACTTTCCTCGGTAATCCCTATTCTAAAAGCTCTTGCTTTTACTTTCTCAATCAGCTCTTTACGAGCATTCGTCGCAAAATTTTTCAATGCTGTCTTATTCATAAGTGCTAATCACCAACCCCTACAGGATTCTTTTCGTGTAATAATCAAAGTGCCATGACATAAGCCACGGCACATTGGATTAATCAATAAACTCAATTTGTTTATTGCTTTTAATGATCTGCTTCAGCTTTGCTGACAATGTGTTCAGCAACATATCTACATCTTCTTCTGTCCTCAATGTTTTAGTAGATAGTAGGTTATTCACTCTCACTCGTTCTCTCTGAGGAACTGGCTTTACAGCCACATATGGTGCTTTTCCTTCAACCACTACTTCTGGCTGTTCTACTTGTTTTTTCTCAAACTCATGAATCTCACGATTAATTGTGGTATCTTGTCTATCTTTAAAGGCAGAGCTTTGCGTTATTGTTGCATCCACCTTGAAGATATCGGTTAATTCATTCATACCGTTATATAAATTATTGTAGTAATCCAGAATCCTTTTTTTTGTCTCTTCGGATACTCCATCTTCTTTTGCCCGTAGCGTGAGGTGATCAAGATCCAATTGAATCACGCTCTTCGCCGCTAATTTCTTTTCTTCAAGAACACTCTGAATCTGTTCATCAATTTTATTTACAAGCTCAGGGATATCCTTGATTTTCCGATAAGGTTGTACTTCCGTTAATATCTCTTGCAGTTTATCAGCATAATCTTTGATCTCATCACCCGATAAGTAAACATCGTTTTCTTTGTACTTTTCTATTGCACGAAGTCCTTTATCAAAGATGTCTTTTTGTGATGCAAAGAAGCTCTTCACATACGTAACATCTTCTTCCCAGTCCAAAAGATTATCTTCCAAATCACGAAGTTTGGTAAAGAACGATACATTATCTAACCCTTTTGTAAATTCGCCGAAATATTCAAGTCCTCGATCTAAGAGACTTCCCCCTGGATATTTCCTACCTTCGTAACGGCTTCTGTATCCATTAATTTCTTTTACCTGCTCTTCAATTAGCCCTCGAATGTCCCTTATTAGTCCATCCTCATCATCCGCTACATCTGTTTTATTAAACACTTGCTTGCAAATGTTTTTCGCAACTTTCAACAGCGACTCGTCTACGATAACCCGCTTCACAACAATAACCTTCTCAACTTCGCTCGCCTTCGTTAATGCATTAACGGCATTTCCATCTTCAGGCCCCATATATTCCGAATTAAGCCTTAATCGAATCCTTTGTTCTTTCATTAACTCCGCAATCAAACCCGAAATGTCGAGATCCTTCCAGCCATAAGGCTTGTCCTTGAAGCGATCTAATACCATTTTTACCCGAATTTGCTTCTGAATACTATCTTGCAAGCTGATAAAGTCCATGACTTCTTTAACAGCCAACTCATTCATATTCATAGCCGCTCCATCAGTAGTCAATTGCTCGGCATTTCTTCTCAAGATCGAAATCAGATCTTTCTCCGAGTCCAAGAAAGTCTTCACATAACCCAGCTTCGTATACACATTCTCGACTAACGACAGAAAACCAGCATTAATTCGCTCTTTAACCGCTGATCCTTTAATCTCAGCTCTATTGCCATTTATATAGAATACGCCGCCTTTGATCGCTTCCTCCAGCATATCTCGCACTCTACGTCTGCGATCTCTCGCCTCAGCTTGTTTGTTGTTCAAGATGTTCTGAATGCTCTCTGGAAGTTGCGTCGGATTATTCTTCTTCCTATATTCTTCGATCTTGAGTACTTCTTCGATTTCCTCCACATAAGTTTCATTCGCACCCAGCTTCAGAATCATCTCGCCTGTAGCAGAAGACATAAGCATTAGCTCCTGCTCTGATTTGGCATAATGATCGGACAGCGGCGAAAGAATATGAATGCCTATACTTGATGTTTGATTACCGATATTCTTCTCATCCATCTTCTGATTGTACGAAAATTGATATTGTGCCGAGTAACGGTATCTCTTGTCATCGTATAAGTCCTGATAGATATAAGTAGCAAGCTCCCGCTTGATGGCATCCTCTTCAATCTTCACACCTTTAATCTCACGGTTAATATCCTGCTCATCATCCGTCAAGAACAAGTAGAACTCACCATTTTTCTGAATGAGCGTTTGGGATATCAGCTTCCGAAGAGAAACTTTGATCTTCTCCTTCAAAGCCAACTTGTCCTCATCGATCTGTGTAACCATCAACGTAGCAATATTGTCAATATTGGCTGGAAGCTCTTTAATATACTTAATCATGAACAGCACTTTAAGCAGATCCATATTAAACGGATCGTCTTTTAATGCTAGATTCTCATATGCACCTTCAATAACTCTTGAGATTGTAGGGGTTAGGAACTCCTTAATTGTATCGTAGAATGCATAAAACGGGATAAGTGCGCCCTCTTCCTGATCCTTATACCGAAGTCCAGCTTCTTTGAATGCGGAGAGCATCGAGCGTTCGCCCTCGGACAAGTGCTTTCCTGAACTGCCGTGCTTACGCACTTGTTCGAATACGTTCTGGAGGAGCTTAAACTGATACGGAAGGAACGGATATACATCCACAAATTCCAGATCGTTCTCATATCCTCTCAAATCAGCAGTGCTATCCTTAAAGCTCATCAGGTTCTTTAGTGTTGCACTCTTCTCATGGTGAAGGAGCTTCAACTTATCGGCAACATGTTCCTTCTTCTCAAGAATCCGCTTCTTAATTACTTCATCTACCGAGATGGAAGAAAGCGATAGTCTCGTATCGAACCGTCCTTGGATACGCGAGAAGTCATCACCTTTCACCTTCACAATGCTATCGATGCTTTCTTGTGAAGTGACCATGATCCACACTTTACCTGAACAATGCGTTCCAAGATCTTCCGTCAGTGTTTGCAGGTTAAGCATTAATTGTCGGCTGTCGCCTATGTATTGACCAATCTCATCAACAAAGAAAATGAGGTGGAAGTTGCTACCCTTCTGGGCGATATATTCTTTAACGTCCTTTGAAAACTTCTCAATGCTGATTTCAAAGTTATTTACGCCGTTCTCGAACCAGTTTCTCGCTGTTTCTTCAGACATCGAAGTAACCTTGGTTAAAGCTCCGATCACATAGTCAGCGTCAAAATAGAAGGTGTTTCTACGCTCCACCCATTCTTCGCCTGCTGCCACTTTAAACTCCCGTTTAAAGTCCTCATATACACCTTCTTTGGTCAGATACTTCTCCATCTCCGCCACACCAGGAATATCTCCATAGAAGCCTTGATGCTCGTAAAAAACTTTTGTAAATACCCGAAGAATTGCATCCTTTTTGGATTTGTTATCCAATGAGCTTTTCGAATCGATGTTGAACAAAATAACTTCCGTTTCAACATTAGCCGTTCTCTTCATATTTGCAAGAACGATCGGATCCTGAATTTTATCGGCGAAGAAATCAACAGCTCGCTTATCCCTTGCCTTCTTGTTTTCCAGTAGGTATGCAAGAATTTTCAAGAAGTGTGATTTACCCGAACCAAAAAAACCCGAAATCCAAACGCCCATCTTGTCGGTCGTTCCATCGATCCCTTGTTGATAATTTTCATAGAATTTGGATAAGTGCTTGTTGAGTTCTCTTGTCACGACATACTCATCAAGTTCTTGATGGATGTTATTTTCATCGGTCTGAGCGACCTTAATAACCCCTTTAATACTGCGTTCAATATCTTTCACAAACATCTCTCTAATTAGCACAAGAACGCCTCCCCCACATTAGTCCACCAAGCGAAATGCTCTGTAATAATTGTCATCTTTAAAGCGATCAAACAATCGTAGCGATAACCCATCGTATTTACCCGGGAAGAACATAATCACTGGGATCTTATCCAGAACTTCTTGAAGATTGTTCAAAATATTATGGGAGCGTACAAATGGATATACTTTGCCTACACCAGTGATGAGCACAACATTATGATCACCAATTTTTTCTTTAATCTTTTGCAAAAAGATTTCAGGCTTCGCAAAGTTAGCCATTGCCTCAAATAAAGCATCCTTGCCTTGCTTTTCTTCCATTTGGAGAATTCGCTTGAATATTCGCTTCTCATTGGCTATTTCAAGGAGGACTTTATATAAATCAAACTCAATAAGTTTACGATTAAAGCCTTCGTGACTAAATTCTTTAAATATAAGGGGGATATGATCTCGAACAACCAGTTCCTTCTCCGGCTCATAATCAAAGACATAGAAGCTAATCTCGTTTCCAAGACCCCTACCTTCGATAAATTTGTCATCCTTAATTTTGTCAATAATCTGATCTAATCTTCTATTTAAATTCGTCATTTTTCCACCTCACTCGCCCATCGCTCTTACATATATGATATCTCCGATATACACCAAATGTTGCTTTAACTGTTCATCTAACAAAATGCGATTTAGTTCACCAGTTTTCTTATCCTTCAATATACCTGAGCCAAGTAAAATCCTCTGAATTACATTTTTTAGTTTTGATACGGTCTGTTCTGTCCAACCAGCCACGCCAGTGTCTTGCTCTGCTTTAGCGATAAAGTATAAGTTGAGATCTTTTTTCTCAAATAAGTAATTATCCGACTCCCATTTGTCCCGAATAACTTCATTCATAAATTCAAAAAAAAGACGGTCTGTTTTCATAATGGCATATATATTAATAATCTTACTTGTTTCAAGTGAATGTTCTAATAACATCTTGCACAACGTAGAATCTAATACTTCAGCCCTCCGAAAAACAGACGGGATGCTACGTTTAATGCTTGCCTTAACTGTATATTGAAAGAGGTTTTCTGCTAAAACCTTCTCCTTTATTTCCTCATCACTAAAACCTAATTGTTTAAGTATCAAAACCTGTTTTAATTCAAATAGCATAAATGCTGCACCGGTTAGAGTTGCAGAATATCCTAACTGCATTTGCATCAGCCCCCTTTATACAAAAGGATTGTCAAATTAGACTTAAGTCAATCATTTGCATTCCTAATTGTATCATTAAGAGGGCAGAATAGAAGGTGTTTTCAAACTAACGAATCTTCCCAAAACATGATGAATAAAACTAACCGGTCACCCCAACCCCTCACCCATAAATCCCCCGCCATTTCTCCAACTGCTCCCGCATCGCTTCCCGGTAGCCCTGCGGCTCCAGGACTTCCGCTTCCGGTCCATAAGATCTCACCCACATGAGGAATTCCCTGTCATGGTTCAGAGTCACCTCGAACAGCAGACTGCCATCCGGCTCCAGCCTCATGCGCGGCTCTACGAACCATTCTTCCTCCTGGACATACCTCGCTATCATCGGAGAGAAGCGCACCTTGAACCGGATCTTCTCTTGTCCCCGTTCAATCGAGAACGTATTTTTCATATAGTGGCGAATATTAAAATTCCCCTTGTCGAACTGATATTGAGTCGTCTCGATATCAAGGAACCGGCTGACCCGAAACGTACGAATCTCTCCCGCCTTATGACAATAACCAATCAGGTAGTACCGCTGCTCTCTTGGCACGAGAACATACGGATCAATCATGCGCTCCGTCTGTTCATTGCGGCCCTGCGAATGGTAAACGGCTTTCAACGATGTCTGGGACAAGATCGCCTGAATGATCGGAAACAGATCGTTCGGCCCTTGTTCCCGGCCGACAGGCGTTCCCATTTGAATCACATCCGCCACTTGCTGGACGACGCCCGCATGCACGGACTTTTCTTTGCGATGCGTAGCCATTATTTTCTCATACGCGGATTCAAAGCCGGGCGGCAACAGCGGCTTCATCTGGTCGATTACAGAAGGCAGCATGGAAAGCGCAAGTGCTTCCTGCTCTGTAAAATTCAGAGGATAAATGGAAAAGCTTCCGACGAATGAATACCCTTTTCCGTGGCCTAAACTTGTGAAAGGTACAAAGGAGCTCAGCAGCTCCAAATCCCGATAAATCGTTCTTTCCGTCGTCTCGCAACGCTCTGCGAGCTCTCGGCCGATTATTCCCGGCTTCCCTTGAATGAGATTAATAATGCGCAACAATCGAATGAGCCTCTCTGTCATATCGGCACCTCGCAAGATGTAGTTCACTCCTTTTTCTAGTTCAAATGGACTACATCCTGCTTTTGATGTCGAAAAATTTTCCAATTTGTGAAAAAGTTCTTAAATCGTTCACTATTTTCTTTTCATCCAGCGATATTTCTCCTGATGAAGCTCTTTGCGCTTCTTGCTGGTATACTCGAAATTCTCCAGCTGACTGTACAGCTTCGCCGACTCCCCTGCCATGATTGTGCTATTCATTGTAATAGACATATGGAGCATTTGATCTGCCTGGACTTTCAGCAGCTTCTGGCCATGCTCCATATCCCCTCGGTCGAACGCAATCAAGGCGTCCTCGATCGCTTTTGCCGATTTGGTCAGTTCAACCTGCTGCAGCAATTCGGGATTTTCAGGCGCATTCAGCAAATCGATGTCCGAGGTGAAGGCAGTCCTCACAGGAATGCCGACGCTGCAAGCAGCAACGTTCTCCGTAACATCAACGTATTCCCAGAATAATTGGAGCACGTTATGATCGCCCTGTGTATGGGGATGGAAAGCCAATTCGACGAGGATGGACTTCACTTCATTTTGATAAACATCGCCGACGTAGATAACGGGATGACCCCCTTGATCCTCTGTCTGATACCCATAAATTCCGACAATTTCCGTGCCATCCGACGGAACGAGCCTCAGACTGACATTTTGAGCGACCACGGAAAGCAATCCTTGCAGCTCTTGCTGGAAAATCGAAGGGATGTCATCCGCCTTGTCAATATAATAGAAATTCCCGCCGCCATGCTCCGCGATGCCTTCCATCAACTCTTCGTCAAAACTGTCGCCGACGCCCATTGTGCTGATTCCGACACCGGAAGCACGATATTCCTTCGCGATTGCGCATAACTTCTCTTGATTTGTAATTCCTCTATTGGCATGGCCATCTGACAAGAGAATAACCCGGTTCACCATGCCATCGGCTTTGTTTTTCTGCACATGTTGTGCGCCTTCGATCAAGCCACCGCTAAGATTTGTAGTTCCGCCAGGCTTGATTGTATCCATGCTCCGCTTGATGTGTTCCTTTTGCATTACTTTTGCCGGCGGGATAATAGTGTTGACAACGTTATCAAATGCGACAAGACTGAGCACATCATCGGCATTCATCTGTTCCGCGACAAATTGGCAGGCTTTTTTGCTGTAGACCAGCGGTTCTCCAGACATGGACCCGCTGCGGTCCAGCACCAGAGAAAGATTAATTGGAGCGCGGCTTTCAACCTCTTTTGCCCCAGCAACGCCTTGAGCTTCAAGGAGGAGATAAATTTTTTCCGTTCCCCCTGTCGGTAAATAAGGCTTGCTCCATGTATAACTAAACAACATCGGTTGATTCATCTTGCATCACCTTTCGCCAAATAGATTTCGATAACTCTTATCCTTATCTTAAGCCCTCATTTGGACAACTAATTGTCATCGAACGTTAGTTCTCCAGCAACTCTAATTGAAATACAAAAAAGACGCTGATTAACTCAGCGCCCTCAGTCCGTTGTATAGTTACCTTGATATCTATGCCCACCAGATGCCTCGCTATTTCTCCCTTATTGCAAAGGCTTTAGCGCTTGGATCCATCGCTTTTTATAGCATCAGATCCTTCATCATCAGTACCTCCCAATTGGAGTTGTCCGCATGCTTCGGAAACATGAGCCGCAAGAAGCCTCATCAGCTTCTGTTCCTTGAGACCAAGTTGTTCAATTACTTTCCTGACCAGAAAATGATTAGGTACGGCTCAAAATCCCCTCGCCCAAATCCCCAACTGAACAAAATACAATCCGGCCTCTTTCACCTTCAAACCAAAAGTTCGTTCCCATTCCGCCGCATACGACTGCACCTGCGGCTGGTAGAAATCAACAAAAGAAGGCAGCTTCACATCCGTCACATGATCCGTTTTGAAGTCAACGATCACCCAGCCGTCCTCCTCCTCGAAGAGGAAGTCGATCACTCCTCGAACAAGGATATATGGAGCCGGAGAAACCGAGTCCGACCCTTCCATCGCAGAAGCCGCAACCTCATGCCCAGCATCCCCTCCGTGGCCCAACACGCCCGCCTCATCCGCCCGCTTGCGGAACATCAGCGGCACCTCGAACAATCGACGGCGCGCTTGCAGACTGCGCTGCCAGAGCTCGCTTGCGAGTACATTTCGCACCACTCGAACCGCCTGAGCGACATGCTTTTCCGCCAAATCCTCTTCACTCGCGAGCATCCGAATGGCATCGTCTAGCTTCGCTTCCGGCAGCCCTTTACCGAGCAGCTCAATCGCCTGGTGAACGACGCTCCCGAAAGCCATCCCTCTGCCTTCTGCAGACCATTCCGGCTTCTCGCCTGCGGCCTTGGTCTGGTCAGTAACGGATATAACCGCATAAGTAGGCTCGGCAACCCTCTCTATCCGCAACTGTCGAGCTTTCGCCGCGCCTCGTAAATCGGGCCCCGCAGTCAGCTCAGGCTGCTGCTCCAGACTCATCGCCGGTACATCCAGTTCGCGTGCAAGATTCATTCCCTCTACCAGCGGTGTCCATGGGCATTTGGCCGGCTGATCCGGATACAGACTAATAACCAGCATCTGCTTCGGACGCGTAGCCGCGACATAAAGCAGACGGTCTTTCTCGGCATTGGAAAAAGCACGCTCAAGCTCGTTCAACTCGTTCCATCCTGCAGGCTGCGCGACTACTTCCGTTTTGAACTGTCCGATCGTTTTGCTGATCGTAAAGTAACCGGCAGCCAGATCGGCGGAGCGGTCAATATATTGGGTTGCATCGTGATCCGACTCTCCGCAAGGACAGGCGAGAAACACAATCGGCGCTTCCAGCCCTTTGGCTTTATGTAGATTCATGACACGCACGGCCTGCCCGCCGCCGGCATACAGACTCGATGTTTCCATCCCGCGGTCCGCAAGCATCCGCTCTACCTGACGGCATAATTCCGACCAGCTTGAACTTGTCAAAGGATCCCGATGCAACAGCTGCAGCATTTTGACCAATGTTCCTGCGCGCACGGATCCTGCAGGCAGCGTTGACACATAAGGTAACACTCCAAGATCCTCTACGATCCGACTGAATGCAGTCGCAGCGCTCGAAGTGCGAACCCAGTTCAGGTAGACTTTTAATTTTTGCAGCACCTTCAAAACCGGCCTTGCATCCTCTTCGCAGGCTCCTAGATCGGGTAACTCATATAATGAGAACCGAAATCCTCCCTGCTTATACGCCCATAACTGCCGATCGCTCAAGCCGAATAACATGCCGCGCATAACCGCAAGCAAGGCAGGCTTATCTGCCGAATCGTCCAGGCAACGAGCTAACTGCCACAAAGCCAACAGCTCATCGTAAACGGTTGTGCTTCCCGAAGTATCCGCAGGGATACCATACAAGTCCAGCTGCTCCGCATATAGATGAATAAATTCCCGCGTTTTTGTCAAAATGAGAAAATCACCGGGAACCGCATCACGGCTTTCGCCGTCGCGCTCGGCGATTTGTAAATTGCCTCTATGACATGCCCATGAAATATATCGGGCGACTTGCTCGGCATCTGTATGCGCGACTGCCGCTTTACCTCCCACCATTTTAGGATACGGGAAAACATAAATTCCATGAGGAGTTTGGCGATTGCCCTTGCCAGCAGGGTTATCTGCATAAGTCTCCATCTTCACAAACGCAGCCTGATGCTCCGATTCGGAAGGCGGGAACTTGCCGACAAACTGACCATTTATGTAATCGCCAATGGATCGTACAGAACGGAAATTGGCTGTTAACCGCATAATCGCACCGCATTCCTGAATGCGTGCTTTCACTTCGTTGTAGATAGAAATATCGGCCCGGCGAAAACGATAAATGGACTGCTTCGGATCCCCGACGACGAATAGAGATCCCGATCGCGGGGTAAGCCGCCGCCAGTCTTTCTCAAATGTCCCATCCTCCGATTCTCCCGTGAGCAGAAACATCAGCTCAGCCTGGATCGGGTCGGTATCTTGAAATTCATCGACAAGCAGCCTCTTGTATCGATCGGCGAAATACATTCTTGCTTCGCTATTTTCACGCACAAGCTTAGCCGCTTCCTGGAGCAGGTCCTGGAAATTCAGCTTACCTGCGGCATACCGCCGCTGTCGGCAATAATGGAGCACAGGCCGCACGAAGCGAATCAGCTTCGGGTACATATATTCACGCCATTCCTGTAGGAATGGATAAAGCACAATAGTTTGCCAATCGGCAAACCGCTTTTTCATCTCACCGGCATGCTCTTTCGATGTCCAGCGATTCAACGTAACAACGAGTTGACGATCAAACTCCTTGGCGATATCTAGCATTTGCATATCGTCCGCCATATCGATATAACGAAGTTTCTGATGTGTCTGCCGTACAAGCTTCTGAACAGCATCCCAGCCTTTTTCAGGTTCATTCATCGGAATATAAGGCAATGCCTCTTCGATCAAAGGAAACAGCGTGTCTCGAATCCGTTCAAAGTCAGGACGCAGCCGCTCCTTGCAAGGAAGCTCGACATCCGTAAAAAAAGACACTCGGTTGTAGACGTCCTGGAGCGTGTTGACGTCAACGCGCAGCGATAATAATTCCTCATATTCAAGCCGTTCCTGTTCATTCAGCTGAGCCATATAATCATCCCAGCAGCTAGCACGGAAATGCCTGTCGCTTTCTTCGTCCATTTCTTCAAATGAAGGATCCAGCCCTGCCTCGATAGGCCGCTCTCGTAAAAGCGATCCGCAGAAAGAATGAATTGTCCCAATAAAAATAAGATCAAGATTACCGAGCGCTGCGGACAAGCGCTCGCGGACGACAGAAGAATCCGCTGATCTCCAATGGGCTTTCTCCAGCGCCAGCCGGAAACGCTCCTTCATCTCATTCGCGGCTTTATTGGTAAACGTAATGGCGGAAATATGCTCTATTCTGATTCCGAATTCGATCAGCGCAAGGAGCCTGCCGACCAGGCTGGTCGTTTTACCCGATCCGGCGCCTGCCTCAACGAGCAAATTGATCTCCAGATCGTTCAGGATCCGATCACGATCCGCTTGATCCTTCGTCTGAGCGTTCTGATCAACCATTTCCCTCCACCTCCAGCAAGCTGCTCAAAATATCCGCATTTGCAGACGACTCTCTCTTATTACTCATCCACTCCGAGTGAGGGCCGCACACGGCCTGATAATCGCACCATTTACACATACTCGGATCCTTAGCAGGAATATAGAGCCCTCGGCTGCGAGTTTCCATCAGCCGCGCAATGACCACAGCCAGTTCATCTCTTCGGTTTTGAACTCGTCTTACAAATTCGCCCCGTCCGCGCTCAGTGGGAAAATAATAGTCGGCCTCCACAACTCTGGCTTCAGGATCTGCCCCCGTTTTTCGGAGCCACTGCTCGACCGCGATTGAATACAGGGCATGCTGCAGTTGCTTCCCACCGCTGAAATATTCGGAAGCCTTATATTTGCTTGTGCCCCCTGTTTTGTAGTCGATAATTCGATATTCATGAGGCCCAATTCGATCAACCCGATCGACAAAGCCGTTCAGCCTGATCCGAAGGCTCTCTGACAGTTGAACTTCAATTGGTCCTCCATCTTGCGTCGTCAGCTCCAACTCAAAAAAAATGGGATGATCGGTTCGTCTGATCTCGCAGCGATAGAAAACATCCGCATCACGCCGGATTTCTTCACATTCCTTTGAATATACATGGCAATTAGGAGCAGGGATTGTCAGCGCAGTTTCCTCAATTACTGTATCTACGATATTGTCCAAACGAGACTTATCATGTACAGGCGACACTGTCCCCTGGTTCGTCACATCCTCCATATACCTTCTGAAAATATCATGCAGCAAGGTGCCTCTATCGCTTGCCTGCAGCCAGCGGGTACGTTCAAATTTTGCTATCTCTTTAGGTCGTAGTTTCAAAACATTGTAAAAATAATATTGCAATCCACATCTGGAATATTTCTCTAGTTGGCTTACGCTGATAGTTGTGCCGCTACTATCCTCTTGCAACTTTTCGGGATATGCCATAGGATCAATGTCCAGCCAACCATCGTAAGCGGAGATCCCTTCTTGCAACCGGAGAATTTGCGCATGATGCCCTTGAATGAGAGCCGGATACAAGTTATGCATAACCTGTTGCCCATTGCTGCGGCCTCCGTTTGCATTCCTCAACAAGCAAAGCCACATATCGTTCCCATCAAACGGGACAATCGAGTCCCTTGAATGCGCCATATCCATCACATTATGGGGCTCACCTAGTGAATGCTCCAATGCTTCAAAATCCAAAGATGAATCTCCCGTCTGCAAGCGCAAAATCTGAAGCAATTCAAAAGCCGGATTTTGGGTTTTCTGCTCTCCCGAATCATATGAAACATAACTTAGCCAAATCTCCCCCCGTATAAGCGAGAGCCGGGATTCACGTTCGCGCCTGACTTTGCTTGCGCGTTCCTGAACAAGCTCTAAATCAGCAAACATCGCTATACGCTCCCGATCCAAAAGTAGCGGATCTTGAACGGCTGATATGCTCCATGCCCTCTCGTCCATACCTACAATCCAGGTGCGATCTCTTCCGCTCCATCCACCGTTCGACAAGGAACTGATATGGACGGCGGCTGGTTTTGGAGTTGCGGAGACTCGGATACGAATTCCATTTAACATCTCTCTCACATAACTAATGGCCAAGTCCATTGGCATCAATTCGGGCTCGCTTGTTAAGTAACGGTCGTTTGTCTCTTGCAGCGCGGCCGCAATTCCAGCGTCATCCAGCGACTGAGTCGTCGCATAATTCCGCACAAAATCAGCCACCCACCCAAATAGTAATAGCGGGTTCCATTCATCACCTTCAGGCAGTTGATTAAACAAGCCCTTCATAAATTGATATAAAACCTCACCTTGCGTTTGTTCTTCCTCACTCAATCTGTCCGGGCTCAGCAAAGCAAAATATCTTTCTCTTCCCCAACCAATCCCGGATTTCTCCAGCATGCGCACCCAATCGCTTCGAGACCATCGTTCATCTCCAAACGATATGTAGCCATGCCTCAACATTTCGGTGAGTCTCTTTGCAGGATAACCTTCTTCAATCCAATTTAATATACCAACAGCCGCTTTTCCAGCAGCACAGAATACAAGTGGCAGTCCATTCGAGAATGTACATGCAATTCCCAATGTTTCTGAATGGGAGTGAATAACGGGTGCATACTGCTCGTAATCAGAAAGAATGATTTCCGTCCGATCAAGTGCCACAGGCTCCGAAAGTATTCTGCGAAACCCTTCCCTGACTTCCGCTAAACTGCCCGTTGCGCGGAACATCGTGAAATTATTTTTGGAAAAATCCTCATTTTTATAAAATGGTTCCTCGGGATCAAGGAAGCACAGCTTTCCACCTGCCAGCAAATGAATCATGCGCTGCTCCGCCTGCGACCACCCTGTCGGCAGGAACGCTAAATAGACTGGACCGTTTGCAATCGGCTTCAAATATTCAGCCAGCCCGGCCGTATCTGTCCAGTTATGCTCTCTAAGGTAGGACTCATAGCGGGCGAGCAATCTCTGCATGTACTGCCCTTTTTTTAAACTTGCAAATTGCTCCGGCTTCACATCGTCAACCTGTATGCCAGTCATCCTCATCTCCAAAATGGCAGAAAAGACTTTGCTTACAATACCGAGATTAAGCATGCATTGGTTTATGTAACTTTCCGAATCTTCTTCAGCTAATTGTTTCATCAGCTGACGGATCATCCAAATAGCCTGCCCGTCATCGAGCAAACGGGTACTTCTGCGAGACAACTCCAGCTTCGAATTAGCTATTATGATGTCTCGAACCGTCTGAACCTCTACATTAAAGACCGCTCCGTATCGCTTTACCATTCGTTCGAGAAGCTGATGACCTGGCGCATATGAGCCTGCCAACAGCACTTTTGGAGTCAATGGATCCTCATTGATTTTTTGATATAAACGATCGATCAGATCCATAATACAGCCTCCTTGAAAATTAATCCTATATACCTATATTCACCAAATAATCCTACTATCCTCCTAAATTTAAGAGATGAGGATTGGTACTTCAGGATACTTCCAACTCGAAATATCTGGTCATAAAGTTCTTTTACATCAGCAGTCAAC
This sequence comes from Paenibacillaceae bacterium GAS479, assembly GCA_900105225.1. NCBI lineage: Bacteria > Bacillati > Bacillota > Bacilli > Caryophanales > Paenibacillaceae > Paenibacillaceae bacterium GAS479. The sequence continues at coordinate 3,341,713 of LT629764.1, read as the reverse complement.
TCGAATAAGATTCTACAAAAGCCCCTGTCTGATCCCATTGTAGCGAATCCTATGGTATATGGAGTTAGCATTTTCGCGGTAGACCTTTTCTACTCTAGGATCATCAGGCTCAAATAAATCGTATACGAAATGTGGAGAATGACCTGTACAGATAATAACAACTTGTACATTGTTTCTCTTGCTTTTTAACGCCTCCGGACTCTCCTCATATCCGTCATACCAATCAACGTAGAAGCCACATTCTTTTAGCAACTTTGTATATTTAGATCGGTTTCTAGACCCAATGACAAGAACTCTGATTCCAGTTGAATGAATCGGTACGATCGTGTTTTCGGTCAGTTGAATTTTCTGTCTTACTCTAACAGAAATTGAAGTACTTGGAACGAAATGATAACTATACTGCTTAACAATACTAACCTCATGTTCATGAATCATTTTCACCTTAACAGGTAGGTCCGGCTCATATACGCCTTCCCCTGGACAAACTTTATACACACCATTTTCAAGATTATAAAAATGAAGATCTTTACCTGTTTTAATTATGTAACCGTACATTTCTTTTGAACTGCTCGGCTGTCCGAAACCTGGGGCTTCATGAAACCTGCTTTTAATCCTCTTCAATCGATTATATAAATCTAGAAGCATTGCCCTATGCGACGGCTTTGCTAATACAAGTCTTGTCCGCAGTGCATCAAACAGCTCCTGAATACTGGCCTCTGAGATCATCCCCGAGTTTGAATTTTTTAATTGTTGCAAATTGGCAGCCTGTGTACGAATCGTGTGCTTGAGCAGAGATAGCTGATCCTGATCCATTCGAAATTCTCTTTCGATTTGTAACTCCCGTAATAATGCTTGGTTTTCCTTCTGAAGCCGATGTAAAGAATCTCGCAGTTTATAAGGGCCATTTGAATTCGCTAGAGATTGTACTCTCGATAGTTCCTGCTTTAGTTTTTCCATCTGGACAGATTGAGCAGCGTTTGTCTCTTCCAAATCCTTGCACTTTTGAGTGAGTTTGTCTAACTGTGACTGCCTATCAAGACTGGCTTTTTTTTCGTTATTTAGTTCTGTACTTACTTCATATAGGTTAGAGCGTAAGGCCTTGTTCTCAATTTCCACTTTACTGGACTTAGCCCTGAAAGCCTGAAGCTTCTGCTCCTGTCCACTCATTTTATTTTCTAGATTCTTAATATGCTTTTTTAAGCCTCGGTTATCTTCTTGCTTCCCTTCTAGCGAATCTTGGTTTCGAATATTCTGATCTATAGGTGATTTTCTATCTGCGTTTTGAGCTTTAGCTTTTAATTGTTCAATAAGATCCTTCTTTTTCATTTGATGCTGAACTTTATTTTTACCACCCGTTTTGATCATCTGATTAATATATGGATGCATGCTCTTCGCCCCTTATAAAAATCCTTAAAATAATTTTTTCACTCGAATGTAAAACCATATGGGAAGCCAGAAAAACATCCCACCCAAGTAAAAGAAAATAAGTATCCCTTTACTCCCCGCAAGCTTCTCAAAATTATGAAGCGCATCATATAGCTCATTTCGAGAACGAATGTACTCTACATCCTCCTCTTCATTAAGATCTTCCTCGAATATCTCAGGTATTTCTTTCGTAACAAAATAGTATGCCAAAATTAATCCCACCAATAAGTACAAACTAAACAATAAGATTATTACACTTTGCATATTCATAAAATCAATTAATCCCCCCTGGCTATGTAAATTCATTTTCTCATACCCAAACGTCAGCTGATTGTCAGTGAACATACGTTCCGATTAGACGGAATCCCTTGAAGCCTGAAAAATAAAAAGGCCCATGTTGGTTTCATGTAAAATGGCCGTCTCCACGACACCATTTACCTGAGAACCCAACATGAGCTACTCTCATCTTAGAATAATAGAATGTGAATAGGTAAAAGCAATCCGTTGGTTATGCACTCAATATTGCTTCAAACTAAAACAATGCGATCCTTTTCATCCACTACTGCATAACCGCGGTTTATTGCAATTTCGACTCCATTCCGAACAACCTTATCCAAGGTCGAGCCGCTACGCTGATAACCAAGGAGCTTTGCCGTTTCCTTAATTAAATCCTCTCTAGGCAAGCTGATTTGACTGCTCAGTACGTGTTTGACCGCATTGGAAATTTCTTCAGGCGGCAGATCTTCCGCATTTCGCCGTTCGCTTTCCTGAGAAGAGATCCGAAAGGCTGCATACGTTTGCGGATTTTGTGATTTTGGCCAGAAAAATACAACTTGGTCATGTTCCGTCTTCGTGAGCTGAAGCTTGGCAAATACTTCGTCAAACCTTCTCTCAATTCGTGAACCCGTTCTGGAAATTCCCCATGCCTGGAGCACTCTCTTGTAAAGCTGCTGCCGGCTGATTGGCCCTTCATGCTCAATCGTATCTGTAATTTGCTTGCACAACGTCAACGTATGGTTCGTGAAATAAAATTCTTCCGACGACAGTCCCGTTAATGGAACCGTATAGAGACGGTATTCCTCCATAACATTCGGTTTGACCGTTGTAGTTGTTGTTAGCGCCGAAACCGCGTTACCCTCAAATCTAGCAGCGACAGGAACTTGAGCCGTTTGAACTATGAAGGGGGTCTCTTCGCGTTCCGATTCTTTTTCCTTCTGCAAAGCTTTCTCCAGAGCCTGTTCTATTTTCTGAAGCTCGCGTTCCGGGTTCTCCCACCAATCTAGCGCCCACACCCGATGCAGCTTCCAGCCAAGCTGTTCAGACACACGATATCTCAATATCTCTCTGTCGCGGGCTGTTTTTGCTTGTGAATAACCGTATCCGTCACATACAATGCCAAGTGCATATCTAGACGAATCTTGAGGGTCAATTACTGCAAGATCGATCCGGTAACCGGATACCCCAATCTGAACGTCTACCTGATGACCGGCCCTCCTAAGTTCATCAGCTATCTGAACTTCCAGTCCCTGAACTCTGGAGTGGGACGTACTAACAGAGTTGCGAAATCCTAATGCCTCTTTCCCTTTCGCTGCATATTCGAGGAATGCTTTCAGCTCGGCAACCCCTTGCGAGCTAGTGCGGGACGTATTCAAATGCTCTGGCTTTAACGTAGAGAACACTTTCATCGTGTGACGGGCTCGGGAAACTGCAACGTTCAGCCGCCTCCATCCCCCATCGCGGTTCAGCGGTCCAAAGTTCATGCTGACTTTACCGGATGCATCCGGACCATAACCAATGGAGAAAAGTATGACATCCCGCTCATCACCTTGGACATTTTCCAGGTTCTTCACAAAGATAGGTTCCTTCATCTCCTGCGACCACATCTCCAATTCCGGATTACCGGCAAACGTTTCGTCCAGCATATCCTCAATTAAGTTCTGTTGAACAGAGCTGAAGGTAACCACACCTATACTTAGGCGCCGAAGCCCAGGATCTTGGAGACGGCGTGTTATTTCTTGAATGACCGCCTCTGCTTCCGCACGGTTTTGTTTCGACTTCCCGCGGTCATAAACCCCCTCGATTGACTCTAGAGTAACGCTCGATACTCGTTCATTTGGGGAAGGGAACGTTAGTAATTTGTTGTCATAGTACTGAGTGTTACTGAAAGCAATCAGACTCTCATGGCGGCTTCTATAGTGCCAAAGCAGATGTCCCTGAGGCATGCCAAGAGCCAGGCAATCATCGAGCACACTCTCCAGATCCTCTTGCAGCAGCTCATCTTCCCCCATCTCACTCTGTCCGGAAGAGAAGAAGCTGGTAGGCGGCAGCTGTTTCGGATCCCCTACTACGATAACATGCCGTCCGCGTGCCATTGCCCCTACAGCTTCGCATGTTGGCATCTGCGAAGCTTCATCAAAGATGACCAAATCATATTGCGGATTTGAAGGGTCGAGATACTGCGCCACAGAAATCGGGCTCATAAGTATGCACGGACAAAGACGCTGAAGCAAATTCGGAATTTGCTCAAACAGTTTGCGAATTGAGATTCCCCTTCCATTGCTGCGAATCGCTCTTTGCAAAATTCCAAGCTCCGAGTTCTGCGCAGCTTCTTGCGCCGCATGAGGAACCTTTGCCGCAAGACGAGCTGTTATTTCATCTCTGGTGATTTGCTCGAATTGGTCTGTGTAAGCTTGAAATTGCCTGATAGAGTCTTCGAATAAACGGCTGGAGAATGCTTTTAGATGCGTATTTTCCGAGATTAAGTATTCCGCGCATGCGCGATACAGCGCTCTCTCAAAAGCAGACACCACCAACTCTAAGGAGAGTGTGCCCTTTTCAAGCGGTTCAAGCAGTGGCAGAAGTCCCGCCTGGGCCGACTTTTCACGCACCCTGCGCCAGGCACACCAGTCCCGGAGCAACTCCATATTCTGCAACCAGTGATCGGCTTGCGCGCGCATACCCGGAATCCATGCTTCATTCCGTCTCCTTGCTTCGAATTCAGCCCTATTGACTGCCAGCAGAGTCAGGATCTCATTCTCCGCTTGTTGCAATCTCTTTGCTGAATCGGCAAAGCCGGACAACATTGGTCCACGCTGCTGGACAAAGCTGTGCCTTCCCTCTGATATTAGCTGCTGCAGCCCTTGACGGAAGCTGCTCGGATTATTGCCGAAGCTTGAGGTGGCTGCAAGCAATCGATGGAGTCCTACAACCCAATCGCAGGCCTCCTCAACAGCCCGCCAGTCCGCCCGGCTGCCGTTCCATAGCTCTTCACCCAGCAGCGGTCGCACAACGGACTCCATGCCTTTTAGCTTCTCTTCTTCCTCTTTGTATTGAATTAATTCTTGCAGCCAAGAAACAATCTCGGCTTTGGCCAAGGTTTTCCCGGCCAGAAGTCGCCCCCGCAGCAGCTTCTGAATACGATTCTGCTGCAGCCACTTCGGCATAAACCATTGAAGCTCGGATTTTTTCCATAAAGAAAGCATCTCTTCTGCATCCAGCATGAAGATAGATTCAGAGAAAATAGCTTCAATCTTTGTTTTTAATTCTTCCCTTCGCCGGCCGTGCTTAACGCTAGAACGAATAAAAGCCACATCGCTCTCCAGCTCTTTGCTTCCTAACAGCCCCGGAGCCACATGAGATACGGAGGCGATTAAATCGCATATCTCTGAAAAAAGTCCCAATTCACTTTGAGTTAAGGTTTCGATAGGAAACGAAATCGCTTCAGCAGCTGCTTTATACTTCTGCTCGCAATTGTCCAGCTTGTTTATGTAATCGCTAAGCAGCTTGGTAATCTGTGCTTTGCTTCCCGGAGAGTAATCGGATAGGGTCGTTTCCGACCACGGATGGCCCGCTGGATGCCCGCTTTGCTCTGCCGCCACATGCAGCTCTTTCGCCAATTCCTCCCACTCGAAGAACTGCTCCAAGGACAAAACGCCAACAATTTCCGGTTCAAATGCAACTAAATCTGGAACGCTTCTGACTCTGCTGTAACGCGAAATCGCATCATAAACAGATAGCCCATTCTCGCTCTTCCGGTGCATGGCTGAAACATATTCATTCAACTGTCTTCTGCTCTCTGCCAGCTTGACCGCTATCCTCTCCCACTCCTCGGGGGAACGGTCATCAATTGCTTCAAGCGCCAGACGGAGCTGATCAAGCACAGCGCTTTTTTTGCTCTTATTCGAATGAAGCTCCAGACAATACCGCCCGAGACCAATAGCAGCCAAGCGGCTTTGAACCACGTTTAAAGCGGCCATCTTCTCCGCGACGAATAACACCTTTTTCCCTGTGGCCAGAGCGTTTGCAATTATATTCGTGATGGTCTGGGATTTCCCCGTTCCCGGTGGGCCATGAAGCACAAAGCTCTTCCCCTCGCCCGAAGCATATATGGCTGCAAGCTGCGAAGAATCAGCGCTTATTGGCACGGCGCCGTGATCAACGTCATATTGAGAGTCAAGAAAATGGCTCTCAGGAAATACGTCTTCAGGAACCCATTGGAGCCGACCGGCCATCAGACTGGCAACAACCGGATTTTTCGTCAAATCAGCAGACCTCATCCGTATGTCATTCCACATAACAAATTGACTGAAGGAGAACAAACCCAAATACCCGGTCTCCACTACATCCCAACGCGAAAGAGTCATCACGGCATGCCTGATCATAGTAAAAACCCGCTTTAAATCCACCCCCTGCTCATCCTTTGGCAGCGGATCCAATCCGCTGATATCAACGCCGAAATCTTGCTTCAGCATTTCAAGCAGCGTGATATTAAACTGCGCTTCCTCGTCACGGGCTCTCAATACGATTCCTGATTTAGACGATTTGCGGATCAACTCGACGGGAATCAGTACGAGCGGAGCATAGCGAGCTTTTTGGCTAGATGCGGTCTCATACCATTGCAGTAAACCGAGCGCCATGTAGAGCGTGTTGGCCCCGTTCTCCTCAAGAGATAATTTTGCAGAACGATACAAATGAATCAATCGGTTGTTTAAATCAGCTTCCGTGGAATCGGAACGCAGACGTTTGTTCGTTAATTCATGATTCAGCAACTCTTTTAGCGGGTCGTTATTATCAATAATTCGGAATAAATTAGCGTCCCGTTGATTTCCCTTCCAGTCCTTTGGCATGGCAAGCAGTTGAAACTCTTCTCCGTTTGCAAGGGAATCTTCAATGCGACCCAACTCTGGATTTAGAATGCCTACACTGGAACGGCTGAGACGAAAATTCAGCAAACCATTACGCAAAGTCAAATCAAGCAGTTTTCTTTCCCATTCCTTTTGTTTGGGCAAAGTTATGGATCCAACATCCATCGGGCGTTTCATGACTTCAATCTGTTCTGGAGCTTCGAGCGACTTTGTGTCCACTGCGGGATTCGGGTGTTTAATCTCCCATCCACTGGGCGTGACTACTCGAAGAGGGAGAGGGCGTATTGCGCTTCCACGCGCGCGTTTAATATCAATAAAACATTCGAATTGATTCGCGTCAGATAAATGCGTTGCAGCTAGACGCTCCGCTTCCTCGAACGGAACGTTTCTTCCGGCAGTTAACGCCGTTGATTCAACCAGACCGATTTCATGGATGCCTGAAGCCATTCTTTTGGTGATCAGAGAAATGTCATCTTGAACACTGTCTGCGAATGTTTCTTTTACTAGCCATACCCCTGCAAAAGCATGTCCCTCAGTAAAAATAATCAACGGATGAAGACCAATTGCTTCAAGACAGGCCGTATAAAGCAACGTCAAATCAAGACAGTTTCCCATCCGATGTGCAAATAGATTATCTGCAAGCCGAACTCGTTGACCGATCTGCTCAAAGCTAGCCGGAGCTACGCAGTAAGTCAGAGTTTCCCTCTGTAGTGCAGCATAGATGGCAGCTGCTTGCAGTCTAACACGGTTCGGATCTTGACTTTGATACGCATCGAACGCTGAGGATTGGCTCCAGCCAGTGAGAATTTCAGCTGCCTCCTTCAATACTCGCAGCACCTCAGGATGATTTGGCGTCACAAAAGCTGCCATCATTTCGGGCAGTTCAGTCAACCCACTCCATTCATCAAAAGCAAGCACATCTATCGGCATGTTGCCCTGCAACAACACCGTCTCATTATGCTGTACAATTAACTCCAGGCTGCCGGACAACCTCTCTGTTAGCTGGGCAAGAAATGCAGATGACAGCTGTAGAGAAACAGTCCCAAGATCAGTCGAGTTATCAGGCAGAAGAACATCCAACGTTGTAGTCCACTCATTCGCAAACTCAGGCTGTGTCCGAATTCTAACTTGTACATTGCGCAGCTCGTTGGAATCCATATTGGTTATCCATAATTTACTAATTATTGGAACATGATTTTGCTGCATGGCAAAATTAATAACTCTACTATATTCCAGTACAAATTGGAGTTGGCTCATTTTCCGCCCATCCTTAACTCTCGATTTAGGTCTCTTGATCTATTATATATCCCGCTGGATGTATCTACCATATTTTTCGACATTATTCGGTACTACTTAGGTACCAATATAGGTAAATGAAAAACGTCCGAATAATCCTGAGCTGTGCAGGATCAACGGGGCGTACTTCTCCTCTCGATTTGAATTGAATAGGGTTTGAACTCGGTTTTCGTGGGCAACGCAACTTTTTTTGTACGATTTACCGTATAAAATTCGGTTTATAGCCGCCTCTTTTCAACACTTTATGTGATAAAACATACAAAGCCCAGCTTTCGTCGCCTATGCCCAGCCATTTTGAATGATTTATCGTACAATATCTAAAATATCAGCACGGCCCGGATGCATTTTGAGTGAGAAATCATACAAATTGTGCATGACCACATCAATACGAGACTGACTTGGTGTTACGACTCAGGCCTATCTAAGCCGCATTTGCCCCGACAAGGCTGAGACAAGCGAAGGGAGTAGCTCCAGCTACTGCTTCATGAATTCAATTTTCCGGCTAGCATAGACAATAGCGAAAATATGCAAGACAGACAAAAAAAAGATTACGATCGGAGAGACGATAACCTTTTTCTGTAATACAAGATGAACGCCAGGTAACGTGATAGCCTAATCTCCGCCATAGATATTTCCCCTAAAAACACCATCCACCCATTGTAAATGAGAACCATTATCACTTATAATAAATGGTAGTCATTAATTTCCAGGCTTATTCGCCAGAAAGGAAGAACCGACTCTATGAAAGTGAATGATCACCTATTACTATGGAATCACGCTTCGATCAAGGTTATGGATGTGCGTCACACGGTCATGGAGCCGGGGGATGAGCTGCGTTCCTATAGGTTGCCTTCCAGCACTTTCATATATTCAGTTCGCGGCAGCGCGCAGGTGTGGATGGACGAAAACAGGATCTTCGTCGATCGATTCCATGTATTGCACGGCGGCAAGGGAATGTGTTTGGACATTGCCGCTCAGGACTCTTTCGAATTTTATATGATTTTATATAAAGCTATTCTAGCCTTGCCCGCACGCCAGTCGTTGGTGAAGCTGATGGAGACGGACAATCCGTTCCAATTGCAATATAACTTTGCTCCAGATTATCCGCTTCCTTTATATCATCGCGTGGAACGGATGGAAAGCGAATGGCTGCACCCGAGCATGCTCGAAAAATTACATATAAAGATTTTATTCTATCAATTTGTCCATGAGCTTTTAAGTCAGATGAGCCGGCAAGGCATTCAAGGTAAAAAGGTAGATCTCGTCTCCCAGGCGATACGCTACCTTCAGGAGAATTATGGGGAGCGTGTCACGCTCGACGAGCTTGCCGAGCTGCTCGATTGCAGCGTGAGCTACTTGTCGCGAAGGTTTAAGCAGACGGTTGGTAAGAGCCCCATTGATTATATGATTGCGCTTCGCATCGACAAGGCAAAAGAACTTCTGCTGAACACGGATGCCACGTTGCAAGAGATTGCGGAGAGCGTCGGCTTCTCGGATGACAGTTATTTTAATCGGATGTTCAAAAAGCAGGTCGGCCTGTCGCTTGGTCAATTTAAGGCAAAGGTTCAAAATAATCCTGCCGATCGTTCAAGATATGCCATTGTCCCACGCAGACTCAGTCGTTATATTGGTAATGGTTATGAAAATCATTCTCAATACAAGAAAGTGGGAGTCTCTTCAATGTACAGAGGAAAAAGAACACCAATGGCTGCATCCTTAATGCTTTGTTTTATTTTGCTGCTTAGCGCTTGCTCTTCAGGCACGTCAAATACAAATTCGGCCAATGGCGGCACTAATGCGGCTGGCTCTAATGTCTCAACGACATCCCCCGCTCCAACGGATGCGACCGCGGCCGAAGCACCGCGTGTCATTAAACACGCAATGGGTGAAACAACGCTGACAGGCACGCCCAAGCGTGTCGTTATTCTTACCAACGAAGGCACGGAAGCACTGCTTGCCGTTGGTGTTACACCGGTCGGAGCTGTCCAATCCTGGAGTGGCGATCCTTGGTATGACCATATCAAAGATGAAATGAAGGATGTTACAGCGGTCGGCGACGAGCTGCAGCCGAATATCGAGATGATCGCCAGCCTGAAGCCGGATCTGATTATCGGAAATAAGATTAGACAGGAAAAGATCTATGACCAGCTCAATCAGATTGCTCCAACGGTATTCGCGGAAGACTTAAGCGGAGACTGGAAAATCAACTTCAAGCTGTACACGGAAGCTCTCAATAAGGCTGAAGAGGGCGAGAAGGCAATGGCTGAATATGACAAGCGTGTTGCCGAGATCAAAGCCAAGGTTGGCAGCAAAGCAGAAACCAAAGTATCAATTGTGCGCTTCTCTGCTTCCCAGGTCCGGATTTATCAGAAGCAAACATTCTCCGGCGTCATTTTTAACGATCTTGGCTTCGCACGTCCAGAATCACAGGATAAGGATAGTTTCATTGAAAAAATGACTAAAGAAACTATTCCTAGCATGGACGGGGACGTCTTGTTCTACTTTGTTTCGGAGGACCCAGGCAAAACGGATGCTGCCAAAGTAGTTGAAGAGTGGATGAATGATCCCCTGTTCAAAAAATTAAATGTCGTGAAAAACAATAAGATCGTCCACGTGGATGAAGCGATCTGGAATACGGCAGGCGGCTACAAGGCGGCAAACCTGCTGCTTGATGAGATCGTTGCCTATTTTGACATCAAGTAATTTGGCCTCCAGGATATGCAAGCTGACGTCGTGATTCCATGGCGTCAGCTTTTTACGATGAAAGGAATGAATGGATATGGCTTTAGGGCTGCACAGCCGCAGAAGTAAACAAGCGGGTCTAATCATTGGTTTACTGCTGCTGCTTGCCGGCATGCTTGCCAGTATTTTGTACGGCATCCATACCTATGAGATCAGAGACGTATGGCTGGCCTATACGCATTTTGACGATTCCGAGGCTCACATTATCATTACAAACACAAGAATGCCTCGTGCGGTCATTGCGGTCGCGGTTGGAGGAAGCCTCGCTATTGCGGGAGCCATCATGCAAGTGCTGACGCGGAACCCGTTAGCCTCCCCTTCCATATTCGGCATTAACTCAGGCGCGGTATTGTTTATCGTAATTGCACTGGCCGTTCTTGGCTCATCACTGACGATGAGCGGAATGGTGTGGATTGCCTTGGCTGGCGCAGCTGTCACATCGCTGTTTGTGTTTGCGCTTGGTTTCCAGGGCAGAAGCCGTTTTGAGCCGATCCGACTCACCCTGGCCGGCGCATCCGTGGCGGCATTTGCCTCGTCCGTAACCTCCGGAATTATGCTGGTGAACCAACAATCGCTTGAGGATGCCTTGTTCTGGATGATTGGTTCGGTGGCAGACAGGCAGCTCGATCATCTGCTCATTGTGCTGCCCTATCTCTTAATCGGCTGGATTTTGGCGCTGCTGCTGTCGGGCTCCTTAAATGTAATGGCACTCGGCGATGACAATGCCAAAAGTCTGGGACAGCGGATGCTGCTCGTCCGGGGGCTATCCGGTATTGCCGTTGTTTTACTAGCAGGCAGCTCCGTCGCCATCGCCGGTCCTATCGCCTTCATCGGCTTAATTGTGCCTCATCTTTGCCGGTATCTGGTAGGCAACGACTACCGCTGGCTGCTGCCTTATTGCGCCTTAACCGGCGGCCTTCTGCTCGTATGCGCGGATCTTGTTTCGCGTTTTATTCTTATGCCAAAGGAAGTTCCAGTCGGTGTGGCAACCGCGCTGATTGGCGTGCCGTTCCTGATTCATGTGGCGAGAAGGAGTAAGCATGCATAATAGAAAAACTCTAAGGGCAGTTATTCTCATAATCGGGCTTAGCCTCGCCATGGTTGTATTATCTATCGTTTGTTTGTCTTTTGGAGGGATGAAAATCCCGTTTAAAGAAACCGTTCTGTCGCTCGTCGGCAAAAACGAAGCAGCAAGCGACTTGATCATTATGCAATTCCGTTTGCCCCGTATCCTCGCTGCCATATTGGTCGGGTCTGCTTTGGCGGTTGCGGGTGCGGTGCTGCAAGGAGTCATTCGCAACCCGCTTGCCTCCCCTGATCTGCTTGGCGTGACGGGAGGAGCTTCGGTAGCCGTTGTTGCGTTTATGACCTTGGTCACCGGTTACAGCATTCACTGGGTACCGTTCATCGCCGTTGTCGGTGCTTTTCTTACCGCCTTCATCAACTATGCCTTAGCTTGGAAAAAGGGGATTTCCGCATTTAGACTCGTCCTAATCGGAGTAGGTATATCTACCGCGATGAGTGCGCTGACGATGTTTTTACTTATTAGCGGTCCTGCCTACTTAGCCGCACAGGTGCTGAACTGGATGACGGGAAGCATCTACGGGACGGATTGGAAGTATGTCGAGGTTCTTTGGCCATGGGTCGTCGTGTTTATCCCCTTGTCCTTCCTTTACTCCAAAGAGCTGAATGTGCAATCGCTGGGGGAAGCAACTGCTATCGGACTCGGGAGCAGGCTTCAGCTCAGTCGGATGGTCTTGTTGTTTTACAGCGTTGCACTCGCAGGAGCTGCCGTCGGCGTGGCCGGGATGATCTCGTTTATCGGATTATTGGCGCCTCATATGGCAAGACGGATTATCGGCAATTCGTATAAGCTGGTCATCCCCGTATCAGCATTGCTTGGCGCCATAATTTTATTACTAGCGGATCTCGCCGGACGCATGCTCTTCCAGCCGCTCGACATTCCTGCGGGCGTGTTCACCGCCGGAGTCGGGGCGCCGTTTTTTATGTACTTGCTGTTTAAAAGAAAAGCTGTGGAATGAGGGTTTGGATGCGGGACGAGTGTTCTGCTGCGGGATGGCTATTTCATCTTTTTTCTGGTTATTTTGACGTTAAAGTTTGTTTCGAAGCCGTTCCTGTGCCAACAGGAGCGGTTTCTTTATTTCCGGCTATCATGCTGCTCAATCAAGACCGGCTAGGTCACGCTAACATCGGCCAATGGACATCTACAGACACGTAGTGAGATGAACTTTGACCGTATTTATGGACAGTTTAAACAAATTCGTTTAACGTTGTTTTTGATGGGAATTTATTTTTCATTTTTTCATCTATTTCATAAACTGCTTTTCGTAGCAGTTTAGATTTCTCCATCAAGATCTCTTGAGGTGATTTTTGATTGAAACGCGCTTTTGTATGTGTAGCGTCCACAATACTAGCACTGCTTTTTATAATTTCTTTTTCCAATGCAATTTCTACTGTTTTTAATAAGCATGTCGAGTAGGTTTACATCTTTTAAACGCAGTTTGCGAAACTTCGTTAAAGAACTTGCATTTATGACTCCATCTTCCGGTACTATATCCAGAAAATATTTAAAAGACCTGTCATATCTAGAACGCTCCACGACATCAACGTCGGATAAATCAAAAATTGATTTCAGTAATAAATATTTGACATACGAATCGGAGGTACGGCATTGCGACCGTTATCGAGGTAATATTTATAGATCGTATATCCCGATATACCGGCTGAGGTTAATCGGTTGTTGGTTTGAAATCATCCGAGACACCACCTAGCGTTAATACAGCCATCATGAGTCATCTTTTTTAATGCCCATTGAATACCGAGCCGGTTTGTAACAATCGATTCGTACTCGTAAATTCTTCCACTGTTTCGTACGGTTTGTATTCAAGTTCATCTTTCATATGACCAAAAAAAGTCTCTATAGACCCATAGTACATATGGATAATATCTGTGAGTAGAACCTTCTCTGGTTACCCCTGGTTAAGCTGACACTCCAACAGATTCGGGCATGTTTGGTGCATTTAGGCTGCTATAGATATTTTACGATAGGGATTGGCTTGTCAGATTGTTGCCACAAGCTGTAATTACGCAGTTAGGTACGAGAGAATACTGACGGACGCGACTTCATGCTCAACAACTGGCCGATTTCATTGTGAGCGACTACTACCGCTGGCTCAGCGCCAAGGTTCTCCGCTTCCAACAACCTAATACGAGCTTCGGTGAACTGTAACTTTCCTCTGTCGATTCTTCGCCTGCTGGTGGTCTACCCGAGCTTCCTTTCCCGCGTTGTTCTTCGGGAAGCCTGCTTCTCCTCGGGTAAAAAATGTGTCCTGCCAACGTTTTAATCAATGTTTGGGCTTTTTACAACCCAGTACGTCTATGTCAAAGCCCGCTTGGAAAAAGATCTCCGCAGTCATCTGCCTCGCTTCGTATACCTTAACAACTGCTAACTTAAATGCTTAAACGTACGTGATGTCGGTCTTATAGCATCCGGGCAACTCAATTCAAATTGAACGTCATTTTGCTGGATTGGATTCTCACTCTCTAAAAACTTCTATTTTTTTACTTATAAGTTTTTATAAAGGTAATTTTTGATGCTATATTCTCCGTGTATAAATCCATTATTCTGGGAAGGATTGAAATTGTTAAAAAGGATCGTTTCTTTGTTTTTGGTTATGACACTTTGTTTTTCATCATCTGCTGCGTTTGCAAATCAACAGGAGATCAGCAGTTCTCCTAGGAACTCGATCGTTAATTTTGAAGTTCTCAACACAGACGGGACACCTCTACCAGAAACTAATATTACCGTTATTTACGTAAAAAATAATGAAGTAGTATTCCAAGGTAAATCCGATGAACTTGGGCGTGTTTCCTTTCAGTCTTCCGTAAATGATACGGAAGAACAATCCAATGACATGTACAAAGTGTTTGAAGTTTACTACGCCTCTCCTATAGACAATGAACTACAAAGGGAAGTATTTTCGGCACCAGTCAATCAAAATGGGGCTAAACTCTCAAAACAACTCATGGAAGATGAAACCAATGTCAAACTACAGTTCAAGGGAGAAAAAGATAAAACCCCACAAATTTCCTTGAATTCAGAATCAGCTTCCACTCAATCCTCTGCCCTAGCTGCAAATGGTACCTGCATTCCTGGCCCTGGTGCTGGGTGGCAGCTTTGTACAGAAACAGATACTAACTATTTGACTGAAACAAGAATTGGAACAATAAATGTAGGTAGCAATGAAACAGGTACGGTCAAATTGAATACAAAATCTACGGTCAAACTATCTGCAGGGTACAAAAGAGACAGTTCACCATGGTCTTTTAATGGGGAGGTTACTAAGACAACGACAAATGGTACTACTGTAGATTACACTATACCCGGTAAGGTTATCTATGATAACGGTTCACATTACAATGCCGGAGTGTACTTCTATGCATTTTATAACGTCAATTATAAGAAGAAAACAATGTACTATTGGGATGTGAGACAATGGGATGAATATACAATTACCCCTGTTGAACTCAATGGTGGCTCTCAGCGACTGGATTACTTTGCGAGTTCGAATAATGGGCAAGCAAGTGGGAAAACTGACCCGACAACGTTCACAGTTGGTACTGTTTCATCTACTACCAAATATAATTCATCTGAGAGTTCTTTAAGTGGAGGGTTTTCTGTGTCTACTCCTGCTGGCACTTTTAGCGGTAATGTAAATACCTCATATGCCTCTGAAACGGGGTATACTTGGAAATCTAATACAGCGGGAGTAACATACTATCATTATAAAAGAAACGGTATTTATCACGTGACTAGTTAGATCTTACATAACAGAAGGCTTCGGTTATAATATGCCGAGGCCTTCTGTTAGCATTTCTAAGGTTGAGAGGGGAGAAAACTAATGAGATCAAAAATTCATCCATATTACTATCTCGGAGGGTTCATTGGTTTACTACTTGGTTATTTAACGTCAAAAGTTTATCAAATTTGGGTGATTGTATATTTAGAAAGGGATTCTCGGGTAGATGTATTACCGTTATTTTGGAAAGTAATCTATAGGAACCCTGCTCTATTCACTTTTATCGTTGTGCTTATATTTATTATTATCTGTATTGCATTTGTTAAAATGTTATTAACCCTATCTAATAAAAATTGAGGATCTCGGAAACCTTAAAAAGGATAGATTATCGAGTAAAAACATGAATCACCTACACGACATCCATGTAGACGTTAAGCTAAACCTCAACAAAAAAAGAGTAGGTGCCGCGGGCACCTGCTCTTGGTGTTTTTGTACAGAAGCATATGTTAAGGGATTAATAAAATCTTTCCCGTGCTTAGCCTGCTCTCCAAAAATCGATGAGCTTCCGCGCCGTCTTTCAGACTATAACGCTTCGGGTCTTCGATTCGCAGACGTCCTTGCCGCATCTCTTCAAAGAGCGCTTCTGATCTCTTGATCCGATCATGATGTGTTGTAACATGATTCCAAAGATCGCCACCGGTCAAAGTTTTTGAAGTGTCCATTAACATGCGAGGATCAATTAGTGGCGGGTTTCCTCCGGACATGCCGTAAAAAACAACATTTCCCTTCGTTTTTGTTGCTAAGAAACTATCCATTAAGGTAGTCCCTACGGAATCGAACGTTGCATCTACACCTAATGAGCCTTTGGACCAGCGAACCACATGATTTGCCCAATCCGTGTTATAGAGTAGAGTTTCATCGGCGCCAGCCCTCTGCACAGCCTCTCGCTTCTGGGTCGAGGAAGTGAGGCCAATTACTCTTGCTCCTTTTGTTTTACAGAGCTGTGTCTAAAGCTGCCCTACGCCGCCAGCAGCAGCATGCACCAAGATATCATCACCGGGTTGAACCAAATAGCTGTCATTAACCAAATAATGCGCCGTCATCCCCTGAAGCAGTATTGCCGCCGCCTGATCAAATGTAATATCCGCAGGTAATGGAATGGAGCGGTCAACAGGTACCGCTACGAATTCAGCATTCGCATAGGGAACATCTGCAAACGCGACCCGGTCTCCAACCTTCACATTGTCTACGTCCTGAGCCACTTGTTCGACAACCCCGGCTCCCTCATACCCTAAAATATATGGCGGCTTTCCAGCTAGATGATAGTCACCACGCCGTCTGTAGATGTCGGCAAAATTCAGCCCAATAGCTTTCATTCTTACTATTATTGTCCCCGGCTCCAGCTTTGGCTCCGCGATTTCCGTATATTGAAGTACATCCGACCCACCGAATTGTTCAAAAATTAATGCTTTCATTTTTCTTCCTCCAAACATTAATCACTACACCAGTCGATCATATCATATTGATCGGCTTATTCTACGATCACCTTGTCACTGCTGTGTCTGTTCTACTCTCATTCAAACAATCGCTTATGCTTATTGAAAAATTGATGAAAAAAATGTACATTGTCCAGTTCAAACCATTCTGCCGTTTGCAAAGGGATTCTATCTAGATTATAGATTTTAGCATTCAGCGTACCTAAAACAAAGGGGGAGTGGGTAGCAATAATAAATTGACTGTCAAAATATCGTGCCAGCTCATTTATCTGTTCTGCCAGTTTAATTTGATTGGCGGGAGTGAGCGACGTTTCCGGCTCATCCAATAGATACAATTGGCCAGGAAGCAAACATTCCTCAAAAAACTGCATGGAGGTCTCTCCATTGGAGTATTTTTCTTGAGAGAATTGAATATTCTCCAGTTTCTTTTTAAATTCATATGAATGTTCATATTGTACCGCCTGAGCCTTGCTCATCCCCTTGTTGATTTCCTCATACAATATCCCGTCACGCAGCACGGTGGATTGCTGTATCTTCTTGATTTCATACAAAATATCCTCGGATTTCATGTATCTGCTTCCCTCAGGAAGCTGTTTGATTTCACGCTCTCGATCATCATACCCAAGCTGATAACTGCTCAAATTAAGAAAACGCTGAGCGCTATCACTATGACCATAGCTGGGCATTCTCTCAGAGCCTTCGACTCCCAATTTATTGGCAATGACATTCAGTAAAGTGGATTTTCCAGAGCCGTTGTTACCATACAATACAGTGATTTGGTCAAACAATAGAACCTCTCCAGCCATGTGTTTAAACACATAGTCAGGATATATGTTAGGATTTCGATCCGTAAAGGAAGAGAGCTTGAAGCTTCTCAGATAAATCATTGGCACACTCCTTCTGCATGTCTTCTGATTTTGATTCTATTTTACCAGAAAAAAGACATGATTTTCTCAGGCGGCCGCTGCCTCTCTTCAGGCTCAACAGTATCCAAACCGATCAAAGAAAGGACATCAGACCAAGCAGGATAAAGAGATGCTATATTTAACATACAGAAAATTACTTTAAGGAGGAGACCAAGTTTGGAGACGAATAGATGCAATTTAGTTAGGCTGCAAAAAAATGATTATGAAGATGTGAAGCTGATTTATACGAACGAAAAAGTTAGAAAATATTTGGGCGGGACAATACCTGAGGAGCACACATTAAATAAGTTTTTAGATACATTAAAACGCTCTCAGACGGGTTCATATTATTGGGTTGTTAGATTGAAAAGCAATAATGATTTTATTGGACTAGTTTCCTTAGATAAACATGTTGATGGTCAAAATATTGAGGTTTCCTACGAGTTTCTACCTGATTGGTGGGGACATGGATATGCCAAAGAAGTTATTAATCCAATTGTTACTTACGTATTTAATGATTTAAACCTAACCAAAGTAATAGCTGAGACACAAACGGCTAATCATTCTTCTTGCAGACTATTAGAAAGAGTAGGAATGAAATTAGAACAAACAATCATAAGATACGGCGCTGAACAGGCCATTTATGGTATTGAAAAGCAAAGATATCATTCCAACCAATAATTCAAATAAACAGAAAGAAAGTGAGAAACGAAACAAAAAAAGAGGGGGTTTTATGCCCCTCCAGAGAGCTATTCGTGTGTTCTTTTTTGCAATCTATCATCAAACATTAAGTCAACTACACACCACCTTCGCTACGCTTAGAGGTGGGTGCTTGTAAGTAGTCCTTAGATAGCGACTCCTACGTTCGGCACGCTGACGAGTGCCCTGCTCCGAATATTCAGAGCAGCAACATTGTCGGCTGGAGCAGCGTACTCGCATGCCTGACAACAGAACCAATCTCTCGTTTTGCGGTTCTCTTTGGCAATATGCCCGCAATGTGGGCATTCTCGGCTTGTGTTGCGTGGATCAACGAGAACGACAGGCACGCCTGCAATCAAGGCTTTGTATTCGATATACGAGCGAAGCTGTGCAAATGCCCAAGCATGCTGGTTTCGACGCTGAGCCTTACGAACCGTTATCCGTTCACGAATGCCTGTTAAGTCTTCTAATGCAAGCAGCGAACGGTGCCTTTTGGCTTTCTCTACCATATGCTTGGATATGCAGTGATTCACGTCCCTGGAGAAACGAGCTTCTTTGCGTCTGCGACGGGCAAGAAGACGTTTAGCGGACTTCGTTCCTTTTGCTTGGAGTTTGGCACGAAGTTTGGCATTCCGATGCCTTACCGCATTAACGGCAGCGCCAGAGTGGGATTCTCCCATGCTGTCGGCAGCAATGTTTTTTATGCCTAAATCGACCCCTATAGCGTCAATTGGCTCGTAGGGCTCGTTTGCTGGACGCTCAACTACAAGCAGCAGATAAAAAACACCATCATGCCAAACAAGGTCGGCTTGGCCTCGGATATTCTTGCCTTGCATGACGCCCTGATGATAAGGGCTAATCTTCATCGGCACCTTAATGCGTCCATCCAGCGTCAAGATCGAAGCAAGCTCTAGTCCAGTAAACGATAACGTTCTCGCGTCATAGCTCATTGCACCGGTTTCACGAAACGAAATCGTTTTCTCCACGTTTTTCTTGCCTTTTGGCTTTTTGTGTTCCTTTTTCTTTTTAGCCTTATCTGCAATATAAGCATCCGCTACTTTGCGTACAGCTAGAATGGTCATCTGAGACGATAACTGGAATTTATCGCGAACGTCATAGTAAACAAGCTTTTGTAGTTTGATGCGGTTATATTCGGACTGCTCAAAGGCTAACCCACTGATATAGTTGCATGCAGCATTATACCGTTTCATGGTTTCTAGCAATTTGCCATGATGTTCTTGCTCCAACATGAGCTTAATCTTCGTTGTGATCAGCAGACTTTTTCACCTCCTTTATACCTATTTTAGCACGAAATGGGTGACAAAATAGGCGAACAGTCAAAGGAAGGTGAGCTTATTCTACAAGCGTGTCATTCATCCCCCGCCTATAGAGGGCGGAAGAATCCTGACACTAAGAGTATTGAAGTAGAGATTTTAGAACAAGCTAAGGATATTTTTTATAAAGCACATTATCCTTCTATGAGAATAGAAAATGGTAATAAAACAGTCAATCAAGGGGGTCTATAATCTGGGAGAAGAGGAGTTTATAGCTAACTATTTAATGAGATATGGTCATTATGTAATATCCGTGAAGCCTGAATCATTAAAACAAATGATCCAAGATAGAGTAGAGAATCTATTACTTCACTATCAAAAAATATAAATTAGCATGCAGATCGCAATACGGATTTCCCATTAAAAAAAACTGCACCTACAACTGTTAGATGATGTCTAACAATTGTAGGTGCAGTTCAATACGGGACGATTTCACTCGTTCTTTTACTATTGTGCGAATTATCTAAACGGCGGTACAACAGCCATTGCCTCTACCTCCACTAGATACTCTGGCTGCGCAAGTGCTTGTACGCCGATCCATGAGGAGGCTGGCGGGTTTTCAGTACCGAAAGTCTCCGTGAGGACCTTTGCGATAAGATCAGCGTCTGGATTTGACTGGAAGTTTGGAATGTAGAGCCTTAACATTTGAATATCATCCAATGTACCTCCAGCGGCTTCGACGGCGATAATGACTTGCTTCAATGTCTGACGTAACTGTCCTTCTAGACCCTCTGCATTCATATGACCTGTGGCATCCCAAGCCACTTGACCCGCAACGTTGACGATTCGCCCAGGCTCGCTGATAACGACCTGAGAGAATCCCCAAGGTTTGCTAGAGAATAACCCTGGCGGTTGAATGGTCTGTCTTGGCATTATACTAATCCCCTTAATAGTAAGTTGAATTCAAAAGAAAGCTAAAAGCTATCTCTAGCTGTATCAATCCTTGATTAGCAGGCAGACCGATTCAACATGTGACGAGTAGACAGTGACAACAAAACATTAAGTGTCCAAAGGAATAGTGTTTGCTCAAAATATTGCAACGATCTCGAACATTATTTTGATTCTACTAAATAGTACTTTTCCAGAATCTCTACAAACCCTGTTTTATTTCTCAATGATTTCAAATTTATGTGATTTCTTAATAAATCAAGTAATTTTTTTCTATCATAGTAACAATCCAACAATGAAGGTTTAATTTTATTGCTCTTATTTAATTCGTCTAACTTTGTTAATCCCTCTTGTGAAAAATTAGCACTTGTTATATAACAACCTTTTATCTTTGACTTATCAAACTCGGAGTTTTTTGCGTAGTACTCTTTGGCAGTTGGATAAGTCTTACCAAAAAACCAACGTATTGAATTTGGTGTACTTGTATCTCCTAAATTAATAATAGTAGAGTTCTTTAATCCCTTTAGTTCAATAATAACAATCTCATCTTCATTATTATCACGAACGATAACATCGAACTCATACGATTTTTTAGGATCATCAATACTCTTAATAATTTTAGAATGTTCTAAGTGTGCTTCTTTAAATAAGTTTGATAACACAGTATACATCAAGGTCTCAAACAAATCTCCTTTAAGATTTTGCAAGTTCTCCGTTTGTCCGGACTCCTCAATAACTGTTAGAGATTCCCCAATCTTTTCAATAACTGAACTACTTGCTTCTTCATCTAGTATGAACGCATCATCAATTATTTTTTTCATATCTCTGTACTTTTCAATAACTCGAACAATATTACTTCCCATTATTGACTTAAGTGAAAAATTTAGAATATGTAAATTATTTATTTCCCTTCTTACGCTCTCATCTACATCTAGATAAAAAATAATTGGCATTACCTTACGAGCGCTTTCTTGTTTTGTACTATGTCGGATTGACTGAATACGCTCAAAAAATGCTTCTAGATCGATTTTTTCGTAGGTACGATAAATCAGAATTTCCATAACAACAATTGTATGTTCTTCAACAATTTTACCTGTATTAATGTTAAATCCCGTGGTTTTAGAAATTGTTGTAGCATCAAAAGGAAAGTCATTTCTAATAGCCCCCAAATTGGGATTATCTTTTCTCCGATAAGATACCTTATCACTTATAAATCCATGATTAACAAGCCATCTAATAATATCGTTTATAAACATAACGTCCCGCTTCATGTTAGCAAGATGGGCTTTTATTTTTTGTCTTAGGACGGATGAATCTTCTATATCCATTTGATCTTGTAATAATACTAGAAAAGGAATTCCAGTTTCCTTATCTTCGACCTTCTTAATGATCTTGTGGTCATTTAATCGTTTTATATCATCCTCTAAAGAAATAACACGATACTTTTCTTTATTGGTCATTGGGGTTGCTGTGATTTTGACAGCTTCATAATAAGAACAAATACCACCTGTACGAGAAAGAAGCGTAAGTAATCTGTACAATGGCTTGCGATATTTCTTGCTGATATCAAGCAATGCTTTTACATCAATACTCCTTTTTTCATTCATATAAAAATACTGTCTTTTTTCAAAACTAAATGGCTCGCTAGACTTAATAATTTTTTCTTTAACTGCTCGACTAATCAGTTGACGCGCATAGTTATCAGTAACTTCAAACTGAGTTACTAATTTCTCAATTAAATCATGAGCAACTAATACGTTTGAATGTTCCCTAAATAAATCAGTTAGAAATTTATTATATTTATTCATGTAACACAGCCCTTATATAAATTTTATCTTTCTTTAAAGAATAGGGGCTCGGCAATTTTTTTAATAAAGCGTTGAAAACAAAGGACTTTGGGAATCGGCTTAAGATATTAGCATGTAACACTACTAACATTTTTAAACTTCAAGAAACACAATACCTCTCAAACATATGAAGTGTAGACAGCCACAACAAACATGTAACTGTCCGAAGGATTAGTGTTAGCTTTTTGGGATTAGACATCTTTAGTCTTGATGATGTTCATACTTTCTATAAAAGTTCGTCTGGAATAAGTGCATTACCATCTCTGAACTCTTCATCCACTAATACTACATTTTTTAAATTTGCGGTCTTCCATATTGTCTCGGGAATGTGTTCAAAGACAATCATCTGAAAAGTTCGGCCGTAAACCTCGTTTACATGAGTTATAAAATCGTTGAGAACTGTAAAAGCAATTGTTATTTTTGTTCGATCATCTTGTGGTATCTGAGACCACTTTTTTGTATTTTTCTTTTTCTCATCTTCACCATAATACGGTCTACTTGGCTGATCTAATACCAGGAAACTTGGAACATAGGGAACATCTTGCTTTATTATTAATTCATGCAATCCAAGCATAAAGCAAAGATGCATAAACATATGATTTGAACTGCTTCCAACTACCGAAGGCACAAGAGCGCCCGGCTTTTTTAATTGTAACACTTTATTTTTATAATCAAATACAGGTTGATAATCTTGATAAATTCCTAGTGCGTCAGAAGATTTATCTAAATATCTTTGAATCAGTTCTTCCAATAGCCTTATGACTAACGCTCTATCTACAATTTCATTCTCAAGTTCTGATTTCAGTTGATCTAGTTCTTCTTTCTTTTTCTCAAGTTCTTCTTCCCTAAAAACTTCTTGGTCTCCATGTTTATATAAATTCAACTTGGATTTTATCTCTCCAATAAATATAAATTTATTAATTTCTGTATTAAAGGAGCTTTTATTCAACGGTATTTTATCAATATCCCTTTGGACTTTTTCAAGTTCAACTTGCAGTTTCTTTAGATCGTCATCTAAATTAATGTCAAAAGGTTTCTTGTTACTCAATTCCTTTTTAATCTTGTTCATTTCAACTTCGAGAATTTCGAGCAGTTCGGACAAAATAGGATGTTCTATAAGCTGACCATAATGCTCTTTTAAGTGCTCAATAGGTTTTAAACTTTCATAAGTATCCAGTTCAAGTTTTTTAAATCCATTATATTCGTTTTTAAATTTATTATAGTTTCTAATTTTATGCTTTAACTCATTCTTTTTCTTTTGTAGTTTTTCTAATTCTTTCATGTTGTCGGATGTATTTATTGTATGAACATTTTCTAAAACGTTTTGTAAATTGGCTAAGTCATCATTTAAGTTATTATGTTCAAGAGATATTAAATCGTATTCTTTTGCTTTTCGAACAATCGTTCTTAGCTCAGAATCAAAAGCGTTTCTTTCATTTGAAATAGCATTTTTTTGCCTTTCTAATCTCAGTATATCTTTCTCTAGGGTATCGATTTTTTCTTTCACAATTATATTTTTAACTGTGTCAATACCGATAGCCAGATCAAATATTCTATGGAGTGCTTCATAATATTTTTCATCATTAAGTTTGTCAAAGAATACCTCACTATGATCGATGGTATCTCCAGATTGAGTATTAAACAAAAAGAAATATCGAAGTGATATTTTGCTTCCTGCTTTTAATTTTTTCCCACTATACGGAATGATTACATTACTATCAATTGAAAACTCTGTTTCTATTACTGGTTTCAATTCACTTTCGGCTATATTTTGAAAAGGCTCTTCAGGTACGACAGCGTTTGGAGAAAAATAATATAACGAACTAACTTTTCTATTCTGGTTTAAAGCCCCCCTAGCTATAACATATTGCTTATCATTAATCTCAAATTTTAGGCCATACCAATTAATATTATCATTAATTTTTTCATCAGGTATTTTTGACTTACTGGCAAAAAAACAATAATCAATAATATCAATAATGACTGACTTCCCTGTGCCACTTTCGCCAGTAATTATATTTACTTTATTTTCGTGGAAAGGAATTGTACGCACCTTTTTATTTTTGAGCCACAGAATTATTTCATTAATAACAAACCTCATAATCTCACCCTCAACTGTAAATATAAGTTCTTATCATCGTCCTTAAGAATCTCTGATAACTTTTTAGCCGCTTGTAAAATATTGAACGCTCTGATGCCAAATGTTTCTTTGGTAAAATCAACTTTAATGTCTGGATTAATAGAGATTTGAGAGTTTTCAATATTAATAAAATTCATCTCTCTTAGTAATGTTAGAGAATTCATTGATAATAACAAGAATGAATAATAACGATCATTATAGTTAGAAAAAAAATCCGGTTTTTTAATAATAAATTCTTCAAGACTTCTTATGATGGTATTATTACTTTTCAAGAAATCGAGTGTACCTTGATGTGATAAGAAAGGGAAAATAAGCAATGATTTAGTGATACTTATAGATTTCAAATGAATCAATACCGAATAAATAGCTATAGCGCTAATAATTTCATTATTATAAAGATTTTTTTGCGAGATCATTGTTATACTTTTCCTCCCAATCAATTCGCCATCCAATATAGGGTTCATTAGATAACAAATAAAATTGACCGTTACTTAACTCAGTTCCAAGTACTGTTTCTTCAAAAATAAGTTCATTCTTCCTAACCTCGTCAAGGCATTTCAAACCAGTTAAAATAATATTCCTCTCAGATGGCGCTGTACCAAACATCTTTAAATCCAACTTTATCTCACGATGAACTTCATCATGGGAATTTTGCCACTTAGCTATACAGTCCTTATTGAATTCATCGAGTTGCTCTTGAACTATGAGCCCTCTATTAAGCCACTCTCTCAAATGGTTATTTATTTGAAGCATGTAACTCGCAAGTTTCAGCATCTCCGACTTCGCTGTACTGTCGATAGCTAAAATATCTATTAATTGTTTAATAAATAATTGCTCTTCTAATGGTTTATCAAACTCAACTGGGTTTTTATTTATGGGTAACTTGTCATTTCTCCCTTTATCGAAATACACATGGTAGTCACGATAAAAATCCTCAAAACTAATTACATTTTTCAGTTTTAATTTAGTATTTATATAATTACGTTGTCTTAAATTACTGTCGATAGCATTAAAAACATCTTCAATCTTTGATTCTTTCACCTGTTTGCTTTTTATTCTACTTTTTATTTTGAGAATCAAATCATCCTGATCCAATTGGAACTCTAATTTACTGAAAAAATTCGTAAGCCATGGCAGTGTTTGAATTTTAAGCGTCTCAATGTAACTATTTATCTCCTTATCAGCAGTAGTGGATTGCAAATCTTTTAGATACTGCTTCAAGTCAGAGATGCTAATGACTTTCAGCTTAAAGTCAGCAATTTTTTTGAGAAGTAAGTTACTTGAGTTACTAGCTTTATTAGAAACAAGAATAAAGGTAGTTTTCTCGATGAAATCAAGTTGTTGTTCTCTTTTTGCTCTCCCATCTAAAGGATCATTAATAATATTGACCCAGTTATAGAGCGTTTTCCACAAATCACTATCCCGTTCAGTTAAATTAACAATTTTTCCTGAAGCGTTGGTCTGTATTGAATGTTTTAATTGTAGTAACACTTGTTTACCATCATCCAAATCAATATGAACATCATCTTTAACTTCAATGCCTATATTCTGGCCTTCTTCCAGAGCTAACAGTTGATATAAAAAATAATAATATTGATAATCGAAGCCTATTGATTTGTCTTCGGCGTTCGTTTTATCTTGAAAACTCTTCAATAATACCACCTCTAATATTTCCTTTTTTATTTGAATTCGACAAATTCCTATAATTTCCTCTGAACCATCATGTACGCACATCAGTTTCCTTAAAAATTTGGTGTGGAGTAAACGAGGATAAACTCCAACACTGCAATAAAAAACAATTAATTCGGCACTGGGTGGGGTCTAAATAAAGCCCGTAGAAGACCATATGAGAACTTAGAGCTTATCCTAAAATAATTGGGTAATAAAGGGTACGAGGTGATGAGTGATGCGAATCAAAACCTGGACTCTATCCGATGAATTTTGGGAAATGATCAAAAATGAACTTCCTAGACCTACCAAACGAGATCCCAACCGAACTTATAAGCGAAAGCCTGGCGGTGGTCGAAAGCCAACCGACTTAAAGAACGTGTTGGAAGGCATCCTGTTCGTGCTCCGTACCGGCTGCCAATGGAACGCTGTTCCTCGTGAATACGGCAGTTCAAGTACCCTTCATCGCTATTTTGAACGTTGGACCGAGGAAGGTTTCTTTGAGCGGATTTGGCTCCTCGGTCTGCAGACGTACGAGGAATGGGAGGGCATCGGCTGGGAATGGACGAGTGTAGATGGCAGCTTGGTCAAAGCACCGCTCGCCCTTGAAGCGGTTGGGAAAAACCCAACGGATCGGGGAAAAAAATGGAACCAAGAGAAGCGCACTGGTTGACCAAAACGGACTTCCGCTGGCGATCGTCATCGATGGAGCTAACCGACATGATGTCAAACTTCTTGAAGAAACCTTAGATCATCTGTGCGGATGCAGGATATCAGGGGAAAATGGCCCGTCAGCAGGTCATCGACCACGGATTTATCCCTCACATTCGCTCACGAGGCGATGAAAAGAAAGAGAAACAAGAAGGCAAACGCCCGCGTCGTTGGGTGGTGGAAGTGTTATTTTCATGGCTCAATCGCTTCCGTAAAATACTTGTTCGTTTTAAAAAGAAGGCTCGAAACTATTTAGGGCTGCTTCACTTCGCCTGCGCTCTCATTGTCTGGAGAAAAATAATCCCTGTTCATGCTCTCTGATTTTATTTTGGGATAGGCTCTTAGTACCTCTTTTGCTTCCTTAATGGAGAACATTTTTTCCAACGTCTTCACCTTCCTTAATCATTTGAAATCATTATAAGTAAATATTGGTAAATTATAACAACAAGAGTGTAGAGATAGTAAAAAAGTTTGACAGCATGAAGTGAATTGTCAGCGTAAAACACGGACAGAAGCAAGCTAAGGAAATCATTAGTTTTAATGGAGGTATCTAGGGATGTTGTAGAATTTAATTCAGGTGGCTAAGATAAAAGTGGGTATACTTATTCAAGCATTTTATAGAGTTTAGGGGACACAAAGGCAGTAGTTTTAACCGACACCCATAGGATTATTAGCTACCAGACTGTCAATGCTAGAACTATAACGCTCCCTTTTCCTGCCCCGCCGATATGGTAGGGGCTTATTTGTGCGTACAGAAGGATATTTGTAAAATTTTCAGGCGGGTGTGACAAACCTTAACTTCGGCTCAGAAGCAATAACTTTTTCGTCAGGCACTGGGTATAGGTATAATAAAAGAGCGACTGTTGTCAGCCGTCCCTTATCGAGCTTATTATCAAAAAAAAAAAAAAAAAAGCGGGAATTAACCCGCTCCGTTGATGTATACGCCAATACACCTCAACAGTCTTTCCTGACCAACAGTGAGTACCTCAAGGTGACAGGGAGTTCGCAATTGAATATTTCATATTATCTTTGCTAATTCATATTCAATTATCGCTAATTGGTTTGAGAAGTTCTTAATATATTGTGAATTTAAATAGTACTCGTTTCCATGCTTTTGTTCTACTGCAATAGCCAAGTTATCTATATCAGAAATAGCATCATATAGCACTCTGTTAAGTTTTCTACACTCGTAAGGAGGCAATATGTCACTCATAGCTAGAAAGTTCTTTGTGTATTCGCTTCTCTTTGAAGAAATATAATCGTAAAATTCAACTTTTTCTTCTTTATTAAAAAGTTTCGGTATTACATTTAATTGGGATTTAGTGAAGGCAAGAATTTCTCTTATTATTTTTAAGTACACGGTTTTTGAAGTAGAGTTTAGCAGAAGATAATCATGTAATGGTCTGAAACTGGTCTCCCACTTTATTCTAATGTTATGACTTTCAATAAACTGGTCGAAGTCTTTCAAGAGGATTGGTTGATTCCCCTTATTATTTATCCATTCACTTCTACAAAAAGGGAGTCCAAATTCATACTGAATTAAGTCATCATATAAATATAGCCACACATATTCTGCTTCATTACTCTGGGATTTATCATCCAAAATACCTTTGAAATAGTTATTCTTTCTCACTTTATCATTTATCTTCTTTATAAGTTCAAGCAGAGACTCCTTTGAACTAGCAAACGAACGCTCGATATATACTTTCGCGCTAATCCTTCTTTTAGTTCCTGTTGAATTATCCTGTTCCTCTAGAATTGTAAAGTAATATTCGCTAGTATCTCGCTTTCTCCATTGTTGTATTTCATTTACCCCTTCTATTGAGATATTCTCTAAAGCACTATAAAATTCGACATCTTGTTTAACTTCATTTGACATAGGTATTTTTATCCTTATAGTTGAAGCGTTATTCCTCCAGTCTACACTTTCACTATCCAAAACTTGAAAAATATATTTTTGAGTCCATACCCAGTAAGCTTTTTCCTCACTTACACCGTATAAAATCAAAATAACTGGTAAATCACATACATCACAAAAGTTAAGAAACTTGACAGGGCAATCAAAGACAACCGAGTTATCGCTGTTCTTTAGTTGGTAGGTTGCTTTTAATTGAACTTTAATAATTTTCGCAGTAGTTTCCCCTTCTTCGGAAAAAACCTCGATTTCGCCATCTATATCATTATCTTTTTCCTGATCTCTAAATTTCCAACCATTTCTAATTATAATCTTTTCTACAAACGTACTTGATTCATATTCATATATTTGCTTTTTATCGAGCTGAGAACGACGCATTAATTATTTCACTCCCCATTTAGTAAAGATATATTTCCCATCTCTTATTGTGGCAGTTAATAACTCCAAATTATAGCATATGAAATGTTATTTACATCTTAATCTAACTAGTACTCAATACTAAATTTCTGCTTAAAAAGAACATAACTAACCAAACCAAAATAGAGGGGCTCTCGCCCCTCTTATTATTTCCGCCAATACACCTCAACTATTAGTCTTTCCTCACCAACAGTGAGCAACACTCCACATGACTCGTATGCGGGAACATATCCACCGGCTGCACTTCTACAGTCCGGTAACCTCCCGCCTCCAACACCTGCAAATCCCTGGCCAAAGTAGCCGGGTTACAGGACACGTAAACCACTCTCTCCGGCTGCATTTTCAAGATTGTGTCAAGCAACTGTTCGTCGCAGCCTTTACGTGGAGGATCGACGACGATGACGTCGGGCGTCACGCCTTCCGAGCGCCAGCGCGGAATGACAACCTCTGCTGGGCCAGCCTCGAAGGACGCATTCGTAATGCCGTTCAGCTCGGCATTGCGCTTCGCGTCCTCGATCGCCTCCGGCACAATCTCAACTCCATAAACATTGCCCGCGCGGCGGGCCAGGAACAGCGAGATAGTACCGATGCCGCAATAGGCATCGATGACATTTTCGCTGCCGGTCAGGCCGGCGTAGTCGACGGCGGACTGATAAAGCCGGAGCGTCTGCGCCGGATTAA
Organism: Paenibacillaceae bacterium GAS479; assembly: GCA_900105225.1. Lineage (NCBI taxonomy): Bacteria > Bacillati > Bacillota > Bacilli > Caryophanales > Paenibacillaceae > Paenibacillaceae bacterium GAS479. The sequence goes on along the minus strand of LT629764.1, from coordinate 3,311,585 downwards.
CCTGGTAAAATGATCGTGCAGAAATAGCAAAGCGCAGCCCGTCCAACTCGTCGTAGATGACGTCGCTCCCCCAAAGGGTGCGCGTGTCATCGCCGAAGATGACGTTGGTCTGCCGCTTGTTGATGTTCTGCACGATGCTCTTCACTTGCGGCAGAGCTTCGCGAATGCCGGCAATCCAGTCCTCCAGGCGCGGAATGCGCGGACTGCTCGTGACCAGGACGACCATCATTTCGCCGGTCACGAATCCGGTCCGCACGACGACATGTCGGAGGATGCCGCGCCCGGTTGCTTCATCGTAAGCGGAGATGCCGACGCGGTTGCCGATGGTTTTGACCTGCCGCACCGCAGCGTCGTTGTTCTCGTGCTGGATGAGGCACGAGTCCATGTCGACGATGCGGTGCGAGCCGCGGGCGTAAAAGCCGCCGATCAGGCTGCCGGCCGCGCCGCTGTCCAAGTCCGCCATCGCCATGCCGATGGGGACTTGGGCTTTGTTGCGGTAGCGCCAAGGCTCGTCCATTCCGATTGTGGGATGGACGAGTATGCCGCGTGAGCCGCTGGTTTGGCCTGCCCCTGCCGTGTGGCCGTCACTGGCTGGTTGGCTGCCACCCCTGGCAGAATCCTGAACCTCCAGTTTGCCGATCCGCTGAAGTGAATCGATCACATGCTGGCGTTTCCAAACCAGCTGCGCCTCGTAGCTCATATGCTGAAGCTGGCAGCCCCCGCATTGCTTATAAATCGGACAAGGAGCATCGACGCGATGAGGGCTGGCTTGCAGCAATTCGAGCTGCTTGGCGTAGCCGTAGGTCTTTTTGACTTTGAGTACCTTGGCGCTCACGCGCTCGCCAGGCAGCGCGCCTTGGACGAACAAAGTGAAGCCGTCGACACGACCCACACCTTCGCCTTCATGCGTCAAGCCGATAATGTCGAGCGTGACGGTATCGTTTTTGTTAACTGGCAATGCTTGTTTCATCATGGTCATCCGTTCTCTATCGTAGTAAAGGCCTGCGGAGCAGCGGCGCTCCGGGGCGCGGCGGCCTGCAGGCCGAAATTCATGGCACGGGCTGTGAAACATGCTGGCCCCAAACCAACATCGCATGAGCCCAAGCTCCCGCTGGCTACACGCCAGGATCACATCATAATCACGAGCTCTCTCTGGCTACACGCCAACTTCGCATGAGCGCGAGCTCCCGCTGGCTACACGCCAACATCGCATGAGCGCGAACTCTCTCTGACATCACCAGCATCATACGGGTACGAGTTCGCTGGCACTTGCTGTGAAACGCACTGACTCCACGCTAGCATCGCACAAGGCGAGCTAGCTGGCGGGCCCAGCTCCAACTCCCACTAATACTGAGCTTTCCCTTCCTCGTCCACAAAGATGTTCAAGTGGGAAGGAAGCACCGTGAACGTGCAGGGGAGCGTGCCGCCGTATTCGCCGTCGAGGTTCAGTTGGGCGTAATCGGAGGTTGTGACGGTCAGCTGGTTTGTTTTGAAATGGACGATATGCGGATCATTGAAATGCTCCCCACGCAGGGCCAGCGTGACAATGCGAATGAATTCCGCGAGATTGCATTTTTTCAATATGAGCACCTCGAACTGGCCGTCGTCCAGGCTGGCTGCTGGAGCCAGCTTCTCAAAGCCGCCAACAGAGTTGCTGTTGCAGATTAGGAACAGCATGATCTCCTCATGAATGTCCTCGATTCCGTTACCCTGAATGAGCAGCTTCATAGGTCGCAACCGAGTCATCTTCTCCAGCCCCTTCATATAGTAGGCGAGCTGGCCGATCATCGTCTTCAGCTTGCTTGGCACCTCATACGTAAGCTCGGTTAGCGAGCCGCCGCCTGCGATGTTGATGAAGTATTTTTTGCCGGCGCGACCGACGTCGATAGGACGGGTGTACTGCATTGTAATCAGTTCGCAGGCATACTCCAGATTGCGGGGAATACCGAGCGCGCGGGCAAAATCATTCGTCGTCCCTACAGGCAGGATGCCTAGAGGGGGTCGGTTAGGCTTTTCACCGAGGCCATTGATGACCTCATAAAGGGTACCGTCACCGCCGGCGGCGATAATCATGTCGAAGCCGCGATCCGCGGCATCAGCAGCCGCTATGGAGGCATCGCCCTCGCCGCTTGTCGCATGCGTGCTCGTCTCGATGCCTCCGCGCTCCAGAAGCATCAAAATTTCGCCTAATCTCCGCCTCATCTCTTCCCGACCGGATGTTGGATTGTAGATTAAACGCGCTCGTTTGTATCCGCTGCTCATGTTTCATCCTCCTGCTCTATCCAGCCACTGCTGGGCCTGCTTTGCCATCCAACGCGCCACAGCCGCGTCCGGTAGCATTGCCCGACCATTATATTCATATTCTAACTCTCCGAGTCGCGCGGGAATCACAGTTGATGTGAAATATCCTTGACTAAGGAAAACCGGTACGACGATTACCTTCTCCCCGGGCCGCTTGCGGCGCATTGCACGCAGTTTGCATGCCGCCTGATTGGGCAGCAGCATCGCATATTCCGCGCGGGCAAAGTCGCCGTCCATCCTCAATCGCTCCGCGATTCGGCCGAGACCGTCGCGCCAGCGTCCGTGAAAACCGGGCTCGATCGAGCCGTGGCCGATTAACAAAAGCGACTCACGGGACGGATCAACGGACAACTCGCTCACCTGACGCAGAAGCAGCTCTGCAATCTCCTGCTCGTCATCGATCGGCTTACCGGGATGGATGCGAGCTCCTCCGGTACGGAACGGGTCGAACTCGCCTTCCCTGAGCCCTGCCGGAGGCTGCCCGAATGCCTGCATAATGTCGTCTACATGCGTACTGCCGGAGGAAACGAACAGAGGCAATACATAGATGTCGGTTGCCCCGAGCGCCAACAGCTCATCCACCCCGTCCTGGATTAGACGCCCAGTCACAATCTCCAGGAACGACGAAATGACCGGCACAGGGCCGGTCAAATTTGAAAGGAGAGCTGCCGCTTCACGAACAGCTTCATCCACGAGAGCGACCCAATTGGGGTCTCTGGAGCCATGACTGATGACAAGAATAGAAGGAAGAAATGAATTGCTGTGGGAACCTCTGCCTGAAAGGTCCGGCGTCTCATTCGCGGAATACAAATATGCTTCCGCCTTAGGCAGCACTTCTTCCGGAGCTGCTGGCGATTGTCCTTCTTGGCTCCGAAGGAACAGCTCGCTGCGGTCCTGCGGCTTCATTAGCGGTTAAGGCGATCCAGTGTCATCTTATAACCGTCATTGCCATAGTTCAGGCAGCGCTTAACGCGGGAAATTGTAGCCGTGCTGGCTCCAGTCTCCGCTTCGATCTGATTGTACGTGCTGCCCTTACCGAGCATGCGCGCAACTTCCAAACGCTGGGACAGTGACTGTACTTCGTTGACGGTGCACAGATCATCAAAGAAAATATAACATTCCTCAACACTCTTAAGCGTGAGTACTGCTTCAAATAGTTGGTCAATCGCTTTATCATTCAGCTTCTTGAGCTGCATCAACTTCACCCCTGTAAAAGAATCCTACTCTCCATTTTATAGCGATGCGCTACAGAAAACAACTATCACCGTGTTCACGCTTTAGAGAGTGAATGAATTTTGCAAGCGCTATCCTGCACTAACATGCCCTTTCCTCCCATAGTCCGTGCCAGTCCCTCTCTGGGTTTTTCGGCAAAAACCGGGCGAACGTCCAACCCAAATTCCATTAATGACCATACACTATACGAAAAGCGGAGGCTAAATCCGCAATCCGACAAGGATGTGAAATCCAAGTGAATTCCAACTATCCTTACTACTACCCTAACGAGCCGTATCGCAACACTCCTAATGGCCCTACACAGGGAAGTGTATTCCCCGGCCTCGGAGATGCCTTTCCCTACAACAATAATTCGCCGCAAACACTATTCGCGCCGCCGGCTAAATTCCCTACGAGCAGCTTTCCTACCGTCCCGGTTGCTCCGTCAATCGGTCCGCTGGCAACACTCCCGGAGGTTGCCGAAAAATCAACCAAGAGCGGTAGTCTATTCTCTCTCGACAAGCTGAGCGACCTGAAGGGCTTCGTTGACAGGATTGGCGGCCTGGACGGCATCATAGGTACGATGACCAAGGCACAGAAGGTCATCGGCGGCGTGCAGCAGATGGCGCCGCTCATCAAGCTGATGATGGGCTCCTTCGGCAAGAAGGATGCCGATGATTCCAAGCTGGTCGATCTTGAGGATGATGAATGGACACCGCCCAAGAAGAGAAAAAGCACCAAGAAAAAACGCCGCCCTAGCAGCGGCGGAGGCTTCGCCAAAGGTGGGGGAGGCAATTCCAAGAGCGGAAGCAAGCGTCGGCCCAGTTCCAAGAAGAGGCCTAGCTCCAAGTCCAAAAAGAGTCGTAAATAGCGCCTGGAAGAGCAGCAAAAAACATAGTTCGCTGCTCATGCTATGGACTTCTGCGTTGACGCAAGTCACATGACCCAGACTCCCGGATTGTACGGGGATGCTCTGGGCTTCTGTGTTCACATAAACATGCTCCACCAGTAACTACCGTTGCCATCTCTAAACCCTGGCAAGCTTGTACTCACTTCACTCTAATCTTTTCAATGGTCGATAAGCGCACAGCTAATACGGTGGGAAGTGCGGCTGCAACGTCTTCCAGCCGCCTCCTAGTTATACTCAACGGCACAAGGCGTTCACCCGCCTTCGGGGGGCTTCACATCACCAGAGCTAGCCCAGCGGCTAGCTCCGCTGCCAGGCCAGCATCAGGCTCAGTGTGGCTTCCTTTAATCTGTGCCTCACCTTATAACGAGGCGCCGTTCCGTTCAACTCAACCCTGTACCTAGCCTCAAGCCAAAGCAGCACACGCTCCTCCTCCCCCATTAAGCTATTGAGAACGCTTGCAAGCTAAGCCCCAAAAAAGCCCGCCTCCACCGAGTTCATCGGCGCAAGCGGGCTTTCTACTATAGTGCTTTGATGTAAGGTTCTAAGGTGTAAGTATCTTCTACTCGGCTATTCTAGAGGAACAGCAACTTGATGATTTGGAAAATCGTCGCACTGAGGATCATCGCAATCGGAATTGTAATGAGCCAGGAAACGATAATCCGCCCAGCCATGCCCCACTTAACGGCCGAGAAGCGCTTCGCGCTGCCGACGCCGAGGATGGACGAGGTAATGACATGCGTTGTACTAACAGGGAAATGGATCATCGTGGCCGTCAAAATGACGGAGGCCGCGCCAAGGTCAGCAGCAAAGCCGTTGACTGGCTCGATCTTGAAGATCTTCGTACCCATCGTTTTGATGATCTTCCAGCCCCCGACCGAGGTACCAAGCGCCATCGCAGTTGCCGCGGACAGCTTGACCCACAGTGGAACGTCCAGATTATCCTGCAATCCAGCGGAAACGAGTGCAAAAGTGATAATACCCATCGCCTTCTGAGCATCGTTTGTGCCATGCGTGAACGCTTGGAAAGATGCGGTTAGAATCTGGCCGGTCCGGAAGCCTTTGTTGATCTGATGCGGATTTGCCCTAGCGAACACTTTTTTGAGAATCCACATTAGAGTAAAGCCGATAGCAAAAGCGATAAATGGTGAGAAGATCAAAGCCTTGATTATGTCGGAAAAACCGCTCGCATTAATCGCGCCGAAACCTGCAGAAGAGATGACCGCGCCGGCCAAGCCCCCGATCAACGCATGCGAGGAGGAAGACGGGATACCGAACCACCAGGTGATCAGATTCCAAATAATCGCGCCGAGCAAGGCTGCGATAACGATTTCCTCGCCATTTTGCAGGGTGGCCGGATTGGCCACACTGCCGCCGATAGTCTTGGCAACACCAGTGAAGCTGAGAGCGCCGACGAAGTTCATGACCGACGCCAGGAGAATAGCGGCACGGGGCTTCAACGCCCGAGTGGAAACCGATGTGGCAATAGCATTGGCTGTATCATGGAAGCCATTGATAAAGTCGAATGCTAGTGCCAAAAAGACCACTACTGCCATTACAATATATACTGTATCCATAACGGTAAGGTTGGCTCCTATCCTTAGCTGTTGCGCATAATGATGGATTCAAGCGTGTTGGCGACATCCTCGAAATAATCCGTCGTCTGCTCCAGCATTTCGTAAAGCTCTTTGCGCTTGATCAGCTCGATTGGATCTTTCTCTTTGGCGAACAGTGCCTTGATGCTTACGCGCAGCAAGTCGTCAGCCTGATTCTCCAGCTCGTTGATGGCGATGTTTGGCTCGCGGATGGCAAGCAGCTTCTTCTGCGTGAGCAGATAGATCGCTTTCTTGACCTGATGGGAGTTGCGGACGAGGTTGTCCGCGAACAAGCGAATGTACTCATCCTTGTCCGTTACCTGGTACATCTCAAAACGGGAAGCGCAAGCCTCGATTTCGTCGACCACATCGTCAAGAGCAGTCGTCAGCGCCATAATGTCATCGCGCTCGATCGGCGTGATGAAGGTCCGATTAAGCTCAATGATCATCGTATGGGTATAACGGTCACACTGACTCTCGTATTCTTTCATTGCCTTAGCGAACTCGCCGACATTCGACAAATCATCCACGCCTCTGGCAAAAAACTCTACGGTCTCGACAATCGTATCCGCCATTTCTTCCAGCGTTTTGAAGAAAATATTCTTCTTAGCCATGTTCGTCCCCTTTGCTTTCAGGAAAATGTTACTGCCGCCTTTTCAGGCCCAACTTATCTTATCACAGTTCATACTCATGTTGTAAAGGAATTGTAAAGACAAAATAGGCCTAGTGCAAAAATTGTCGTTTCTTGACTCATTGAAACATTCCAGCGTCCGACTGTCCGTTCATTTTTTACCTAAATATTCTAATTTATGTATATGAAGAGTAATCATTTCCCATCAACTCAAAAAAGAAGGCTCTCGCAGCGGAGATACCTTCTTAACGTAAACGTATTACAAGCGCCTGGAACCTTCCTCATCCGAATTGTAGCCGCTCACCGAGTCCCGGCTTGTCCGGGATAATCAAAAAATGTGTTTGCCCAGGATAAAGAGACACCTCTGCAGCTCCATCATACAGCCGGATGAGATCATCCACAGCGCTGCGCTTCCATTGAACCTCCCGCGCTTTGCCTCGTTGGAACAACATCGCCTTCCCGCCCTTGGACAGGTCGACGGCTCTGCGTCCCGCGTCATCCAGAACGCGATGCGGCGCTTCCAGCACAACTACGTTGTCAGCTGCGAGCTGCTTGTTATCATTCAGATCCTTGTGCGGCTCGTCATTAATGAATCTCATAAACCGCTTCGCCCCTGAGTCATATCGGTAAGAAACCTTATACGACTTCAGCAAAAAGGTGACATCGAGCGTTGTAGCCATGCTGCCAGTCGGCTCTACACCATCTCCTTGGATGAACGGATACGAACGAACCGTGCCCCGCTGGCTGGTCTCGAAGCCTTTTCTGTCGATACCGGCCGCCAGCTTCTCCAAATTCGTGTACAAGTTATGTGGTGCTTTTCTTGACTTGTCCCTCCAGAAATAGGACCCTGCATTCGTAATCTCATCCAAATGGTTCAGCTTCTCTTTGGAAAGCTGGGCATATCCGTCAGGACTGCCTCCGGCATGAATCATAATGGCATCCTGGCTTTTTCCTAAATCGATAAAATACGGGCGGATGCTACGTACCGGGCCGATTGCTCCCGTCAGCGGCTGGCTCTGGAACACAGCAAGGATACGTGTGACTTCTCCTTCCGCCAGCACTTCATAGAACAGGTCGGCGGATCCGAGTCCAGACTGCGGTCTCGCTTTGGGATGATTGTTAATCATCACGAGATACGGCCTCGTATTAATTGGCCCTTGCACGCCCTTGCCGGTTAGCGGCGCTGTAAACGCTGGTACGATCGGAGTTGGCGAAGCGCTTGGCGCTGCGCTTGGAGCCGTAGTTGCAAGCGGCGGCGGATCCGTCTCGACAGGAGCATCCACCTGCTCGCTGCATGCTGAAAGCAGCATGGCCATTATAAGCAATCCAGCAACGCTATTGACGTTTCTTTTCACTTGTCCTCACCCTACTTCATCATAGACTAGGGGACAGCATATGGAAACTATTTTTGCCGAGATGCCTCTTCCGCAAGTGTGTCCCTAATTTTCCTCAGACGGATAATGATTCCAAAAGCAGCTCATACTACGTGCATGCCAAAAGCAGGAACGATCCCTGTGCTGGAAATCAGGCAAGAAAGGAGCTTTTTCGGCATGCGAACCTCGTCTACCATTGGAGTCTGGGCCTGCATCATATCCGTTACGCTCGCCAGCGGCGGGGTCGCCAATGTTCTCGTTCCGCCTTATCTTCTATCAAAAGCCGACGGCGATGCATGGCTATCGGTGCTAATTGCCCTCCCCTTTGTGCTAATCTGGTCCATTGGACTATGGTACGTTATCCGCAAGCTGAACGGGGCTTCCCTGCAAAAATGGCTGAGTACCCAATTCAACCGACCTGTCTCCTGGTTGATCCGCCTACCCGTCATTTTAATGCTTCTAGTACAAGCAACTACTGCCTCTTGGGAGACTGGCCATATCGCAGTGCGGAGCTACATGAACCAAACTCCACTCTGGGTCATTATATTCGCTACTACTCTTCTATGCGTCTGGACCGCGTATTCAGGCTTGCGCTCCATAGCTTATACCTCTATCATCCTAATTCCGATTGGTTCGATTCTCGATGTTTTGCTGGTGGGGCTTAATCGAAATCATGTCGATTTTCGCATGCTGCTGCCCGTGCTCGAACATGGCTACCAGCCCGCTATTAACGGAGCCTTATTGGCTGCAGCCGGTTTGACTGAGATTTGGCTGCTCATTTGGCTGCAGCAAGAAGTAAAGGGAAGTTTTAAATGGTGGCAGCCCTTCATACTCGTGCTGTATCTTACCTGGCTTGAGCTCATTCCCGTCGTTCTGAGCGTAGCGATGTTTGGACCTGATCAAGCTACAAAGCTGCGCGGTCCTATTTTGGAAATCTGGAGAATTACCTCTCTTGGAGATTCGATTGAACACATCGACTTGTTTGCTATCGTACAGAGGACGGCTAGCAGCTTTGCCCGCCTTTCGCTCCAATTCTATATCATGACTAGCCTAGCCGGCTTCCGAAGTCCAAAATCCAGAGGTATCTTTATGGCACTGATCGCATTGGCCGTGGCCTCGATTTCCAGCTTGCCCATATCCGACTCCACTCTGATTGCATTTCTTTTCCAATTCCAGTATCCCGTATTCGTTGTAATGGTGCCTTTAGTGACGGCAATCTTGGCTTTTATGCTCCGATGGAGACCCCCAGCACAAAACTCGAAGGAGACTGCTGAAACATGAAACCTAACCCTAATTCAAACCATTCTTCTGCGGCCATGGCCGATGCCTCTGGTTCAACTGCCCGATCCCAGCATTCGAGCCATGAGCCGCTGCCCAGCCTTGCGCAGCTGAAGGAATGGTTCGCCAAAAGCGATGATGTTTCTTTGGTTGAAATCAAATCCGAAGGAACTATGGACAACCAAAGCCCGTCCGCAGCAGGTGATGAAATTGCTGATGCAGCCCCTTCCCACACAAGTGTAGAAGAAAATCAGCCACAGCCTGCTACCGATTCCGGTGATGGAGCTAAAATCCTCCTATTTTGTGGCTCAATGACCGACTTCACGCTGCTGCATGAAGTCATTCTGCCGCAGTCTCGCTCCAGTCTATCGGCTCAGCTTACGTTCGAAACACCAGGACAAAGCACGAGCACTGCAGGAGCCTGGCAGGAATTAAGGCTCCCAAAACCTCTTGTTAATCATCCTCAGATGACCTGGCGCCAATATATAGTCAGGTTGATTTTTGAAGGAAATGCAGTCCTGATTCACGTAGATCAAAACATAGCTTGTTCGATCTCCTCCGGTGCGGTGCCTGGACGCAATCCCTCTGAAGCCGCGACAGAAGTTTCCGTACGTGGACCAAAGGACGGCTTCGTGGAGCAGATGCAGGTCAACGCTGCCTTAATTCGCTATCGCCTGCGCAGCCCAGGGTTATGCTGCGAGGAGTACAGCATCGGCAGCCACTCCGCGACGAAAGTAGCTCTTATGTATGATGCAGATATCGCAGAGCCTCAGCTCGTGAATCGGATCCGAGATCGATTGCTAAACATCGATGCTGAAGACATTATTTCTACACGTCATCTCGAGGATCTGCTCGCCAACAAACCTTGGTCCCTGCTGCCACGCAGCACTTATACCGGCAGGCCCGATTTCGCGGTGCAATGCTTGAATTCCGGAAGGGTTGTTATTTTACTCGATGGGAACCCAACAGCAATCATTGCGCCAGTCAACTTGTTCTTATTGATGAAGTCTGCTGAAGATGCGCAACAGAGTTATATATTCGTTAACTTTTCGCGGATACTTCGTTATATAAGCCTGATAATATCTTGCTTTTTGCCTGGTTTGTATATCGCTCTCAGTGTTTTTCATGTCGATCAGATTCCATTCAGCCTGCTGGCTACGATTCTCAATTCGCGGCAAGGACTGCCCCTTAGCATGGAACAGGAAATGTTCCTCGTGCTGCTGTTGATCGAGATCTTCCGGGAAGCCGGGGCGCGGCTTCCCGGATCGATTGGCCAGACGCTGACCGTAGTCGGCGGCCTGGTCATTGGCGATGCGGCCGTCCGTGCCGGCCTCATCTCACCGACCATGATTGTCATATCGGCAATGACCTTTGTCGCTGGCTCGACTTTGGTCAATCAGAGTCTTATCGGCGCAGTGACACTCGTTCGCTTCTATACCTTTTTTGTCTGCTCACAGCTTGGCATATTCGGCTTCATGCTGGCTGTCATCAGCGTCCTTGTCTATGTCACTCGCATCGAGTCTTTTGGCGTGCCATACCTGGCGCCAATTGCACCTCTGCAGATCAAGGATATTTTATCCGGTCTGTTTATCGAAACTTTTCGGAAAACGCCGAAAAAGCCTAAAGCTCTGCATCCACAGGAGCCGCTGAAATGAGGCCGTTCTACCTCCGAAGCGTATGCGGAATAGCCATGGCGCTCATTGTACTGATTTTAAGCGGCTGTAATGAATTAAGGACAAACAGAATCTATGTGAAAGCAATCGGATTTGATTATCGAGACGGGGAATATATCATTCATGTTCAGATACTGGATTTTTCCAACGAGGCCAAAAGTGAATCCGGCAATATCGCAAACAATAAAACCCCCATCTGGACAGGAGAAAGTCGCGGTAAAACCCTCGATGAAGCAACCGATCAGTTATTGAATACTTCACAGGAGAGGTTGGATTTTTCCCATGTGACGTCGATCTTGATGTCCCCCAGAGCGCTAAAAAAAATATCACGCAACGATATGTCCCAGCTGCTCGCGGAATATCCCGAACTACGTCTCAATATTTGGGTATACGGGACGAATTTGCCGCTTAATGAAGTGTTCATTACGAAAGCATTTTTTAATAGTTCGAATACATCCTCGCTGCTGCATTCCCCCGAGAACGTCTATAGGCAGCGATCGGCAATTGAGCCTGTATACTTATTCAAGCTAATTAGAGAGATGAACCATCCTGCAATGTCTGATTACGTTCCTGAGATCAGCGTTGACAAATCGACCTGGAAAATGGATTTCAAGGATAGTCCTAAGATGGACATTACGGGCGCTCACTTTTTACAAAATGGGGAGTATAAAGGCAGCTTGAGCCGAGATCAGCTTGTGGGCTGGCCTTGGATGAATCCGACCATGAGGAAATGGGACTTAAACGTACAAGAAGCAGGGAAACACTTCGGAACCGCAACTTTCAACCGTACAAAAGTGAAGGTTCGATATCGTATGAATGCAAGCAACGATCCCGTGTTCGATGTCGATATTCATACAAAAGCCGTAATGTCTTTCCGCCAGGATGTAACGCCTCTAAAAGAGGCAGGACAGGCTGCCGCTAAAATAATCGAGGCTCAGATTCGCACCACATTTAGAAATGCATTGGACAAAAAAGTGGATGTCTACCAGTTCACTGAAATTTACTATCGTAAAAATTATAGGGATTGGTCCAAACGAACTGCCAAAGGGAATCGCTTTATTCTGAAGGAGGATTCTCTTGGACAGATCCGAGTAACGGTTGATATGCAAATTCCTGGAAAGTATAAACCTTGACGGCCACTGTCCATCAGATGCTCCAATCTAGCCATTGCTCATGACGCTTTTCCAATCTGGACAGCCAATCTGCGCTTACACGGATTGCCTCCTCCTGATGGGTGCGTGTGGAGTAGGTATGATCCGCCTGGAAAATGATTTCCTTATCGCACAGGCCATCCCCGCGCGTCCAGAACATCTTTTGATACAGGAAGCTGTAATCAGCCGGGATCACATCGTCGCTAGTGCCGTGCACCAACAGCACATCCCCGCTGAAACGGACTGCGGCCTGGAAGGGCTGATGCTGCTGCAGGGAATGGAAAAAGGTCGGCTCAAGCGTGTAGCCTGCATGGTCGGTAGACCCTTTCAGGACAGCCTCGTCATAACCGCCGCGGCCGACAATGCGCACAATATCGTTGAAAGGGTACCCGACAGCGGACCAGAGAATGAGCCGGTTCACCCGTTTATCCTTGGCAGCAGTATGCAGAGCCACCGCTCCACCAAGGCTATGTCCGAGCAGCGTTACCCGCTGCGGATCGACGCAATCCATCGACAGGACATAATCAAGGGCGGTACGCGTTTGTTCGATCATGGAATCGAAGCCAAGGGCGCCGTAGCTGCCCGAGCTTTCGCCACAGCCGCCATAGTCAAAGCGAAGCACAAATGAGCCTCCCGCGGCAAGTGCCCGAGCCGTCTTCACGAAAAGCCGATCAACCCCGATGCGGCTGCCGATAAAGCCGTGGCAGATGACAATGACCGGCTGGCGCTCCTCCGAAGCTGCCGCAGAAGCAGCGGGATAATGCAGCGTTGCTGTGAGCTCGAGTTCCTTATGACGCAGGATCAGCTGTTTTTCCATAGTTTCAGCATCCCTTTCTCCTAACTCTTTTGCTATACGGCGAAAGAGTTGTTTTTATATATAATTATTCCGACCAATTTAGTGTGTTATAAGTTAAACTCAGCTTATCATCCACCACAACCTGTTGTCAATCTCCATCAGCCCATCTAATCGCCGGGCAAGCGCAATAATGAAAAATCGCGAGCTGCCTTAGGAGTTTAAGGACAGTTCGCGATTTCACGCTTCTTATCGAGCTTTGGCTTTTGCTTCGGCTATAGTGCTTTCCTATCGTCTCCGAATGGAACAGCTTCTTTTGAGTTACTCTAATACCAAATCCATCAAAGTGAGCAAGGAGGTTCACATCATGCCAGTTATTGTGGATTGGATCACCCGTCACTGGGTATCGCTGTCCGTGTCAGCCGCCCTGCTGGCGGCCTGTCTGTTCGTATTCGTCAATCGCAAGTCTTTGTTCTACAAGGAATAAAAATGGTCCTATCAGCTCTCGGCTTCTTCTTGGTGCTGGACCAATACGGGAAAGCGCAACATAACAGTAGTGCCTACCCCCGGCTCGCTATCCAACTGAAGAGAACCTCCATGCAGCTCCACGATCTCCTTGCAAATGGCGAGGCCAAGCCCGCTTCCTGAACGGGAGAGGCCGCCTTTATAAAACTTCTCCGTCACATGGGGCAAATCTTCGGGAGCGATGCCGACGCCATTATCGGCCACGATAAGCACCGCATGATTTCCTTCCCTTGAAGCACTGACGCGCACCGCTCCACCCTCAGGAGTGAACTTAAAGGCATTATCAATCAAGTTAATAAGCACCTGACGCAGCCGATTTGGGTCACCCATCACAAGCAGCGGTTCCGGCTCCAGGAAGCTCAGCAGGCGAACGCTTGTCTCTTCCTGGCGCACCATCTGCTGTGTCACGCATTCACGCACCGGCAAGTTGAGATCCAGCTCCTCCAGATGAAGGTCCATGCTACCGGAACTGAGCTTGGAGAAATCGAGCAGATCCTCAACAAGCCCCGTCAGCCTCTCGGTTTCCCGTGAAATAATGCCTAGCCCCTCTTGAACTTCCTCCTGCCGCGATTCGGGGGACGCAAGCGTTTCGCTCCATCCCTTGATCGCAGTTAGCGGAGTACGCAGCTCATGCGACACGGAGGAAATAAAATCGTTTTTGAGCTTCTCGCGTTTATTGAGCTCCACAGCTAGCGTATGCAGCGTATCGGACAACTGTCCGATCTCGTCCCGCCCGCCAGAGCCGCTCATCCCTCGCTCCCAGTCCCCATCCGCCATATGCTTCGCTCGACGGGTCAGATCTCTAAGCGGCCGCACGATTCGATTCGCCATCCACATGCTAAGCATTAGGAACAGCAGGATGACAGCGGCCGCCGTGATCAGCGTAAAGCGAACCAGTAAAGCTACCATTTTGTCGACTTCCTTCAGCGAGGCTGAATAGCGAATAATCGAAATGATACGGCCTTCACGAAATAGAGGGGCAGAAGCAGCTACAATGCTCTCTCCGGTAGCATCGTCATTACCGTACCAGGCAGCAGAATCGCCCTCCGCGGCGTTGACGACATCCGGCGTGCGGATCGTGCGGCTGTCACTGAAGCCGTCCGAATCCATAATCATGCGGCCGTCCGGCTGCAGCAATTGGATGCGAGCGTTCGATTCGACCATATTTTGCAGCATGTAGCTGGCTCGCTCATTAAGCCCCATCCACTGCATCGACCGCGCATGCAGCGACATCGAGGTCACCACACGCTGCTTCATGGCGCTAGAGGCGCTTCCGTAGTAGTAGTTCAAGATCAGAGTTAAAAACATGCCTCCAAGCACAATTACGGTCAGCATGATGAGCAGCAAATAACTGAATACCATCTTGGTCCTGAGACTCTTCATCGCGCCGCGCCTCTATACCATCGGTAACCGAAGCCCCATACCGTCTCAATTATGACCGGCTCTGATGGATCAGCCTCTACCTTCTGTCGGATCCGACGGATATTAACGTCGACTACTTTGAGGTCTCCGGCGTAATAACGGCCCCATACCTCGGTCAAAATCTCATCGCGACTTACACTTTGTCCATACCGGTCTAACAAAAGCTTCACGAGTGACCATTCTGTCGGGGTCAAGAGGATCTCCCCATCATTTTTCCAAAATCTGCGCTCGGAGTCGGACAGGCTGAACGCCCCATAATACCGGATATCATGCGGTGGTACGGGCTCAGACTTATAATCATCTGCCGAAGTAGAACTATCTGAGCTTGTCTGCACTGCGGCAGACTGCGGGTGCTGATCCGCAACCTGAAGAGCCTCATCACCGGGCAGTAACGCGGATTCATGGCTGCCAGCAGCTTTAGCGGAGCACAATTCCGGCAAAGGAATAAAGCGGCCATTGTTAGGGCCGGCCGGCTCTTGAAGAGCTCCAGCACTGTACTCCCGCTCGTTGTTGGTTTCTACTGGACTTGCAGCAACAGCTCCGACATTGGGCTCCAACTCGCCGTTGGTTTCTACTGAACTTGCTGTGGCAGCATCGGGATCGGCCGGGTCCGGCAAGCGCATCCGTCTGGCTAGTGAGCGGATTCGAGCCATCAGCTCGCCAGGGCTGAATGGCTTCTGAACATAGTCATCCGCTCCAAGCTCCAGCCCTTGGATCTTGTCTTGTTCCTGCGACTTCGCCGTCAGCATAATGATTCCCATCGTCGGGTATGCCTCGCGCAAAGCCGAACAAACTTCTAGTCCGGATATGCCAGGAAGCATGATGTCCAGCAAGGCAATATCCGGCGGCCCATGCTGCGCAACAAGCTGCAGCGCCTGCTCGCCGCTGCTTGCTTCCATCGGTTCCATATCCGAGCGCTTCAGATTTATCCGCACAAAACCACGAATGGCTTCTTCGTCCTCAACCAGCAAAATTTTCACCGCTTTCCTTCCCCTCCCTTCTATCCGTATCGTTCTATGCTATGCGCCATCCCGCAACTCAAAATGCCTCGAAAAGAGTTAATTGGAAGGCAGCAGCCGTAAGGAAGAGGCCAATTGCTCATTGGTCATTCGCATGGCAACATAACGATCCAGCTCTTCTTTAGGCCAGCCATCCCCCTCCGTCGGTTTTTTCTCCTCTACGGCCGAGAAAATAATCCCTCCAACGGTACGAAGGCTAACAGGCTTACGCCCCTTGCCCTCCATCTGTGCCGACCAGCTGTTCCATTCTTTGATTGGTACGCCGTATAACGTCCACAACGGAGCTCTGTGACCTGACTTGGCATTGTAGTACTCCAACTGAATGATTACGCTGTTCTCTTCGCTCGGACGAGATAATGTGAACTGACCTCTCCAGCGAGATGGGATTTGAATCGATATGCCATTTTTATAATCATTGTACTCCAAAGAAATCGGGAGGAACATTTCCTCGTAAACCGAAAGCTTCGGCTCTAACCTTAGCTCTTGTTTTAAATTTGGCCGTGTCTTGGGAGGCAGTGCCTGCGGCGGCATCTCTATAGCTCCGTCATCAAAGTAGACAGCGCTGGCCAGATCCCCGTTCCACTGCGTCCATTCCGTGTAGTAAATAGGATTGGAGTCCATTGGGCCGTTCAGCATGGTGGAGCTATCCGTCGGGCCGGGAGTCGCCGACTGGCCAGGAGCAGGCACTTGCTTGCGCCATTCCAGAATTCCGTCCCCGTTAATATCGGTGTGATCCATCGATCCCGTGCTGTAGCCAAGCTCCATCTTATTGGACGGTGGATAGACCTGTTGTAAACCTCCGTCAATCCAGACGGCCATAAGCGAGACCGAATATTGAGCGCCAGCAATTCCTTCAACAATAACGCCGTATTTATTCTTGGCGATCTTGCCGATTGCAAGACCTTCATAAAAAGTAGCAGACTGCAAAGGCAGCATCGCCGAACGGACAAGATCTTGCTCACCTAACCGGTAAACCTCTAGCAGGGGCTTGTTCGGGCTGTCTGGACGCCGGATAAGTACCAGCTCTTGCTTGCCGTCTCCATCTACATCTCCAGTATCCGCCCACTCATAGCTGAGCTCCGCAATCGGCTTCAGCAAACGTCCTTCCTCCGATTCCTCAAAAGAAGGTTTCAGCATGGAATAAACCTGCACCTCGTACTGCTGCCAGCTCAAGGTGTTGCCCGGCTGATTGACCGCCCAGCCCGCGATCAGCTCCGGTCTTTTGTCCCCGTTCATGTCGACAAAAGACAGCCATTCCAGGCTTACTCCCACGCCAGAACGCAGCACAGCCCATGGCTTCCATTCACCAGACTCCTGACGAGCAATCATTAAACGCGAACTGCCGTATGTCTCAACGTAGGACAATACGGCCTCCTGTTTGCCGTCGCCGTCCATATCAATAGAGCGAATCGCCTCTGACTGCCGCTCCCGTGCCGGCAGAGACAACGAGCTTCCAGTAGGAAGCAGGTCTCTTAGCTTCGCAGTGACTCCGCCAGCTTGCGGGGCTGCCTCAGGCGTGCCTAACAAATCAGCAGGCGCGGCCGTATAACGGCAACCAGCTATAACAAAAGTGAACGCGATCAGCATCACCAGCAGTTTGATCCCGCTCCACTTCTTAAGAGCGGTTGATTGGTTACAGTTAGGTTGATACCGACGGGCCCCAGTAGCGGAAGAGGGATGCTCCCTGTCCGTTTTTGGACAGGAGGCATCCCCTCCGTCTCCAGCACCGGAAGCGAAGGCAGCCTGCCTTTCTACTTCCGGGAGACCGGATCGGTTATTGAATTCATGATCATTATCATTGCTCAAGCCTTCTCCGCGCCTCCTCTTCCGGCCGATTGACGACGGCTTCGTTAGTCTTATCGGCCGTACCTTCAACTTCGGATTTATTATTTTGATGGGCTGCGCCCTCATTCCGAACTTATGGAAGTTTATCTACGGTTACGAAGGTGTAGCCTTTATCTCTCAGGTCGTCAATAAGCCTTGGCAGCAGCTCTGGCGTTTTCAGTTTAGGGCCTGCGGAGTGCATTAGGATGTTACCACCTGGCCTCAAGTTCCGATTGACGTTGTTGAGCATGTCCTTCACTGATGTACCTGCCCAATCTTTCGTATCCACATTCCAGAGGACCTGCTCGCGTCCAGTTTCCTTCAGAATAGAACGTAACAAAGGCGAACTCGAACCGTAAGGAGGACGCATCAAATCCGTCTTGAAGCCGACGGCCTTTTCAATCAGTTTATCCGTTCTGTTCAACTCATCCAATATTTTGGAACGGCTAGCTTTACCCAGCTCAGGATGATTATAAGAATGATTGCCGACTTTATGACCTTCATTAACGATACGCTTTAATACTTCGGGATTTTGTTTCACTCGCGTGCCGACGACAAAAAAGGTCGCCTTTACATTTTCCTCTTTAAGAATGTCGAGGATTTCATTAGTTATTTTAGTGTCTGGCCCGTCATCAAATGTTAGTGCTACGACCTTGTCGCCTTTTTTGGCTTTGTCTTTTTTGTCACTTTTAACGCTTTTATCGCTTTTGTCGTTTTTATCACTTTTGTCGTTTTTGTCGCCTGTGGAAGTCTTGCCTTGTTTATTACCTGAAGAGGCAGAAACCGAATTGCTGCTTTTTCCTCCGCTGTTTTCCTTGGGAATGACCGAAATTCCAGTCCCTTCTTCTACAGCGACAATGGATTCATTGGCCTGAACGTTGGAAGCATTCGTGTTTTCATTTGCTTTCTCATTTGCGTTCTCATTTGCGTTATCATTCGTGTTCGCAACTGTGCCGTTCTGCTCATTAACAGTTATGTTTTGATTATTTGCTTTGAATCCACCAGCCTCGACAGAGTTCGTCAGTCCGCAGCCGCCGGAGAAGGCAAGCATGGCTGCCAGAGGCAGCAGAAGCAGCTTTCCGGTCCATTTGTGGCGGTTAGGAGCAGAACTTTTCGGCAGCGCATTGGCGGCGGATGGAGTTGTACTATCCGTTTTATTTTCCCCAAAAATGGAATCTTCATTACGTTTGTTTCGTGTGTTAATCATGGATGTAAACTCTCCCAACTCTCTTAGATAAGTCTATCGTACCAGACCGAGTTCGCGGAGGAGTTACAATCCGGTTACATAAGGATTACAGCATTCTTCGGCGTTCGACATAAAGTGAAGCGATACAATATCTCTATAATATTCTCTATTAAGCTATTGATAAAGGGGGTGGCTCGTTAAAATATAGGAAATGAACTAAATCAAAATAAAAAAGCCTGTCCCGATTCGGAACAGGCAACAAGCAAAATCAAATTGTGTTTCAGTCTCACTGGGCCAAAAGAAGCACGATCGAGAATAAACCAAAGCAAATATTAACCAAATACAGGAATGATACAACCTGCACCGGCTTCAGACCGGCGGCCAGCAGTCGGTAGTGAGCCTGGGAAGTATCCGCTTGGTAAAAAGGTACGCCGTTACGAATCCGCGAAATGACGACGCGCACATTGTCCAAAATGGGAACGCCCAGGGACAGAATGGGGATAAGCAGAGAGAGCATAGTCGCTTGCTTGAATGCCCCGTCAAGTGCGATTACACCGAGCATAAAGCCGAGATAGGTGGCTCCTGCATCGCCCATGAACACTTTGGCTGGCGGGCGGTTGTACAAGAGATAACCGGCAGAGATGCCGACCGTAATGACGGCCATCATCGCCGAGCCCTGCTGTCCCATGACCAATGCCACAACGAGCAGCGTGCCCGCTGAGATGGCAGATAGTCCACCGGCTAAGCCATCCATGCCGTCCGTAAAGTTGATGACCGTGGTCACTCCAAAGATCCACAAAACGGTAAACAGGAACGAAAGCCAGTCCGGAAGCGTCACGTAGGAACCATTAAACGGATTTTCAAATCCAGAAAAAACGATGCCTGAGAGGTAAACGAGAACGGCTGCGGACAGTTGAACCGCCATTTTCGGAAGGGCCGGAAATTCCTTTCCATGCGTTTTGTACCAGTCATCCACCAGGCCGATCAGCAGGATCAACAACCCCCCGCCAAGAATGGCCAACGACTGAATCCATGAATCGCGGACAAAAATTAAGTAAACAGCGGTAAAACCCGCGAAGATAGCGATACCGGCGGTAAGTGGAATGGGCTCTCGATGTATTTTGCGTGCGCTGTCCGAGCGCGGTTTATCTACG
Organism: Paenibacillaceae bacterium GAS479; assembly: GCA_900105225.1. Taxonomy (NCBI): domain Bacteria; kingdom Bacillati; phylum Bacillota; class Bacilli; order Caryophanales; family Paenibacillaceae; species Paenibacillaceae bacterium GAS479. The sequence continues at coordinate 3,291,541 of LT629764.1, read as the reverse complement.
AATCCAATTCGCAGCGCAACCGTTCGAAGCGGCGGAATCAATGCGACAACAATGGCGAACGAAATTAAAAAAGCGATGAAATAACTCATTTCCCTCTCCCTTCGCTTGCATAGGCTCATTCAACTGATATTATCCGGGGGCTATTTTAGGAAGTCAACGACAATGTTTGCTGATAATTGCTCTTTACGGATATCTTTCGACAGACCTGCTAGCATTATGCTAGAAGGATCAGCGATCGGAAACGAGTATTTTAGCACAACAACCTTCACCGTACCTGTTGAGTTCACTGTAATAGAGAGTAGCTTAATGCCCTGAATAGTAAATGAAGCGAAGATTAAAGCAACCTGAAATTTCGGGTGGTATAAAAAGGAAAGGGAACAGCCCCGAAACGCCGGCTGCCGGTCGTTCGGGGCTGTTTTGAATTATTGGAGCTGCTGCCGCCCGAATGGGCGGCTGTGGATACAGATTGTCGATAAGGTAAGTCGCCCGCTAGAGCAGGATGCTTACCTTCCCCACTGCTACTTCGCCGTCTGAAGCGCTTTGAGCGCAATATCCGTACGGCATTGCATGCCTTCAAAGGAAATGGCGGACACCGCCCCATAAGCCCGTGAGCGAGCTTCGGAGATGTCACTGCCGAGGCCTACGATGCCGAGCACGCGGCCGCCGTTCGTGACGAGCTCCCCATCCTTCAGTGCCGTACCCGCGTGGAATACAAGTGCTCCCTGCGCTTTGGCAGCTTCCAGACCGATGATCGGGCGACCTTTCGGATACGAGCCCGGGTAACCTTCCGAAGCGACAATGACGCATACCGCCGCCTCATCATTCCACTTGATCTCGATATCGGCCAATCGGCCTTCCATCGCAGCCATTATAATATCGAGGAGGTCGGTTTCCAGACGCGGCAGCACAACCTGAGTTTCCGGATCGCCCATGCGGGCGTTGAATTCCACCGTTTTGACGCCGTCCGGCGTCAGCATAAGTCCGGCGAACAGGAAGCCGCGGAACGGACGCCCTTCGCTCACCATAGCACGAGCCGTAGGCTCAATGATGTTCACGATCGCATCGTCAACGAGCGCCTGTGAAATATGCGGCAGCGGCGAGTAAGTACCCATACCGCCGGTATTTGGACCTTTGTCACCGTCGAAGATCGCTTTATGGTCCTGGGCAGGTACCATCGCCCGTACCGTTTCACCGTCCACAAAGGCCAGAATACTCATCTCCTGGCCAGTCATGAACTCCTCGATGACGACCTGGCTGCCGGAAGCTCCAAACACTCCGCCCAGCATCATGCCACGCAGCGCCTCCTCCGCTTCCTCCAGCGTCGCCGCAACGGTGACGCCTTTCCCTGCGGCCAAGCCATCTGCCTTAACGACGATCGGCACCGGCTGCTGACGCAAGTAGGCGAGCGCCTGCTCGAAATCCGTGAACGACTCGTAACGAGCCGTCGGAATGTTGTATTTGTGGAGCAGATTTTTCATAAAAATCTTGCTGCCCTCGATCTCCGCCGCCTTGCGATCCGGGCCAAAAGCAGGAATGCCCGCAGCCTGGAACTCGTCTACGATACCCGCCGCCAGTGGATCGTCGGGGCCAACAACGACGAGGTCGATGCGGCGATCCTTCGCTAGCTGCACCAGCTCGGCGAACTGATCAACCGCGATCGGCACGCACTCTGCAAGCTCAGCGATACCTGCGTTTCCAGGCGCGCAGAGCAGTTCTTCTACCTTTTCACTCTTGGCGAGCGACCAGACGATGGCATGCTCACGGCCGCCGCCGCCAATTACTAGAATGCGCATATTAAGGTTCCTCCCGCCTAGTGCTTGAAGTGACGAACGTCCGTAAACACCATCGCGATGCCATGTTCGTTGGCTACTTTGATGGACTCCTCGTCCTTGATGGAACCGCCTGGCTGAATAATGGCTGTGATGCCCGCTGCTGCAGCCAGTTCAACCGTATCACCCATCGGGAAAAATGCATCGGAAGCAAGTATGGCTCCCTTTGCCTTTTCGCCTGCTTGTTCCACGGCGATACGCGCCGCGCCTACGCGATTCATCTGGCCAGCGCCAACGCCGACCGTCATATCATCTTTAGCCAGTAAAATGGCATTGGACTTCACATGTTTGACGACCTTCCAGCCGAACAACAGCTGCTTCAGCTCCTCAGCCGTCGGCTGACGCTCAGTGACGACTTTCAAGTCAGCCTCAGCGATCGTGTGCACGTCGCTTTCCTGTACCACCATACCACCGGCCACACTCGTCAACACCCAGTCGCTCTTGCGGCCTTCCGCAGCTGCAAGTTCCCCGGTTTGCAGCAGGCGAATATTCTTTTTGCGACTCAGAATTTCCAACGCTTCCGGCGTAAAGTCAGGCGCAAGCACGATCTCCAGGAAAATTTCCGACAGCAGCGCTGCTGTATCGGCTCCGATTGTGCGGTTAGCCGCTACAATACCGCCGAAGATCGACGTTGGATCAGCCGCGTAAGCTTTTTGATAGGCTTGGTGAATGTCGCTGCCGACACCAACGCCGCAAGGATTCATATGCTTCACGGCAACAACGGCCGGTTCGCTGAATTCCTTAACGATAGCCAGCGCAGCATTGGCATCGTTGATGTTGTTGTAGCTCAGTTCTTTGCCGTGCAGCTGCTCGGCAGTCGTAATATTGCCCGCCTCCGCCAGCGGACGGCGGTAAAATGCGGCGCGTTGATGCGGATTTTCGCCGTAGCGCAGGTCCTGCACCTTTTCATAGGTGACTGTGTAACGCTCCGGAAGCGGGTCGCCGCCCAGCTTGGACAAGTAGTCGCCGATCAAGGCGTCGTAGGCTCCGGTATGACGGAACACTTTGGCTGCCAAGCGCTTGCGGGTGTCCAGCGTCGTATCGCCGTCCTGCTTGATCTCCTCCAACACGCCGGCGTAGTCGGCTGCATCCACAACTACGGTGACAAAAGCGTGGTTTTTGGCAGCGGAACGCAGCATTGTTGGACCGCCGATATCGATATTCTCGATGGCGTCCTCGTAGGTAACATCCGGCTTCGCAATCGTCGCCGCGAAAGGATACAGGTTAACGACTACAAGATCGATGTAGTCCAGCCCCAGCTCGCGGATCGCCTTCTGGTGCTCCTCATTGTCGCGTACAGCCAGTAGGCCGCTGTGCACAGCTGGATGCAATGTTTTGACGCGGCCGTCCATAATTTCCGGGAAGCCCGTTACTTCGGAGATGCCGATGACCGGGATGCCTTCCTTTTCCAGCAGGCTGTGTGTGCCCCCCGTGGAAATGATCTGTACACCAGCTGCTGCCAGCTCCCTCGCGAATTCAACAATGCCCGTTTTGTCCGATACGCTGATTAGCGCCCTGCGAATGGCCAAGTTGTCCCCTCCTGGTTCTATGATTTAAGTATGAGTTCTTGAGTGTTACGGCTCCCCCGTCTCGTGGTACGGGGGAGCCGTTGTGGCGGCCGTTGAGACGGAGCCGTTGTTGGAGCTGTTATGGAACCTGTTGTGACAGGTGCTATTGCGTCATTTGTGGCAGGTACTATAGCGTCTGCTGTGGCATCTGCTATGGCATCTGTTTATGGCATCTGTTGTGGAGCCTATAATGACGCCTGGCAAGGCCAGTAGTAATACGTGGTGTTACCTTAATTGGCTATACGCCAACGAAAAAGACTAGGTCAAGAAGGCCTAGCTGATCGCTAACGAAACTGACAAGCCTTATTTAAGGAAAAACGGCTGAAATCGAGAGCTAACGAAACTCAGAAAGCTTATTGATGCCTTTTCCTCTCAATAAGCCTCGATATGCTGCAAATAACGCCGCTCAGTTTCGTTACGATCTCAAGCCCATTATTTAGAGCCAAATAACGCTTCTGAGTTTCGTTAGAACGTTGCCAGGTTGCTCGCTGACTGATGCCTCGTACCTAGCCTAGAGTTTACCGCCATTACTTCAACCAATCAGCTCTTCTGAGTTCCTTTGGAACGTTGCCGAGTTACTTGTTTGCAGAAGTTTTTGAGCTACATTGGTTCGATTGTTGGGCGACTAGATCGAATGTTGGACCATTTGCCGACCTGCAGCCTTCCGACTTGTTTACCGACTTGTTTATCGACTTGCCTAACAACTTGCCGACCTACTTGTCCGCTGAAGCCTCATACCCGCCAAAGTCCGCTGCTGCATCAAGACTAACTCTTCGACCGCTCAGCGAGACCCGCCCTTCAGCGATGGCGCGCACGGCCCAAGGATACAGCACATTTTCCGCCGCATGAATTCGATCGGCCAGCATGGCCTCCGTCTCGCCCTCGCTTATATCCAACGTCCGCTGTGCGATGATCGGACCGCTGTCCAAACCGCCGTCGACAAAATGAATCGTCACGCCAGTCACTTTGACACCATGCTCAAGCGCCTGGCGAATCGCATTCATCCCCGGAAAAGCGGGCAGCAGCGACGGATGAATGTTGATCATCCGGCCGACATAAGCCTCGACTAACACCGGCGTCAGAATGCGCATATAACCGGCTAGCACGATAAGACCAACGCCGCGGCGCTGCAATTCAGCGAGAATATCCGTTTCATATGCTTCGCGGGAAGCGTAGTCCTTGGGATTGAACACCCAAGCATCTATACCCGCGCGGCGAGCCCGCTCCACAACCGGAGCGACCGGTTTGTCGCAGACGAGAAGCTCGATGGAGCCTCCGAGCTTCTCCTGCACCGCTGCGTCCGCAAGCGCCTGAAAGTTGCTTCCTTGACCGGAAGCAAACACAGCGATGCGCAGCCCCTCAGCCATTAAACGTCGGCTCCCGTGAAGGTAACGCTACGGCTGCCTTCCGTGACCGTACCGATCCGGTACGCCTGCTCACCAAGCTCAGCCAGCACGGAAAGCGCCGTTTCGGCTTCATCCGCAGGCACAACAACCATTAGCCCGATGCCCATGTTGAACGTCGTAAACATGTCGCGGTTCGTAATGGAGCCTTTGTCCTGCATAAGCGAGAAAATCGATTGGATTGGCCAGCTTCCGTACTGGATATCCACATTAACATGATCCGGTAGCACACGAGGGATGTTCTCGATAAAACCGCCGCCTGTAATATGGGCCATGCCCTTCACGGTGACACGCGACACCAGCTCAAGCGCTGGCTTAACGTAGATGCGGGTTGGCTCAAGCAGCACGTCGCCCAGCTTTTTGCCGTCCAGCTCCGTCAGTGTATCCTGCAAGCTGTAGCCGGACTGCTCCAAAAGCAGGCGGCGCACCAGCGAATAACCGTTGCTGTGAATACCGCTGGAAGCGAGACCGATTACAGCATCGCCCGGTGAAATTGTCGTACCGTCGATGATCTTGGCTTTATCAACAACGCCAACCGTGAAGCCGCCGATGTCATACTCCTCAGGGGTGTACATGCCCGGCATCTCAGCCGTTTCGCCGCCGATGAGCGCGCAGCCTGCCTGTACGCAGCCTTCAGCGATTCCGGCAACGATGGCCTCGATTTTGGACGGCTCGACTTTACCGGTCGCCAGATAATCAAGGAAGAACAGCGGTTCCGCGCCTTGTACGATAATGTCATTGACACACATCGCGACAGCGTCGATGCCGATCGTATCATGTTTATCCATGGCAAAAGCAAGCATCAGCTTCGTGCCGACCCCGTCCGTGCCGGAAACAAGCACCGGCTCCTCGTACTTGTTTTTGTCGAGGCCGAACATGCCTCCAAAGCCGCCCAAGCCGCCCAAAACCTCGGGGCGCATCGTTCTCTTGACGTGCTTTTTCATGCGCTCGACCGCTTCATTGCCCGCTGCGATGTCCACGCCTGCTTGCTTGTAAGCCTCTGCCACTGACCGTCACTCCTTGCAAAATGGATTGGACTGCCGCCTCACTCCGGCTGCACAGCCCGCTATATGAATCGAATTGGTATTCTAGCAGCTGCAGCTCTTATCCGAGTTCTCATCAACCGGAGTCGGGTATTCGTTGGTGAAACAAGCGAGGCACATGCCTCCGCCCTTGTCATTCCCCGGCACCGAAGCCGCATCAATCAGTCCCTCGGCGCTTAAAAAATAAAGTGTATCGGCGTTGATTGCCTCGCGGATCTCCTCCACCGTTTTGGAGGACGCGATCAGCTCGCGCCGATCCGGCGTGTCGATGCCGTAGTAACACGGATTAGCAAACGGTGGGGAGCTGATCCGCACATGCACTTCTTTTGCGCCCGCCTCGCGCAGCAAAGTAACGATCCGCAGCGACGTTGTGCCGCGTACGATAGAGTCGTCGATCATGACGACGCGTTTGCCCTGCACGATTTTGCGCACAGCGGACAGCTTCATTTTAACGCCCTTCTCGCGCAGCTCCTGGGAAGGCTGGATGAACGTCCGGCCGGAATACTTGTTCTTGATGAGCCCCATCTCATACGGGATGCCCGTCTGCTCGGCATAACCGATTGCAGCGCTGATGCTGGAATCAGGCACACCAACGACGATATCGGCGTCAACAAATGCTTCAATCGCCAGCTGGCGACCCATCTGCTTGCGCGCAGTGTGAATGTTGACCTCGTTGATGTCGCTGTCCGGACGAGCGAAATAGATATATTCCATCGCACAGCTGGCGCGGCGCCCCCCTTGATCAAAACGGTCTTCCTGCAAGCCATCCTTGTCCAAAATAAGCAGCTCACCCGGTTGAACGTCGCGCACATACTGGGCGCCGATCGTTTCGAACGCGCATGTTTCTGAGGCGAATACATAACCGTCACCGAGACGGCCCATGACGAGCGGACGCAAGCCATTAGGGTCGGAAGCGACGAGCAAGCGTTCATTGGTCATGATCAGGAAGGCGAAGCCCCCGATGATGCGCTGCAGAGCGTCTTTGGCCGCACTCACGAAGTCTTTAGGCGAGCGGGCAATCAGATGTGCGATAACTTCCGTGTCGCTTGTCGTTTGAAAAATAGATCCCATATTCTCAAGCTCCCGGCGGATCGACGGGGCGTTGACGATATTTCCGTTCGTCGCCACCGCCAAGTCGCCGTCGCGATACTTAAAGATGAGCGGCTGAGCATTGCCGAGTTGGCTAGCACCCGAAGTTGAATAGCGTACATGGCCGATCGCCCGGTCGCCTGGCAAGGAAGCGAGAATATCGCTCGTGAACACCTCTTTGACGAGTCCCATGCCGCGATGATAGGCAAAGCTGCCGCTTGCACTGTCGACGGTGCAAACACCGGAGCTTTCCTCACCACGATGCTGCAGCGCGTGCAACCCATAGTAAGAGAGCGAAGCGGCGTTCGGTGTGCCAAACACACCGAACACGCCGCACTCCTCCTTCAGCTTGTCAAACATATCGTCCCGCCCGATGCCCTCGTTGTAATGGGATTGCTCCCATGCCTGCGACACCGTGCGCAGCTCCTCAGACCCAGGACGCACCGCCGCGGAATGCGACGAACGCCCAGTCGCAGCCGCCGGGTGGGCAGGCGCAGAGCCCCCTAAGCCTGCTGGAATTGCCGTTGCGTCAGCAGCGAATGCCGCTGTAGACAACGCAGGCGCATCAGTTTGCGCCCCCGCTTTTGCCGCAAATCCGGCCGTCCCGCCTGACATGCCCGCAACATCGGCCGCTCCATATCGGGAGCCGAGCTGAACCGCTATGTTTACTTCATCAGACATGGAATCGCATCCTTCCACACTTTCCGGAGCTCGTTGACCTGCGTCTTGACGCCCGGTTTGCCGTTCACCTTGATGACCAGTTCTTCTCCACCGACCGTACCGATCTCCGCATGCGGAACGCCGCTCTCCGCGAGCAGTGCGAGCAGCGCCGCTTTGCTCTCCTGCGATGCGCTCAGCAGGATACGCGACTGCGACTCGCTGAACAGCGCATGATCTCCGCGCAGCTCCGTCGCCACATTAACCTCGGCCCCGAGGCCGCGTCCGAAGCTGGATTCCGCCAGCGCAGCCGCCAGGCCGCCTTCGGACAAATCATGCGCCGAAGCGACGAGACCGCCGCGAATCGCTGCCTGCACCGTATCCAGCAGGCGCTTTTCGACCGCCAGGTCGATAGCTGGAGGACGACCTTCAGCTTTACCTTGCAAAACATATTGCAGCTCGCTGCCGCCAAGCTCTGCGTGTGTGTCGCCAAGCAGAATAACCGCATCGCCCCCACGTTTGAACTCCTGCGTCGTGATGTAGTCGATATCGTCGATCAAGCCGACCATGCCGATTACCGGCGTTGGGTAAATCGCGCCTTTGGCGTTCTCGTTATACAAGCTGACGTTACCGCCGATAACTGGCGTTTCCAGCACGCGGCAAGCTTCGCTCATGCCGTCTGCCGACTTCTCTAGCTGCCAGAACACTTCCGGCTTCTCTGGGTTGCCGAAGTTGAGGTTATCCGTGATGGCCAGCGGCGCGGCGCCGGAACAGACAATATTACGCGCAGCCTCGGCAACCGCGATTGCACCGCCGACCTCTGGATCGAGGTAAACGTAACGGCTGTTGCAGTCGGTTGTCATGGCCAGCGCCTTGCGAGTGCCAGGCACGAGTACAACCGCGGCGTCGGAGCCAGGAGGAACCGCCGTGCTCGTACGGACCATATGGTCGTACTGCTTGTACACCCATTCTTTGCTCGCAACCGTCGGGGATGCGAGTACTTTTTGCAGTGCGTCCGTCAAATCGGTCACTTCGCTGTAAGCAGCTGTGTCGATCGCAGCGTTCGCAGAGAAGTAAGCAGGCTCCTTGGACGGCTTGTTGTACACCGGGCACTCGTCCACAAGCGCTTTGACTGGCATATCGGCAACTTCCTCGCCTTGATGGAACAGGCGCAGGCGGCCGTCGTCGGTTACTTTGCCGACTTTGGCACAGATGATGCCCCAACGATCAAAAATCTCGCGCGCCTGCGCCTCGTGCTGAGGCTCGATGACGAACAGCATCCGCTCCTGGGACTCGGAAAGCATCATTTCGTAAGGGGTCATGCCCTCTTCACGCTGTGGAACCTCGTCGAGATAAAGCTCCAGGCCGTTGCCTGCCTTGGATGCCATCTCAGCGCTGGAACAGGTCAGGCCTGCCGCGCCCATGTCCTGAATGCCAAGCACGATGCCGGAATTGATCAGCTCAAGCGTCGCTTCCATAACGAGTTTTTCCATGAACGGGTCGCCGACCTGAACGGCTGTACGCTTCTCTTCCGATTCCTCGGACAGCTCAACGGAAGCAAATGTCGCGCCGTGAATGCCGTCGCGGCCTGTTGCCGGGCCGACGTAAAATACCGGGTTGCCAACGCCTTTGGCGACGCCGCGCTGGATTTTGTCATGGTCGATGAGGCCGACGCACATCGCGTTGACGAGCGGATTGCCTTCGTAGCTTTCGTCGAACATGACTTCGCCCGCAACGGTCGGGATGCCGATACAGTTGCCGTATCCAGCGATGCCGCTGACAACATGCTCGAACAGATATTTAACGCGGTCGCTCTCAAGGTTGCCAAAGCGCAAGCTGTTCAGCAGCGCCACGGGACGGGCTCCCATCGAGAAAATATCGCGAATGATGCCGCCAACGCCAGTTGCTGCGCCTTGGTAAGGCTCGACAGCGGACGGGTGGTTGTGGGATTCGATTTTGAACACAACGGCTTGGTTGTCACCAATATCTACGATGCCCGCGCCTTCGCCTGGCCCCATAAGCACCTTCGGTCCCGTAATCGGGAACTTCTTGAGGATTGGCTTGGAGTTTTTGTAGGAGCAATGCTCCGACCACATAACGCTGAACACGCCGATCTCGGTGTAGTTGGGCAGACGTCCCATAAAGCCGCAAACGAGCTCATACTCATGATCCGTCACACCGAACTGCTGGTAAATCTTCTGCTCGGAGATTTGCTCCGCTGTCGGTTCCTTAGCTGTTAACTGCTGCGCCATGCTGTTCCCTCCATGCGTTCAAAATCGATGTAAACATCCGCTTGCCATCCTCGGAGCCGAGCAACTGATCCACAGCGCGCTCGGGGTGAGGCATCATGCCAACAACGTTGCCGCGCTCATTGCAAATACCAGCGATGTCATGAAGCGAGCCGTTGGGATTCTCGTCATTTGCGTAGCGGAATACGATCTGATTGTTCGCCTTCAGCCGCTCCAGCGTCTCGTCATCGCAATAATAGTTGCCTTCGCCATGCGCAATCGGGATCGAGATAATCTCGCCCTGAGTGTATTGGTTTGTAAAAGGAGTTGCCGCATTCACGACCTCAAGAGGTGATTGGTGGCAAAGGAACTTCAGATCCCGGTTGCGCAGCAGCGCGCCCGGCAGCAGTCCCGCCTCGGTCAGAATCTGGAAGCCGTTGCAGATGCCAAGCACGAATTTGCCAGCCTCGGCCGCCTTGACGACCTCGCTCATAACGGGAGCAAAACGCGCAATAGCGCCGCAGCGCAGATAGTCGCCATAAGAGAAGCCGCCGGGCACGAGAATGGCGTCATAACCGGACAAATCAGTCGCAGTGTGCCAGACATAATCGACGGATTGCCCGATCGTTTCTTCAACCGCCTTGAAGCAATCGATATCACAGTTGGAACCGGGGAATACAATGACCGCAAACTTCATCGGATCAGCCCTCCAGCTCGAAGCGATAGTCTTCCACGACGGTGTTCGCGAGCAGCTTTTCGCACATGGCGCGCACGCGTTGCTCGGCTTCGGCACGGTCATCCGTATCCAGTGTCAGCTCCAGGTACTTGCCGATGCGGACTTTGTCTACTTCCGCGAAGCCCATGCTGTGCAGTGCTCCCTGTACCGCCGTTCCTTGCGGGTCCAGCACGTTTTGCTTGATCGTCACGTATACGGTTGCTTTCATCGTGGCAACTCCTCTTATGGGGGAATGGTTGGTTTGTGAAAAGATTTAAAGTATTAAGGACAGTTAAAGATAGTCAAGGACGGTCAAGGACGGTCAAGGACGGTCAAGGACAGTTAAAAACAGTTAAAAACAGTTAAAAACAGTTAAAAACAGTTAAAGCCAATTCAAGGACAGTTAAAGCCAATTCAAGGGCCATAACACATACTGTCCGAATATCACTCCACAAAGGGGGCCGATCCTCCAATCGCTCTTGAACCCGGATGGCTTCAGTAGAAGAACCGTCATAGGTGGCCATCCTTGCTTCAAAGGCGAACGCTTCCCCACCGCTCCCAGCCGCTATCGCAGGCCGGATCAAACGGAGGAAAAGCTTTTCCGGATTCAGCCCCCTCCGCTCCGCTTGCGGACAAGTTGGGCACCGGGCCGGCATTCGGCCACCGATAGCCAAAATAGCCAAAACAAGTTCAAAAGCACCTTCCCCCAACGTTCCGTTGTGGGGGTGGGGAAACAAGGATACTTCCGCCTTGTTTCCAGGCCCACGCCTCGTGGGCTTGTTGCAAGAACCCGGTGTTATGTCCTGTTGTCAGGACACACCGATAGGGCCTATTGCCCGGACGGGGCAAACCGCTAGGGCTTGTTGCCAATCCCAGGCACGCCGCTAACGCTTGCTACCAGAACACACCCTTAGGGCTTACTACCAGAACACACCATAGGGCTTGCTACCAAGGCACACCATAGGGCTTGTTGCTAAGCCGGGGCAAACCGTTAGGGCTGTTGCTAGACCAACACACCCTTAGGACTTGTTGCCAAGAGGTCACAAAGCGTGGCCTTGCTGCCACACCTTGTCTCCAGGCCATTTTTTGGGGCCTTGTTGGGCAGGCAAGCGGCTCGGCTTTGGCAAGAAAATGAAGGAACCTGGCTATAATCGCGATTGAAAGTTCACGGAGAGACCTCCGCTGTTAGAAACACAAGCTCAGCTTCTTACAGTTCTTTACCGGTCAACAACTGGTAAATACTACGGTAGCGGGATGTTGTCTCCGCTACGACGGAGTCTGGTAGAGGAGCCGGCTTGCTGTCCTGGTCCCAATCGGAACCTAGCAAATAGGTGCGAACCGGCTCTTTGTCCATACTGTCGATCTCGGTATCTAGTTCATACTTATCCTGAGCCCAGAAGCGAGAAGAGTCCGGCGTGAAAATCTCATCGATCAATATAATCTCGCCATCAATCAGGCCAAACTCGAACTTGCAGTCCGCCAGGATTATGCCGCGTTCCAAGCAATATGCATGCGCGAATTCATAGAGCCGGATGCTGCGGTCGCGAAGCTGGGCCGCAATCCCGGCGCCGGTGATCTCTTCCATACGCGAAAAGGGAATATCCTCGTCATGGCCAACGTCGTTTTTGGCCGCAGGGGTGAAAATCGGCTGCGGGAAACGCTCATTTTTGCGCATGCCCTCCGGCAACGGGATGCCGTTGATTGCACCCGTTTTGACATACTGCCTCCAGCCTCCGCCGGTAATGTAACCACGTACGACGCATTCGATGTCGATCCGCTCCGCCTTGCGAGTCACCATAATGCGGTTCCGCAAAGCTTCCTTATCCGCTTCGGCGACAAGATCGCCCAACAGCTCCACATCGCTATGGATGACATGGTTCGGCTGGATCGCAGCCGTTTGCTCAAACCAGAACGCGCTCAATCGGTTCAACACATTGCCTTTGTCCGGCACGGCCGGATCAAGCACGTAGTCGAATGCGCTAATGCGATCCGTGACAACGATCAGATAATGCTCGCCGAGATCGTACAGCTCGCGCACCTTTCCTTTGTACAGCAGCGGCGCCTTAATCAGGTCCGCTGCCGTGGACAGCGCCTTGGAGGCAACAGCCATCGGTTCTCCCCGCCTTTTTCCGTTAGGATGAAATCACTATTGAAATGGGTTTCCCAGTTCCTTGCAAGGACGGGACGCGCATCGGCATCCCGCTTTCAGCTGCTAGATCAGCTCCAGGCGGCGGAAAATCGTATCCACATGTTTCAAATGCCAGCTCGGATTAAACGCATCGTCGATCTCTTCTGCACTCAAATGCTCGGTAATTTCCGGCGTCGAGCCGATAATGTCGCGGAACTGGCGCTGTTCTTCCCATGCCTGCATGGCGCGCGGCTGCACCGTATCGTACGCTTGCTCGCGGCTGAAGCCTTTGTCGATCAGCTTCGTCATGACGCGGCCGGAGAACGGCACACCGAACGTGCGGCCCATGTTGCGCTTCATATTTTCCGGGAATACTTGAAGGTTCTTAATGATGTTACCGAGACGGTTCAGCATATAATTGAGCAGCATCGTTGCATCCGGCAAAATGACGCGTTCCACGGAAGAGTGGCTGATGTCGCGTTCATGCCAGAGCGGCACGTTCTCATAAGCGCTGATCATATGACCGCGGATGATGCGGGCGAGACCGGAGATGTTTTCGCAGCCGATCGGATTGCGTTTATGCGGCATCGCGGACGAACCCTTTTGACCCTTGGCAAAAGGCTCCTCGACTTCGCGGAATTCACTCTTTTGAAGCGCACGAATCTCGGTCGCGAACTTGTCCAGCGAAGTGGCGATTAGCGCCAATGTGGCCATGTATTCAGCGTGGCGGTCACGTTGCAGCGTCTGCGTGCTGATTGGCGCCGGCTTAGTGCCGAGCTTGCGGCAAACGAATTCCTCAACAAACGGGTCAATGTTTGCGTACGTACCGACTGCACCGGAAATTTTACCGAATTGAACACCGTCCGCCGCGTGGCGAAAACGATCCAAGTTGCGCTTCATTTCTTCATACCAGAGAGCAAGCTTCAAGCCAAAAGTTGTCGGCTCCGCATGTACGCCATGCGTGCGGCCCATCATGACGGTATCCTTGTAGGCAACGGCCTGGCCGCGCAGAATTTCGATGAAATTCGTCACATCGCGCTCCAGAATCTCATTGGCCTGGCGCAGCAGGTAACCCATCGCCGTATCAACCACGTCGGTGGAAGTCAGGCCGTAATGCACCCATTTGCGCTCAGCTCCAAGCGTTTCAGATACCGAACGTGTAAAGGCGATGACGTCATGGCGCGTCTCCAGCTCGATCTCGCTAATCCGATCGATGTTGAAGCCGGCGTTCTCGCGAATCGCGACTACATCTTCCTTGGGAATAACTCCGAGCTCCGACCATGCCTCGCAGGCACAAATCTCAACCTCCAGCCATGCTTTGAACTTATTCTCTTCCGTCCAGATCTCCCGCATCTCGGGCCTGCTGTAACGCTCCAACATGGATTGACTCACACCTTTTATTAAAGTTTTTGGTTGCAGGACTAACCTGCCTGGGGCTGCCCAGCTAACGGAACTCAGAGCCCCTATTTCATCGAAAATATACCTATGCTCATTCTAACGCAAATGAACGGCGTTATTGGGCGATATATTGGCTCACAACGCACAGCGCTGAAAAAACTAATATAACGCGTCTCAGTTGCGTTAAAAACTCAAAACCTTGATTTCACATACAACATTTCACATGCAACATTTCACACACAACATTTCACATACAATAAAGCTTGTTAGTTTTCTGTGAAAGCAATCTTCTCTCTATCCCCGTACATGTATGCGAAGCGGCTCCCACTAAACATAATCGAATATCGAGAAATGGCATTAGGCAATCGCCTTGTTGCTATTCCAAACGCACAAGCGAAATTCGGAGCGCCTCGGCTCAACCATTCATACGCTAACGGAACTGGGAGAGCTTATTCGTCCTCAAACATAGGTTGCGAATCCTCTAACGGAACTGAGAAGCGTTATTGAGAACAGAAAAGAGGATAGGAACGCAAAATCCCCTCAATAGCGTCTCTCAGTTTCGTTACGCCTCCAAAACCTTGGATTTTGCTGAAATAAGGCTTCTCAGTTTCGTTACGTATGAAGAGCCATGCTCGATCATTGTTCGACAAGCGAAACTCAGTCGCTTTGATCCGAGGTTGTAGCTGATTGAGAAACCACGGCAGTTTCGCTAGCGCTATTCAGAAGCTCCAGGGCTTCGTGTGTCCGAATCCGAGCAGCAGACTAAGTTCTAGAGCTTTCACATGCCCGAATCCGAGCAGCGGAGTACGCTCCAGCAAAGCTTCACATGCCTGAATCCGAGCAGCGGACTACGCTCCAGCAGAGCTTCACATGCCCGAGTCCAAGCAGCGGACTACGCTCCAGCAAAGCTTCACATGCCCGAGTCCAAGCAGCGGACTAAAATCAGCCCTCGTTCTCTGCTTGCCAAATACCGGTACCCTCGATCCAGGCCAGCGCAGCGTCCGTGTTCGGCGCCAGCACGTTGACATGACCCATTTTGCGACCGGACTTGGCTTCCACCTTGCCATATAGATGAAGCTTAGGCGCAACGCCAAGTCTCTCAGCCTCGCTGTCACGGGCAGCCATGCGTTGAATGATCGGCTCCAAATGTTGACCCAGCACATTGACCATCACTACTGGACTCATCAGCGATGTATCGCCTAGCGGCAGGCCGCAAACAGCGCGCACATGCTGCTCAAACTGCGAAGTGCGGCATGCCTCCATCGTGTAATGGCCGCTGTTGTGGGGGCGCGGAGCCAGTTCGTTCACGTATAGCCCACCATCCTCAGTCAGGAAAAGCTCGACCGCCACAAGACCTACCGCTCCGAGGCCCTCCACGATGCGCAGCGCCAGACGTTCAGCCTCCGCCAGGACGGCCGGTTCCACTCGAGCGGGAACGATCGACAGATGCAGTATGTTGTCTACATGGATGTTCTCCGCCGGTGGAAATACCCGGACTTCACCATGCGAGCCCCGTGCAGCGATGACGGACAACTCCTTGCTGAAACGAATGAACTGTTCCAGCACCAGCTCTGTACCGGCTTTAGCAAGCTCTGCGTACGCCGCCGGAATCTCTTCCTCGCTGCGAATGACCCACTGACCCTTGCCGTCGTAGCCGCCGGTCGCCGTCTTCAGTACCGCAGGCAAGCCGAGTCGCTGGACGGCTTCGCGCAGCTCTTGCTCGCTGCCGATCTCGGCGTACGGGGCAACTTTTGCCCCGGCCGCCTCAACTGCGCGCTTCTCTCGCAGCCGATGCTGCGTCGTGTACAGCAGCTGGCTGCCCTGAGGCACATAGGACTGCTCCATGAGCATGGCGGCGACGCCTGCGTCCACATTCTCGAACTCGTATGTGATAACGTCGCATTGCTCAGCAAGCAGACGAGCCGCCTCACGATCATCATAAGCCGCCTCGATGCTGCCGCCTACCTGCGCGCTTGGCCCGTCCGAGGCAGGATCAAGTGCGATAAAGCGATACCCCATCGCACTTCCAGCCAACGCCATCATGCGGCCAAGCTGACCGCCGCCGAGGATGCCGACAGTTGCTCCCGGCAAAATGGTCCGAGCTTCGCGCAGCGGAACCGCCGCTCCATCTCCGCTGCCCTGCAACGATGCATCGGCATTAGCGCTACGCTCGATCGCCGTCACACCATCCCCGTTGCTCTGCAACGATGGATTGGCCTCACCGCTCCGCTCCATCGTCACCGCTCCTTCCGCTTCGCCGCTCGTCAGCGCCCCGCGTTTATCGCTGGCGCTCACAGCTCTTCCCCGCTTGCCAGCACCTGCTGGCGCACAGCATCGCGGCGCGCCCCAACGCGCGCCTGAACCTCCGGCTGGAACGCGCCGAGAATTTGCGCGGCGAGCAAACCGGCGTTGGCTCCGCCCGCAGCGCCGATTGCCACTGTGGCAACAGGAATGCCGGCTGGCATTTGTACGATGGAGAGCAGTGAATCGAGCCCGCTCAGCGCGGAGGACTTAACGGGAACGCCAATAACCGGAAGTAGGGTTTTGGCCGCCACCATTCCGGGAAGATGAGCCGCACCGCCGGCCCCCGCTATAATAACCTTGAGCCCACGCTCCGCTGCTGTCTCCGCGTACTCAAACATGAGATCTGGCGTTCGGTGGGCCGAAACGACCCGCTTCTCATAGGCAATGCCCAGCTCGTCCAGAACGTCGCAGGCCAATTTCATCGTCTCCCAATCGGACTTGCTGCCCATGATGACGCCCACGCTTGCACCCATCTCATCATCCCGCCTTCGCTACATTATTGGATAAAATAATTTGGACAAAAAAATCCCGTCGGTAAGACAGCTCGGCCGTCGCTTCAATAAAGAAGCAGCTAGCGCAGCCATCCAAGCCTACGGGATTCATGCAGCTTAGACCTGCTCCAAGGATTGTCATCCAGGCAGACGCCGCCAATTAGCGGATCGGCCAATCTGGCCGAACCAAGCTATCCCGTAGTCCGGCGATTCCGGTCGCCGGGTAGAAACGTTCGGGCCGATTCCCGAAGATATACGAGGTATATGTGTTACATTGAGCCTCAACCCACGCCTACTTACAAGATTCGACATCTCGCGGGCGAGCCAAACTCGTTTCGAGCAACATTACCTCCCTAGTGTACCAATCCGACTGTAGCATGTCAACTACAAAACACGAACGATAATTATATTTAAAACAATTAAAGTTCGCTTTTTATGAGAGAATAGTAAAATGAAACAATGAGGATTCATTCACATCCCATGACAGATTACATCTGTTGCAACTTCTAATGAATGATTTATTCAATCTATCTCCACCCCGCCGATTAACAGCTGCAATCAGTACCATGTATCGCAAAACCGCATCATTCCATGCCTTTTAGCCTCCGTAAGGCAAAAAGAAAAGCCAAACCGCCACAATGGCAGTTTGGCTTCCATGATATAAAAAATGAGTGCTTCCCCGGCCTCTTACATGTCATAAATACTAACATCGACAAGGTGTGCCTAAGCTTTCCACAAGCAAAACCCGAACATCCCTATCTTCTGACTACTCAGCTGATCCAGAAAGTTTTATCCTTAGCGGCAATTCGCTTACCTTCCGGCGCGATCATGCCCGTGTAACCGATATAGATAAATCCGACCAGCTCTTCGCCTTCCTTGAGGCCAAAAGCAGATCTCATCGAGGGATGCTGCATCGGTTCGCCGCTGCGCCAAACCGCCCCCAGCCCTTCCTCATAAGCCGTGAGCAGCATGTTCTGAACCGCACAATGGACAGCCGCCAACTCCTCAGACCGAATGACGCGCGGATTGGTCGAAGGTGAGCAGCCAACCGCGATCACAACAGGCGCCCGCATTGCCTTGGCTTCTTCACGCGAGAGCCGCTTTTCCTTCTCCTCTTCGTCGAGGCCGTTCAGTCCATCGAGCGCTGCGTTAGCATAAGCACTGCCTAGCACACGTCTTCCTTCACCGGTCATGACGAAAAACTTCCAAGGCTCCGTGTGATGGTGATTAGGGGCCCAAACTGCAGATTCCAGAATCCGCTCGATCTTTTCCTTCTCCACCGGCAGGTCCAGCACCTTGCCAACACTTCGCCTTTGCCGAATTGCTTGTTGAAGCTCCAACTGCTTCCCCTCCTTGTCGATTCAAGTATGGTCATGAGCTCTTCGGATCCGTTCAATTAATATTATACCTGTCAAATGCTTGCTGGAAAAGAGAACGGCCCGAGCTGCACTTTGCTGAATTGGTAAAGACCAACGCCAGGACTCGGTCTCTGACCACCAGTTCTGACTCCGGGCCCGACTTCAGCACCTAATCCTGGGGCCTTGCTTTCTGGCCTGGGCTCCGCGCTAACCTCCCTCAAGATCGCCCCCGAGATTGGCCTCACCTTCACGCCTCACTTCCAGGCCTGACCTCTCAGGAATAAGACAATTAATGCCGCATAGGTTCATAGATATAAACTTGGAATTCAAGTGTGGGTGTTATACGCAAGCTCCCGCTACTTTACAAGTAAGGCGGTGATTAAAATCCCTTTAATCGTACGGGCAACATTCAATGCAGCAGGCGCGATGACCTTTACCGGCAATACATTAGGCCTGAGCCGCTCCGACACAGCCGGAGTACCCGGCACGAACGACAGCATCGGCGCGTTCATCACGACCAATACCGCAGTCAGGTACGGCACCTACCCATTTGGAACGACCGATCTGTATACGGCCAATAGCTCATCTGCCATTCTGACGCTTCCCGCCGGCAGCACGGTGCTTTACGCCGAATTGATCTGGGGCGGAACCTACGTCAACGGCAACGTCAATCTGACCTCGGCAATCAACAACCCCGTTACCTTCATCACGCCTGCTGGCACGAATTCCATTGTCCCCGATAGTGTCACAGCCCAGACCGGAATCAGTATATCCGGCGCCCTTGCCTACGTCCGGTCGGCCAATGTCACTGCGCTCGTGCAGGCAGCTGGAGCCGGCACCTACACGACCGGCAGCGTCGTTGGAACCATCGTCATCACCGGTGATTCAACTGTGAATCATTGCGGCTGGACGCTGGCCGTCATCTACAGCAACGCCTCGCTGCCGCTCCGTAATATGTCGCTGCGGGTCGGCTCCATCTTTGTCAGCACCACTGGCTCAACGACTACTCCCATTACAGGCTTCGCGACGCCGATATCGGGAGCCTTGGGCGCAAGAGCGCTGTTCAGCTCGCAGGAAGGGGATGCCAACCGGACCGGAGACCAGGCATTATTTGGTCCTACCTCCACTTCGCTTACGGCGCTGTCGGGTACAAATAACTTTGCAGCCAATTTTTTTGCATCACAAATCAACAACGACACCGGAGCGCTCAATACGACAGGAACGTTCGGAACGCTCAACCAGATAAATGGTGCACCGGGCACGAATATTACCGGGGGACGGCAAGGCTGGGACATCACCAATGTAGATATCTCATCCACACTGGTTAATAGCCAGACTAGCGCTGTCCTGACGCTAACGACGTCTGGAGATACGTACATCATGAATGCCAACGGCATTCAAATTAACATCAACTCGCCTAATGTGACGGTGGCCAAAAGCGCAAACGTATCCGGCGCTGTCATCGGAGATACGATTACTTATACGGTTACGATCACGAACAGCGGGACCGCCAACGTCACGAGCGTAGTGCTTACCGACCCGCTGCCGGCGGGCCTGAGCTTCGTCAGCGGCAGCGTAACGGTGGCCGGAGTCGCCCGACCAACGGCGGACATCCGCAGCGGCGTGGCAATCGGCACGCTGGCCTTCGGCACCAGCGTGACATCCACTTACCGGGCCGTCGTAACCGCCCTGCCCAGTCCGCCGCAGCTCAACAATACGGCCAGCGCCTCCTTTTCCTTCCTCAACATCGTAGGCGGCAGCACGATTACGGCGGTCATTCCGTCCAACACGGTGTCAACTCCGGTATACGCGCCGGTGCTCGTCCTCGCCAAGTCAGCCAGCACGGCGGCGGCAACTGTAGGTGATACGATCACATACACAATACTCGCTACGAATAGCGGCAGCATCGCCGCCTCCGTCTTGCTTACGGACAACATTCCAGTCGGCAGCACCTATGTGTCGGGAAGCTTCCGGGTAAACGGCACCGTCATTCCCGGGGCGAATCCCGCCACAGGCGTTGCGATCGGCAGCGTCGCGGCCGGCGGCAGCTCGACGATTACGTTCCAGGTCAACGTTACCTCCTTGCCTACACCACCACAGCTGACGGACCAGGCGACAGCCGCCTATACGTATCAGCCGCCTGACGGCCGAACCCTCTCGGGATCGGCTGCATCGAACACGGTGTCGATCCCGGTCAGCCTGCCAAGTGTCAACGTAGTCAAAACAGCCAGCCTGCCCGATCTTGCGGTCGGCGATACGATGACCTATACGAGCGTCATCACAAATAGCGGCATCGGCGCCCTGACAAATGTAATCTTGACCGATCCGGTCCCAACCGGTGCTTCCTTCGTGTCCGGCAGCGTGACGGTCGGCGGCGTCGCCCAACCGACAGCATCGCCTTCAACCGGCATCTCAGTCGGCACAATTTTAGCAGGAACTTCCATCGCAGTAACGTTCCGAATCAGCGTCGTTTCGGTACCGACAGGCGGGCAGCTGTCCAATCAGTCCAAAGCCGCATACAGCTCCGGCTCGCTAACGGGTCAGGCTTTATCCGGAACGATTCTGACGCCGGTTTACCAACCTGTCATTGCACTGGTCAAATCAGCCGGAGCCTCCTCCGTCGTGGTAGGCGACACGGTCACCTATACGGTAATTGCAAGCAACAGCGGCAATATCGCCGCTGTCGTAACAATTACCGACCCGATACCGCTCGGAGCCAGCTTTGTACCGGGGAGTGTAACGGTTGGCGGCACGCCGGTTCCCGGAGCTAATCCGGTGACAGGCATCGTTGCTGGAACCATCTCGCCGGGAGGCAGCGTCCCCGTGACGTTCCAACTGCTGCTGAATTCACTGCCGTCTCCACCTGTGCTGGCTAATCAGGCCGCCGCCGGTTATACCTACACTTTGCCTAGCGGAAGAATCCTTAGCGGCGGCGCGTTGTCAAACACCGTGTCCTTGCCGGCTTCGTCGCCCAATGTGTCCATAGCCAAAAGTGCCAGTGCATCCGCTGCTGCCGTAGGAGATGTGCTGACCTACACGCTAACGCTGCTAAACAGCGGCGCTTCTCCAATTGGCGGCGTTATCGTATCGGATCCGTTGCCGCCGGAGCTAGTCTTTCAAACGGGCAGCGTGACTGTGAATGGAGCTTCCGTTTCAGGAGCCAATCCCAACACCGGCATCTCCATCGGCAACATTGCCGCAGGGGGCGGCGCCACGATCGTGTTCCAGGCAGCGGTCAACGCAATACCAGCCTCAGGCTTCGTCCAGAATCAGGCCAAGGCCGCCTTCACCTCCGGCGCTTTTGCTGGGGCCGCTGCATCGGGAGTTGTGTCGGTGAGCGTGCTGCAGCCCGTATTTACGATCGTAAAAACAGCCAGCTCAAGCGCGCTGACTGTCGGCGACTCCTTCACCTACTCGCTGAGTATAAGCAATTCCGGCAATACAGCCGCTGTGCTCACGGTGAAAGATGTTCTGCCGACTGGACTAACGTTCGTCGTGAACACCGTGACCATCAATGGAGCGCCTGCTCCGGGATTGGACCCGCAGGTTGGAATTGATCTGCCGCTCACCAGTCCCGGTGCCATAGTGCTGATTACTTTTGTCGTTGCCGTAACGTCACTTCCATCGCCGCAGACGGTCAGTAACTCCGCCTCTGGCACCTATTCCTACACATTGCCGGGAGGCAGGCAGATTATCGGCACTCTCTCGTCGAATACGCTCATCATCCCGGTATCCTCCCCAAGCGTGAGCCTGGTCGGAAGCTTCAACCAGATTTCTGCCATCGTTGGCGATATGCTAATTTATACCGTTGTAGTCACCAACAATGGTGTCTCTCCCGTTAACAATGTCGTGCTCACGGACATCTTGCCTCCGAACACTGCTTTTGTACCTGGCAGCGTCATCGTACAGGGGACTTCACTCCCTCTCGCAACACCCGTATCTGGCATACCGCTTGGCACTCTGGCTCCGGGGGCTTCAGCCACCGTCCAATTCGAGGTGAACGTAACGATGGCCATCCCATCTCAGATTAACAACCAGTCCACAGCCAGCTTTACTTCCGGCAGCTTCTCCAGTACATCTGCATCCAACGTGACGAATACGCCGATCACGCAGCCGCAAATCTCGCTGACCAAGGCTGCCAGCCGTACCGCCGTTACACTCGGAGAAACGGTATCCTATACGATAGTCGTGGCAAACAGCGGCAACCTGCAAGGCAATGTCACGCTGTTCGATACGATTCCAGTAGGCATGTCCTTCGTGCCAAACAGTGTGTCGGCAAACGGAGTTCCGTTGCCAGGGGCCGATCTGACAACAGGCATCAACCTTGGTAATGTGCTGCCAGGCGCGAACACAACCGTAACTTTTTCCCTAATCGCTGATACACTGCCAAGTCCGCAAGTATTTGTTAACCAGGCATCTGCTACGTATACCTTCACGCCGCCTGACGGCAGGACGCTGAGCGGCTCCGCCTTGTCCAATTCGGTCAGCGTCGCGGTCTCGCCTCCAAATGTCACCGTGGTGAAAACGACTCCTCAGCTCGACGCTGCAGTCGGCAATACGATCAGCTATAGCATCGCTGTGTTCAACGGGGACCTCGATCCCATCAACAACGTTGTGCTGACCGATGCACTTCCCGCAGGGACGGCGCTTGTCGCCGGGAGCACAACGGTGAACGGCGTGCCTGTCGCAACGGTGCCTTCCGCCGGCATTCAACTGGGTACTCTTGCGCCGGGAGCTGGTGCTACAGTGGCGTTTAGCGTGACGGTGACTAGCGTGCCGACGGGCGGCTTTGTTGGCAATCAGGCGATCGTCAGCTTCACCTCCGGCATACTTTCCGCTACCGTCCAGTCCGGGCTGATCACGACTCCGATCTACCAGCCAAGCTTGGCCGCAGTCAAAACGGCTAGCACCGCAAGCGCTACGCTAGGTGATACGATCAGCTACACAGTGGCGGTGACGAACACCGGTAATTACGGGGCTACCGCAACGGTAACCGATCTAATCCCTACCGGTACTGTTTTAGTGCCGAACAGCGTTATCGTCGGCGGCGTACCGCAGCCGGGAGCAGATCCGTCAGCTGGAATTCCCATCGGCGTCGTCGCTGCAGGTGCGACGGTCTCCGTATCCTTTTCACTGAACATTACGTCACTGCCTACGCCTCAGGTCATTACCAACCAGGCGAGCGTAGCGTTCAGCTTCACATTGCCAAGCGGCAGCACATTGACCGGCAGCGCCTCCTCCAATCTGCTGGTGGTTCCGGTATCAGCACCGAATCTGTCGCTGACTATCGCCGCTGGGCTGACGGCAGCTTCCGTCGGTGACATTATCCCGTATACGGTCGTGCTGACTAACAATAGCTTAGCGGCCTTGACCAGCATCATCCTGACCGATCCGCTGCCCCCAGGAACGGTGTTCGTACCGGGCAGTTATGCCGTGGACGGCGTTATCATTCCGGGCGCTAATCCAGCTGCCGGAGCTCCTGTCACCGGGCTTGCTTCGGGCGCTTCAGCCACTGTTACTTTTTCACTTCAGGTCACCTCGCTGCCGAGTCCACCTCAAGTATCCAACACGGCATCGGCCAGCTTTACGAGCGGAACCTTCACAGGAGCGGCTTTCTCCAACACGGTCGTCACACCTATTTATCAACCGATCTTGGCCGCAGTCAAAACGGCTAGCACCTCAAGCGCTACGGTCGGAGACACGGTTGTGTATACGATCACGTTGACCAACACTGGAAACTACCCGGCTACGGCCACCGTATTCGATCTCATTCCGGTCGGCACAAGCTTGGTTCCCAACAGCGTCATCGTCGGAGGTGCACCTGTTCCCGGAGGAGATCCAGCTATAGGCATTCCGGCAGGCTCAGTGGATGGCACTCCAGTCAGCGTTATGTTCTCCGTCGTCATCACTTCACTGCCGGTCGGACAGCAGCTGTCCAATGGGGCGACAGTCGCCTTCGTTTATACCCTCCCGGATGGCCGAACGCTGAGCGGATCCGTGCCCAGCAATGTGCTTTCCTTCCCCGTCTCGTCGCCAAATGTGCAAGTAGCTAAAAGCGTAAACGCGACGGATGCGGTTGTCGGTGACACGCTTGTCTACACGATTAATGTGGCAAACAGCGGCATTGAAACGGTTAACAATACAATCGTGTCGGACACGATTCCGTCAGGAGCTGCTTTTGTCGCCGGCTCCGTTACGGTTGGCGGAGTTTCGCAACCCGGGGCGAATCCAACCACAGGCATCACGGTCGGCAGCATCTCTCCAGGAAGCAACGTCAATATAACGTTCAGCGTCCTCGTGACTGCACTGCCAACGCCGCCGACATTGACTAATACGGCTACCGCAGCGTTCACCTCCGGCGTCCTCGCCGGCACCTCCATATCGACTCCCGTCATTACACCGGTGTATCAGCCGATCATCACACTCGTCAAGTCGGCGGACCGGACGCAGGCAACTGTCGGGGATACAATTACGTATTTCTTAACCGCTACCAATACCGGGAACTATCCAGCTACCCTGACTGTGACAGACACCATTCCAGCAGGAGCGGTATTTGTTGCTAACAGCGTGCAGATCAATGGCATTCCGCAACCAGGAATCAATCCGCAGGCCGGTATTCCTGCCGGAGTGCTGGCGCCGGGAGCAAGCGTGAACATCGTCATTTCTCTCCAGGTGAATATAAGCTCACTGCCGCCATCGCAGTCGCTCAGCAATCAGGCTTCGGCCACATTTACGTTCATCCCGCCCGACGGCAGAACGATCACAGGCAGTGCGCTGTCCAACACACTTGTTATCCCCGTGTCCTCACCGGATGTGACTGTAGTCAAAAGCGCCTCATCCATCGATGCGGTTGTCGGAGATACGCTGACGTATACCATCGTGGTGTCGAACAGCGGCATCTCAGCGGTCAGCAATGTTGTCCTTGTCGACCCCGTGCCGACAGGAGCAGCTTTCGTGCCGGGCAGCGTTACGCTGGACGGCATTCCATTGCCTGTCGCAAGCCCTTCATCGGGCATTCCGATCGGGACGATCGCGGCTGGAGATTCCGTTACGGTAACGTTCCAGGTGACAATCACAGCGGTAGGTCCCTGATGGCTCCACCCTATGACAATGTGCAAAATCAATCCGTCGTGCAGTACGACATTGGAACCGGCAGCGCTACGGCCGCTTCCAATGTCGTGACTACATTTGTCGCCGGGCCGCGGATCCGCTTGGCGCTGACCGCTTCGATGACCGAAACGACAGCTGGCTCGGTCGTCGTTTATACCGTGACCGCCTTCAATGATGGCAATTTAGCCGGCGAGCTGACGGCGGGCAGCAGTATCCCGCCGGGTTCGGCGTTCGTGCCCGGCAGCGTTACAATCGGCGGCGTGCCGCTGCCCGGCGCCAACCCGAGTCAAGGCATATACCTCGGCTTACTTGAGCCGGGGAAGAGTGCCTCTTTTTCCTATCAGGTCCTGGTCGGCGCCTCGGTTCCAAGCGGTGAGCTAGTCAATGAAGCGTATGGCTCCGCCTTATTCCGCACTCCCAGCGGCAGCGTCTTAACCGTTGATGCAGAGCCTGCTTCACTGCGCATCCCGGTGCGAACAGCTTCAGCCTCTGCGCGGTTATCAGCCAGCGAGTCCGTTGCGGCTCCTGGAGACATCGCCGAATATGTGCTTCTAATCAGTAACGACGGCGCTGCAGCGTTGAGCGGCATGACCGCCAGCTTCATCTTGCCGCCTGGATTGGAGTTTATTGCAGGGAGCGTTAATGTGAATGGTTCTTTTTTGCCGGATGCCAATCCCTTAATCGGAATTCCCGTGGGACTGCTGGGAGCTGGAGCCGAAATCGGAGTATCTTTCGCGGTTCGCGTGATCAGCTCAGCCGCTTCGGGGCTGCCTGTCATCGCTCTTGTCCGTTATTTCGTCGGCTCGCAAGAAGAAACAACATCTTCCAATGCGGTGGAGCTGCAAGTCACGTCAGACCCGCCCATCGTTACCAAGTCGGTTGACACCCGGGAAGCGTCTCCCGGCGATATTCTCTCCTATGTCGTTACCGCAAGCGTTCTGTCGGGGCCACCGCAAGACGCCGTCCTAGTGGATTCGCTTCCAGCAGGGCTTCGTTATATCCCGAACAGCCTGCTCATTAACGGTCTGCCCTCCCTCTCTCAAAATCTGGCGGAAGGAGTACCACTTGGTTCCATCTCCGGCGACTCCCCGGCAACTGTCTTCTTTCGGGCCGAGGTTTTGCCCACTCAGGGACAGCCGCCTTCACAACTGCTCGATGTTCAGAATAGCGCCGCTGTTCGTTTCATCGGACAAGAAGGCGTCATCGTCACCGTAAAGTCTGCTCCCGTGCTTACGGTCGTAACTAACGCGGCGTTTCGGGTTACGGCGGCGCCGGATGTCTACGTCAGCGAACCGGGTGAGACGGTATGGATTACGATTACGGTATCGGCCGTTGGCAGCCAGCCCGCAGAGGGTTTCCTCTCCGGCTTCGTTCCTGAAGGAATGCTGCTGCTGACTGACACATTAACCGTCGACGGCGTGCAAGTAATGATCCAGGACGGATTGCTGCCGCTCGGGCTGCTGGCTCCTGGTTCTGTCGTGCGCATCCGCTTTGCCGGACAAATTGCTCCGAATTATGCCGGGAACGAACTGAGCGGCACGGCCGCCTTAAGCTGGCGCTATACACTTGAAGGCAGAACTTATCGAGGATTGTCTTTTGCAGCTAGATATACAATCGCAGTAGAAGGGCATGTGGAATAAAACTTAGAGGGGTGGTGATTGTTATGTCTGCACAGCATTTGAACGTCGTCCAGAGCATATCGCCAACTACTGCTGTACCCGGTAAGTTCGTGACCTTCAGCTTTGAAATGGTTAATGTTGGAGCCTCACTCGTTGAGAACGTTATTTTAACGGATGAGGGATTATCGCGGCCGGATTCTGGAATCGAGATTTCTTCTATCCAGGCGGGAGAAACGGTTGCGGTTTCTTTTCAAGCTGTCGTTCCCGGCATCCCCCCAGAGGGTGCTCTCGGCAATGAAGCGTTAAACGCGGAGTCATAAATAACAGTAAAAAGAGTGTCGCGAAGGTCATAATTGACTTTAACGACACTCTTTTCTTTTATAGGGGTTTAATGATGTGCTCTTCCTATGGCATACTGCCAAGCAGCGACTGCCAAAATTGGCTGTTCCATTCGTAGATGAACCAGATGGTAAGCAAGGTAGCCACAACTCCTTGCGCCGCCTTGCTTCTCCGAAAAATTAGGCCGCCTAACCTCCACATCAAGAAGAAAAATAGAACCAAAGCAATAACCGCCATAAGCAACGCGGGCAGCAGCTTCAATAGATCCATTCCCATTCATTCTCCTTTCACGTCTTTTTTGTGTATAGACGGAGCCGGAGCCTGGTATGTCATTCACGTTAGTTGAACAAACCAGCGTTCCTTTACAATTGGTGTATCAATGTTCATGAGCAAGAATGTTGATAAGCTTACCAAACGGATCGCGTACATAGAATCGTCGAACGCCCCAAGGCTCGTCAACAGGCCCATATTCAATCGGAAAACCAGCTCTCTTCATGCCTTCTAATGTAGCGTCGACATCATCGACTTCAATCGATAGATCAGGCGTAGGCGTTTCTGAACCACCCTGTGAGGCGAAACTAATTTGAATGCTCATCACTTCGTTTAAACCATAAGTACTAATCCAACCAAGATCCATCATTAGATCAAGGCCAAGCACATCCTGGTAGAAGCTTTTAGCTGCCGTGATATCCTTCGTATTTATATTGGCGACGATTCGTTTGACCTTCATTTCAAACCTCCAAGTCATACGCAGTTTTGTCCTTCAATTTACATACATTCGACACATAGCAGTTAATTCTTCTTGATATTAACAAATCCCCGTTTACTTCCTTATGCTTCCAGTTAGCGATGAGACGGCCTCGTTTAAACACAAAAAGACCGTTTCCCTTCAAGCACAGAAGCTTGATGAGAAACGGCCTTAATTATTAATGTTGAGGCAAAGCTCGCTAAAACCTAACTGTATCCCGCTTATCCTGCGCCCAGCATGAGATAACGCAGTACGATCAGCACCGCAAGAATCCACATGAGCGGGTGAATGGCATATTTGCCCTTGCCGGTGCCGGTGCCGCTTTTGCCCGCCACATTGGCGATCAGTGCCAGCACGACATACGATACAACGCCGAACGAGATGCCATTAGCGATGTTGAACGTAAACGGCATTAACACGATGATGAAGAAGGAAGGAACGGCATACACCATATCTTTAAAATCAATATCCTTTACCGACTGCATCATGAGCAGGCCAACCAGAATAAGTGCGGCTGCCGTGGCCGAGCCTGGAATGAGTGCGACGAGCGGAGCGAGGAAAAGCGACAACAGGAAGCAGACACCAGTCGTAATAGCCGTAAGCCCGGTGCGGCCGCCCTGCGCGATGCCGGACGAGCTTTCTACAAACGCCGTCACCGTGCTCGTTCCGAGAATAGCTCCGCCGCTGACGCCGACCGCGTCCACGAACATCGCTTTGCCGACGCGTTTTTTGCCTTCTTCGGGATTTTTCATGAATCCAGCGCGATTAGCCGTACCGACCAGCGTGCCGAAAGTGTCGAATAACTCCACAAACGTAAATGTCAGCACAACAGTGACGATGCCCACATTCATAATGCCAGCAAAATCAAAATGCCAGAAGTTCAGCTCGCCAAAGTTAGGAACCCAGTCTTGACCGGTCATCGCCGCTTTGACGTCAAGGTTGCCCGTGAGCCAAGCGATCAGCGTTGTACCGAGGATACCCCACAGAAATGCGGCAGGAACGCGCAGTACCATTAACACGGCAATAAGCAGCATGCCAATGACAGTCAGATAAACGGACGGAGTGTGCAAATCACCCATATGGACAACCATCGTCTCCGGCGAAATGGTCATTACGCCGCTGTTTTTCAAGCCTAGCGCCGCGATGAACAGGCCGATACCAACCGTGATGGCGTGCTTGAGACTATCGGGAACGGCGATAATCAGCATTTGGCGTACTTGAGTAATCGTAAGAATGAGGAAAATGATGCCGGAAATAAATACTGCCGTTAATCCCATTGCTGGTGAAATCGGCGAATCCGTGCTCTGCGAGGCGATTATCGTTGCAGCGAAGTAAGCGTTAAGCCCCATACCCGGCGCAAGTGCAACAGGGAAATTGACGAACAATCCCATCACAATCGTAAAAATGCCTGCGGCAAGCGCGGTTGCGAGAAACACTGCAGTCCAGCTGAGACCAGATGCCGACAAAATGCTGGGATTGACGGCCAAAATGTAAGCCATCGTCATAAATGTCGTAATGCCCGCCATAATTTCTGTACGAACGTTCGTGCCATTTTCCTTGAGCTTGAAGAAGCGATCCATGCTTGTCTGTACCCCCTGAAAATTTAAATGCTGGAATCGTTCTGGCAAAAAACAAAAAGAGAGAACCGTTCTTCAGCGGCTGTCGTTCAGCCTGCCAAAAACGTCTCTCTCTTGGGCTTTCAGGGCGGTTAGCTCGTCCGCGTCGCGCCGGACTCTATGAACTTTGAATCCGGCTGCAAACCGGAACGAAAGACATAAAAGCCGCGCGACGGCTGTTAGAAGACAGCTCGCACCCTGAAATTTCGTAGCCTGGTCATTACGGTGACCGAGTAGAGACTTCCGGGCCAATTCCCGGAATTATACGAAAGTTAATTAAATTTTTAATGAGAATGTAACTTATTTTAAATCTTTTCCGACAAAAGTCAACTCGATTCTCGGAAATTCGACCATTTTTCCGAACATTACCTTTAATCAGCCGGATTTTGTTCAGAAGTAGAGCTTCTTCGGCTAAGCAACAGTCCAACTAGAGCGAACAGCAAGAAGGTTCCTCCGAGTAAATAGAACAAGCTGCCGGTAACGCCGTAGCGCAGGCCGAAGCCTCCTACGACAGGGCCGGCAATGCTGCCGAGCGAGAAATGGATAGACGCCAGCACATTGGCTCCCGGAAGGAGATGGCGCGGCAGCAGGTCGGCTGCATAAGCCAACCCTAGTGAGAAGAAGGAGCCAACCAGGCCGCCTGCCACAGCAAGCAGAATGGCGATAACGAGTACATTGGGACCAGCGGCCGGGATAAAAGCGAACAAAAGCCCTCCGCCAAGTCCGCTGCCGATCAGCACCGGGAGCCGTCCGAGCCGGTCGCTAAGCGCGCCAAGCGGAATTTGCAGCAGCAGCCCGCCAATGCCGAGCGCAGGCAGCAAGGCACTGATCGATTCACGATCCAAACCAATTTTGGAGCCGTAAAGCGGGAAGCTGCTGTTCATGGAAGCTTCCATAATGCCGTAAAGCGCTGCCGGGAGCAACGCGAACCAGGCGATTCGGTAGACCATTTTGAACCGGGCCATCCCTCGCACCTCTTGATCTCGATTAACTGGCTCTGGCCGATCCAGCGGCAATCGCAGCGCAAACAGCAGTACGGTCGCATAAAAAGCTGCACTTATTAAAAATGGAGCCGATTCGCCGAAATGCAGCAAATTGATGCCGAGCGGCCCGATGCTGAAGCCAATACCATAGGACATGCCGTACAGAGAGATGAATTTCCCACGTTGCCTCGCCGGCGCACGACTAACCATCCAAAGCTGGGTCGCGAAATGCAGACCACTATCACCGATACCGATGATGATGCGCAGTACAAACCAGGCAACCAGCGAGCCGGATGTTAAGGGAAACATTAATGTAGCGGCGGTTATCATAATAATTCCGGTAATAATGACGGCTTTGAAGCCGAAACGGCGCACGGGGCGCTCAATGAAAAACATGGTGGCAAAAGTACCGATATATAAAGCCATAGAATTGATGCCGTTCACATCATCGGGCACGCCCGAGCGTTCCAGCAAAATTGCCAGCAACGGAAGCAGCAGCCCTTGACTGATTCCGGCCGTAATGACGACCGCGAGCAGTACGAGCAAGCGATAGCTAAGTATCCGCTCCTCCGGCTCCGGCGCTGGCCATGTCGAATTTAAGTTCATTTGAGATTTAGAAGCTCCTTTACTAATTTGGGGAGGATGGACGGTCCAGAGCCGGGTTAGCTCCGCAGGTAGTTCGTTGGGGGACGAGGCGGTTCTGCGGGGATGGTCGATTCAGGGGCATTTCAGCTCCGTGTCTTTAAAGGCTGTACCCCGGGAAAGCGTCATCCAGACAAAACATCCCAGAAAAAACAAACACCGGAACCCTGGCTGCCCAGGATTCCGGTGAAACGCTGCATGAATGAAGCTGCTACAACTCAGAGCTTACAGCTTCTAAGTGCCTACTCCCACTCGATCGTGGCAGGCGGCTTGGAGGTAATGTCGTACACAATGCGGTTGACGTTGTCGACCTCATTAACGATGCGTACGCTGATTTTCTCCAGCACATCCCAAGGAATACGCGCCCAGTCGGCGGTCATGCCGTCGATGGACGTTACGGCGCGGATGCCGACCGTGTAGGAGTACGTACGGGCGTCGCCCATAACGCCTACGCTGCGCATGCCCGGCAATGCCGTGAAGTACTGCCAGATTTCGCGATCCAGACCGGCTTTGGCGATTTCATCGCGCAAAATGGCGTCGGACTCACGGACGATTTCCAGCTTCTCTTCGGTCACTTCGCCAAGTACACGGATGGCCAGTCCCGGTCCCGGGAACGGCTGGCGCATCACGATTGCATCCGGCAGGCCGCATTCGGAGCCGACTTTGCGAACTTCGTCCTTGAACAGCGTTTTGAGCGGCTCAACAAGCTTGAACTTGATGTCCTCCGGCAAGCCGCCAACGTTATGATGGGACTTGATCGTTTGCGCGGTAGCCGTACCGCTCTCTACGATGTCCGTGTACAGGGTTCCCTGCGCAAGGAATTCGTAGCTCGCAAGTTTATCGGATTCCTCCTGGAAGAGGTAGACGAATTCGTTGCCGATAATTTTGCGCTTTTGCTCAGGATCGCTCACACCGCTCAGCTTGCTCATGAAGCGCTCTTTGGCATCGATCTTGATCACTTCAATGCCGAACTTACCGACAAAAGTTTCCATTACGCCTTCAGCCTCGCCTTTGCGAAGCAGGCCATGGTCGATGAACATACAGGTCAGACGATCGCCGATCGCTTTGTGTACCAGCATCGCAACAACGGAAGAATCCACGCCGCCGGACAGAGCGCAAAGCACACGGCCAGTTTCGCCTACTTGCTCACGAATGTCGCGAATCGCGTCATCGATGAACGTTTCCATGCTCCAGTTGCCTTCACATCCACAGATCGTGAAGAGGAAGTTGCGGATCATGTCATTGCCGTAAACGGAGTGACGAACTTCCGGGTGGAACTGTACTGCGTAAAACTTCTTCTCCGGATGGCTCATGGCCGCGATCGGCGCATGTTCCGTTCCCGCATCCAAGCGGAAGCCTTCCGGCATTTCAACGACGAGATCGGTGTGGCTCATCCATACCGTCTGGGTATTTTGCAGGCCAAGCGCCAAATCAGCGCCTTCCACGAACGTTACGTCTGCACGGCCGTATTCGCGCTTGCCGGCGCGCTGAACTTTGCCTTTAAGCTGGTGGCTCATCAGCTGCATGCCGTAGCAAATGCCGAAAATTGGCAGCCCAAGCTCGAAAATCTCTGGGTCCACCATCGGGGAATTTTCTTCATAAACGCTGGCTGGTCCTCCTGAGAACACGATACCCTTTGGCGCCAGCTCACGCAGCTTGGATGCTGGTGTATTGTATGGCAGCAGCTCACTGTAGACGCCGAGATCCCGGATGCGCCGAGCAATCAGCTGGTTGTACTGTCCTCCAAAATCAAGAACAACGATCATTTCATTAGGCTTGTTCACGCCCGAACCTCCCTCAATCAATTGGACTCATTATATCCAAGCTGCTTCCGGCCAGTCAAGGCGCGTCCCGGATTGTCGACATGGGAGAAAAAGGCTTTCGGATCATGAGGTTGTCTAGCCGCGAGCGCGAGCGGAAGCAGGCAGTGAGCAACCTACGATGCTTGGGCAACAGCGCTGATGGATAGCGTCGACTCCGTTTGGCATGCTGTGCTGTTGAATGGGGCTAGGTGGCATGCTGTGTTGGATGGAGGAGTTTGAATGCATCATGATTAACGGAACTGAGACGCGCTATTTGGCCATATATTGAGCATTTCAATTTGCAACGGAACTGAGACGCGTTATTCCCACCAAAGAGCATAGTTAGAGCGATTTTCCCGCGAAATAGCGTCGCTGAGTTTCGTTACGCTTGAAAAAGCGCTGATTTGTTTGAAATAAGGTGTGTCAGTTCCGTTGGCGTGCGAGCAATAGGCACTTATAGTGCTTAGCCGAGACGCGGAGCTTGCCCGGCGGACGGCCAGGCGCGCCGAGCCTGCAGCGCGGCCGCGCAGCTAGCGAGCTGCGCTGGCGTCGGCCCGCGCCAGGCGGCCGGAGCGCCAAAGCGCGCGCCCTCGGCCCAGGCGGCGAGCCGGCGCAGCTGCGCGCCGGCCTCCGGCGCCAGCAGCGGCGCGAGCGCTGCGGCGCGCTCGGCCGGGCCGGCGGCGGCGCTTGCAGCCGCCGGGCCCGCGCCGCCGCGGCGCTCCAGCGCGCGCAGCAGCGCCTCCGCTGCGGCGAGCAGCGCGGCCCGCTGCGCGGCGCGGCGGGCGCGTTCCGCGCGCGCCTCCGCCGCAGCGCTGGCTGCGCCGGCATGGCGCGCGTAGCGCCGCAGCGCCAGCGCGAGGCGCAGCCGTCCGCGCAGCGCCGGCGACGCCAGCGCAGCCGCGGCCGCGGCCAGCGCTGCGCTGGCCGCGAGCGGGGCCGGCTGCGCGGCTGCGCGCGCTAACGCGGCGGCCAGGCGCGCCGCGTCGCCGGCGGCCGCGCGCAGCTGCTCCGCCAGCGCGGGGCTGGAAGCCTCCGCCCCGCGCGGCGCCTCTCCGGCGGCTTCGCCTCCGCCGGAGGAGCCTTCCACAGCCGGCGGCGCTGCCGCTGCCGGCTGCTCCGCGCCTGCGGCGTATCCCGGCGTCGGGTCGAACGGGACCCAGCCCGCGCCGGGAAAATAAACCTCAACCCAGGCATGCGCGTCCGCCGCGCTCACCTGGTACATGCTGCCGCTGGCATTAACGCGTGCCAGCGCCTTCCGCGCGGCGGCCGGAGCTTGCTCGGCCGACAGCTCATCACCGGGCGCAAAACCTTTAACCCAGCGCGCCGGAATATCGACCGACCTGAGCATAACGACCATCGCGGTGGAAAAATGCACGCAGTAACCTGCCTTTTGCTCAAAGAGAAACTGATCGACCAAATCCTCTCCCGCACCTGGAACCTGAGTATCTGTGAGCGTATAGCGGAAGCTCGTCTTCAAGTAATCCTGCATGGCAAGCGCGCGGTCATAACGATTCTCCCCCGCATCCTTCGCAATCTTCTGGGCCAGCTCTCTGACCCGCTCCGGCAGTTCCGCCGGCAACTGAAGGTTGGCCTTCAACTGGAGCTCAAGCTGCTCTTGCTCCACCGTACTGCGCTCTGCCTGCTCCGCATCACTATGCTCTTTCTTCCCTGCATCAATACTATGCTCTTTCTTCCCTGCATCACTGCGCTCTGCCTGCTCCGCATCACTATGCTCTTTCTTCCCTGCATCAATACTACGCTCTTTCTTCCCTGCATCACTGCGCTCTGCCTCCCCCACCTGGCGAAGCATGTCCGCAGCAGGTTCGTCTAGCCGTGATTCTACCGTGTACGTCAGCTGTCCCTCCTCAGCATTAGGCATGTATATCGCGCCTCCGCCCATTTCCTGAAGGTAACTCGCCTGTTTCTTTTGTAATCCGCCAGATAGTGATTCCGCTGTGATTAAATCCGGTTCCACTCCAGATACCGGCAAAGGTATTCCATCTATCAACTGAGGCAACCAAACTGTCTGCCGAATTAGTCTCGCTTCTGTCCCCGGCCCCTCTTCTGTCCCCAGGCCCTCTTCTGCCCCTCTGCCCGTGCCAGCTACAAACCGGGCCCCACTCTCCGCCTTTTCTCCGACATCTGTCTTCTCTCCAATATCCGCCTTTTCTCCGACATCTGTCTTCTCTCCAACATCTGACTTCTCTGCCCCGCTCCCCAGCGTTCCACTGCTTCCCCCTGCCTCAGCATCCCTTCCGCCAACCTGTACGGCCAGCAGCTCGCGTGTGTCATCTCTCCACCCTTGGCCGGTGTAGGCTGATTTTGTCTCCATCCGCCAGTACAGCGGTTTCGGGGAGAGCGCCCAGAATATCGGTTCTTGTGATAAAAAAAGCGGAGCCCCAAGCTGCGCATCGCTCTCGCTATAACCTGTAGCTGCCGCCCCCGCGCCCGTTCCGGCGCCTTGGGAACCCGGCTGGCCGGAGAATACAGGCGCGCTGCGCGGCCTTCCCTCTCCGGATGATCCAGAGTTGTTGTCGCGGATAGCCTGCTGCACCCCCAAAGCCCATTCCGCCGGTCCGTCCGTCTGGACCTTGCCCCAGGAAAGAGCTGCTGCGCCAAGCGGAATCATCGCAGCTGCGGCCGCACTAGCCGCCCACCAGCGCCAGCCCGGCATCTCTCTTCGCGGCGCGCTCTTTTTCATTGCAGCCGAGGAGGCGGGGTTCTCTTCGATCTTTCTTTTCAGCCGATGATAGGACAGCAGCGCCGACAGCAACAACCCTTCCGCAGCTGCCCGGGCGAGATTAGGGAGTGTGTCCAGCCCAAACCACTGGTTTAAAGACCAGAGGTAGAGGGCCGTCAGCGCCAATAGCCCGATTCCCCACTGGCGGATCCACACCAGCATTTGAAGAGCGGATAGGAGAATCGACAATCCTCCCAGCAAAAAAACCGCCTGCCCGGAAACGGACATGGCGACAGGCCCCTCTCTAATCAGCGCTTGGGCATCATCCAGCAGCTGTACGGGCAATCCGATCAGGCTTTCCATCGTACTTGGCTCACTGCCGCCCAGCAACGCCGCTCCTGCCAATATGACTACTAAACGGAGCAGCCACGCCGCCCAGTCCGACAACAGAAACACGCCAATTAGCAAAATAAAGGCTCCAAGCGCAAACAGGATGCCAAGGTCGTATACATGGGTCCACTGTGGCAGCCCTTGGAGCGGCAGTAACCACTCAAATAGCAGCGCAAGCAGCAGCAAGCTGGAAGCCGCACGCAGGGGCCAGCCCAGCAAGCCGCCAACATGCTCCTTGATATCTTGCGCTCGGGAAGCCGTGCTTCCCGAAACCGCCGTTCCCACGATGGCATGGCCGGCGTTCACTCGGCCTGCTTTCGCCTGGTTTGTACCTGTTAGTCCGGCGCTTGTTAGTCCAACTGTCTGCTTCAAGCCCGTTTTCCCGTTGGCTGCTTTCCCTGTGCCTGTCGGTACGGCAGCGGCAGCCTGCTGCACGCCAGCTTTCCCGTTAACGCTCATTCCAGCACCTAAACCAGCGCTTGCTCCCTGGACGTTCCCATTCCGCGCAGCTCCCTGCAGCACAAGCCCGCTCCCCGGTAATCCACCTTGTTCATCTCCATGCCTGCCAGCCATGTCCATCCTCCTCCCTTACGCTTAGCCTTCCCCTCCATCCCTGGCGTCTGCTGGCATCGAAAGGAAACCAAGCCAAGGATACCCCCGCTCCCTTAGCCCACTGCTCACGCTCACGCCTTGCTTGAAGGGGCAGCGTGCTCTTAATGGGAACATGCAGTTCCAATCCACAGCGAGCTGCACGCGAGAGTTCCGCCAGTTGCTCCCACAGCTTAATGTCCCATCCTGGAGTTAAAATAACGATGCGGCTGCCAGGGGGCAACTGTTTTCCAAGCATCAATCGCTCAAGTGCCTCCGCAGCACCAGATCCGGGAGCTGGCACTGCCCGGGCCAGCAGCAAAGCCGCATTCCGCGCAGCCCGGCTGTCTCCCGGCGCAACTTTAACTTCTGCTTCCGCACCAGCTTGCAATCTCACAGTACAACCGTTGGCTCCAGCATCCTTCAGTGCTCGGGCCGCAAGTCCGGCGCAGGCATCCAGCAGGCCATCCGCTCCCGTCTCCCTATAACTGCGCGGATCCAAATCAAGCAGCATCAGCATAACCGGCGATGCCCCATGTTCATCCAGCCGCGTGTGCAGTCCTCTGCCCTTCGCCGCCAGCCGCCAGTCGATCCGCCGGAGCGAATCGCCTTCGCGATAAACACGATTAAGCGGCCCCGCTCCGCCGCGACCAGCCGATTTGCCGCCCCCATCACCGGCAAAGCCACCCGGCTCCGAAGCATTCTTTTCAGACACGGACAATGCCCGGAACACCCCGGCCTCCTCCGGCTGAGGCAGTACGGTGAAGCTTCCCGGCGCAGCAAGTTTCAACATGCCGCATGCGAGTCCGAGCGGGTCCGTAACAACTATCGTCGCCGGAGCGAATTGATAAACTCCGCGTCCTAAGCCGCTGACCCGATAATGAGCCGTCCATTCCTTACTCAGCCACGGCAGCAGCCAGCGAGTCAGAACAAGCGGTTTCCGCTCTGCGGCAGAAAGGTTGTCCAGTTGTTCCCTAACCTGGACAAGTAGTAGTGGCGGTATCCAGCGGCCATGAAAAATTAGCCGCACCGACAGCTCTCCGTCCTTACTGCCCGGCTCAAGGACGCGCTCCACGCTCAGCCCGCCAGCAGCCGCCCATAGCTTAGGCAAACACGCCATTGCCAGCACAGCTGCCGGCAGTCCGGCCAAAAACCAATCGAGCGCTGTTCCTCTCAGGAGGACAGCGACCAATGCCGCACCGAGCAGCGCAGCAAGCAATATAAGTGCAGTCCGTCTTGTCCGAGGCAGCCCAGCTGTATCGCCAGCCCTCAGCTTTCCGCCGCTCTTTCCTTTGGAACCGCCGACAGCGGCTCTTCCAGCAATAGTCCCAGCAGCGGCTCCACCGACACCGTTTCCTCCTAAAGCTCGGCTACCAACGACTCCTCCAGTACCAGCAGCTTGCCCCATCTTGCCCGCCGCCTTCATCTTGCAGCCGCCTTTCCAGTTACGGACAACGGCGTTTCCGCCAGCAGCCGCGCAAGAGCTCGCATTGCCAGCTCACGATCCGGCTGCCCGTAAGCTCCTCTGGCGGCTAGCCGATGCGCCAGCACCGATGTGGCGACAACTTTCAGGTCTGCCGGTCGCACATAGTCCCGGCCCGCGATATAAGCTGTCGCTTGCGCAGCACGCAGCCAATCCCGCGATGCGCGGGGGCTCGCGCCAAGCTCCAACTCGGGAGCGGATCGCGTCGCTTGTACGATGCGCACCATATAGGCGAGCAGCTCCGGGCTGCAATGTACGGAGCGACTTTCCTCCGCCATCACTTCCCATTGTCGGGGGGAGACAACCGGCCGTAGCTGCTCCGGTGCTTGCTGCTCGCCAGCACCCATCATTTCCAGCATGCGAATTTCCTCGCGAGCTTCCGGATAGCCGATCGACAGCCTCATCATGAATCGATCCATCTGCGCCTCCGGCAGTGGAAAAGTCCCCTCGCTGTCCAGCGGGTTTTGCGTTGCTATAAGCAGCCAGGGAGAAGCAAGCTTCCGCGTAGTCCCGTCCACCGTTACGCAGCGCTCCTCCATCGCTTCCAGCAATGCGGATTGGGTACGAGGCGAGGTGCGGTTGATCTCGTCCGCAAGCACAACATTGGCCATAACCGGTCCCTCACGGTAAATGAACTCCCCTTTTCGGGCATCCCACACGGCCGATCCCGTCAAATCCGCTGGCAGCAAATCGGAGGTAAATTGGATTCGCTGGAACTTGCCTCCCAGTACGCGCGCCAAGGCGCGTGCGAGCAGCGTTTTACCCACTCCGGGGACATCCTCTAGCAAAATATGCCCACCAGCCAACATAGCCGTCATCGCCAGTCCGATGACTTCTCCCTTTCCAAGCAGCACGCTCTCCGAACGAGCGGCCATTCGCGCCAGCAGCGCCTGCCGCGGCTCCGGCCACTCCTCCTGCAAGCGAGATGCCCCCCCTAACGTTTGCCCTTCCTGCTCATACCTACGCCCCGATTCGTGCAAATTCCCCCACGTCTCTCGCTCCTGATCCGGCTGGTTTTGCATGTTGATACCCTCCCATCCGCTCCCAATCTAGCGGTATCTTCTACTAGACAGTTTGGCCAGCGGTTGAGAGATTTAGACTCATTCCTACGAACATGCTAAAGTGACTGTCCATCGATATGTATTTAAGCTGGCGGCTGCTGTGTCTACGATTTTGGATAACAAAAAAACAGGAGGAGGCTGAGCCCATCTCAGCTTCCTCCTGTTTTTTATGAAAATTCCCCTTGCTTCGCTTCAACACTAGGGAAACTCAGAGCGCCTCAGCTTGTCCATTCACTTCCTAACGGAACTGAGAGAGCCTATTTCCCCTCAAAAGAGGTCACAAATTATCTAACAAAACTGAGCCGCGTTATTTGAGTCAAAAAACGTGATATTACCTTGAAATTCCCCCAATAACGTCTCTCCGTTTCGTTACGCCTCGTAACCCCTCCATTTTGCCGAAATAAGGCTCCTCAGTTCCGTTACGCATGAAGCTACTTTAAAATCATACACACGAAGCTACTCTCTCTATCCATCCTAAGCAGCAGTATCACTGCCAAGCCATGCCTCCACCAAACCTGGCGAAACCTCAATCCGGGTGAGAGAATCTTCCATCAGCTCCAACACCTCACTAAGCGGAGCGTACAATCTACCTTCCCTATTGAGGAAAGCCGTATCCCGATTCAAGCTGCCGATTCCGGAATATCCAATGATCGAAGCTGTTCCTTCCGGCGCGTTCCAGATCACCCCACCGCCCAGCGCCTCTACCGTGCGTCGTACCGGCACCGTCAGCATGCCGTCCACAACAAAGTATTCACCGTAACCGATCCGTACTTCTCCATAGCCGGAATGAAGCAGCAAATCCGCCTGAAGCGTTCCATATGTTTTGGGTTTGACCGGGTTTGCCGGGTTTGCCGGGTTTGCCGGGTTTGCCGGGTTTGCCGGGTTTGCCGTCTCTCCGCCCTTTCCGCTGGCTGGTACGACAGCACCTTCCCCGACTCCGTTGCTTGCCGCCGCCAGCCAAGCCTGACTACTGCGCAGCTTGTTGCTTTTCTCTGCAAATGCAGTCACTTCCGCAGGCTGCGGCGCTTCACGTTTCCATTTCAGTTTCTTCGCGACTGGAAAAACAGGAGACTCAACCTTCGAGGTTATAACAGCG
Source organism: Paenibacillaceae bacterium GAS479 (assembly GCA_900105225.1). Lineage (NCBI taxonomy): Bacteria > Bacillati > Bacillota > Bacilli > Caryophanales > Paenibacillaceae > Paenibacillaceae bacterium GAS479. The sequence goes on along the minus strand of LT629764.1, from coordinate 3,251,173 downwards.
AAACGGTACCCTCTAGCCTTATAAAATTCAATAATAGCCGGCAAAGCCTTAACGGATTCCGCATGTCCTGTCCCATCATGAATCAACACCGTCATCTCCCGCTTGAGCGGAACCGATGTTGCACCTGCTATTATTTCCTTGGCTGGTACGCCGACTCGCCGGGAATCCCCGCTGTCCACATTCCAATCCACCATCGTGTAGCCCGCTGCCTTCATCGCTTTAAAATACCCAGCATCAAAGTTAGTGAACGTTCCTCCTGGAGCCCGTACCAGATTCGTCGCAACTCCGGCGTTTAGCAGTGCTTGCTCGGTGAGCAGTGTCTGGCGCGCATAACCAGCGAAGCTGCTGTAAATATCCTTGTAAACATGATTATAGGAATGGTTGCCGATTGCATGACCTTCCTCCTGCACTCGTTTAACCAGTTTCGACTGTCCCTTCACATTCTGTCCCACCATGAAAAAGGTCGCCTTGACCCCGTATTTTCGCAAAATATCCAGCACATCGCTGGTATGTACACTCGGTCCGTCGTCAAAGGTGAGATAGACCGTTTTGTCCCCGGCGGAAGGTTTCTTCTCCTCTGACTTGCTTGAAACAAGCTGGGCGGCATTTCCCGCTTTACTCTCTACGGTTCCAGCGGTTCCATTCCGGTCCTTGCCCTGTGAGACTCCAGCGACTCCATTCCCGCCCGTGTTCGCTCCGGTCCCCTTGGTCTCGTCTCCGCCTATGTCCGGCTTAACTCCTACAGCTCCATCCCCGTTGCCGACAGAGGAATCCTCTTGCAGACCCTCAGCCTGCAAGCCCGGATTCTCCGATTTTTTTTCCGCAGCCAAAACAGCCGCCTGCTTCAAAGCGTCAAGCAGTTCCGGCTCGCCGATGCTTCGGACCTGAGCGGCCGAGGCCGCCAGCGCTGTTGGCGGGGCTGCCAACTGATGCAGCCTTTCGCGTCCCACTCCTTCTCCTCCGATGCCGATCCACCCGATACAGATCGCCGCTCCTAATGCGATCAGATGCAGCAGTTTGTTCATTCTAGCCATTTCCCGTCACCCTTTCTATTCTGCGAATCTATTTGCTAGATTCTATGAAGCTGAGGGGCGTTGTATGCTAGATAAGAGAAAAGTTGGCCCGCTTGGTTGGCGAATAGATTCGATCATCTCGAAGGAGGAGCTGTTCCCGAGGGGGAGGTTGTGCTGGAAGGTGATTTTTTGATCCACTCGCGAAAATGATGGGGATCATCCGTCACAATGCCATCCGCGCCTGCGGCAACGGCCTTGACGGCGTCCCTCCTCCGGTCTATCGTCCACACCATAACGGCCATGCCACTGCTATGGATGCGGCGAACATAGCGCGGCTCAGCCAGCTTCATGCGGATATTGGTATAGGTCGCAAAGTCGGCCATCTCATGCAGACGCGTCTCCTCCAGCTCTTCCACCCGGGAAATAATGACGCATAGCGGCACAGACGGCAGTAAGTCATTGAATCGCCGCAGCGCCGGAAGGCCAAACGACTGCACAATGACGGGAGCTTTACGCCATGCCGGGTTGGACGCGGAAGACTCCAGCCTCTCCTCGCCGGTCAAGTTATGACGTGTTAACGCATCGGCCACTGCCCGCTCCAAGCCCGGCTGCAGCTGTGGGTCCTTGAGCTCCAGCAGCAAGCCGACCTGCCCTCCATAGCGGCGAAGCACCTCGTCGAGCATCGGGATGCGCTCGCCTTTGAATTTATTCGAATGCCAGGAACCAGCGTCGAGTCCTCTGAGCTCGGATATCGTCCGATGTGACGCAACGCCTTGTCCATTCGTCGTCCGATCAAGCGTCGAATCATGCAGCACAAAAGGAACCCCATCACGCGAAAGCTGGACATCCAGCTCAATGTAGTCCGCCCCGTTCTGCACTGCGTGATCAAAAGCGGCAAATGTATTTTCGGGAGCTGTAGTTGAAGCCCCTCGATGCGCAATGACAAGCGGCCTGGCAGGTCCGATGGGAGCCGCCGCAACACGGATCACTCCGGAATTTTGGGAGATGAATGAGACTGCTGACGGTAGGCTCTTTGGCGAGGGTATGCTTTTAGACCGGGATGGCTTTTCCACATTTTCGGTTAGAGCCAGCGCTGCAGCCGCACTTGCCTGAGCAGGAATGGCCAGCAGCATCCCTGCCAGCAGCAAAATAAAGTATTTTTTGGTCACGGAATTGCTGTGTTTGCTCCTAACTCGCCGTCCTTCTCTCATGTCGCGTCTCCTCTTCCGATTCTGTCCTATCCTTACTATGTCCAAATTTGAAAATAAATCCTTATTGAACGCAAAAAACCGTTCCTTCGTAATGGGATGGCTGTCGCCCCCATTTACAAAAGAACGGTTTATTTTATGTGTTGCCCCAGCTGCTATTCACCCCAGGCTTGCCAGCACCTCAGCCACATGCCCCTTTACCTTGAGGCCGCGCCACTCCTTGATAAGGCGTCCCTCTTCATCAATCAGGAAGGTTGAACGGACAACGCCCATATACTCCCGTCCGTATAGCTTTTTGAGCTGCCAGACGCCGTATAATTCAGCTACTTCATGCTCCTGATCCGACAGCAGTGTGAACGGCAATTCATGCTTGGCGCGGAAGTTGCCATGCGATTTGACGCCATCAGGGCTAATCCCCAGCACGACCGTTCCCGAGCCGCGGAAGCTCGGTTCCATGTCGCGGAAATCACAGGATTCCTGCGTGCAGGCAGTCGTGTTGTTTTTAGGATAAAAATAGAGAATAACTTTGCTTCCCCGGTAATCGGAGAGTGATACTTGAGGCTCCTCCGCCCCCGCTGCGGGCAGCGTAAAATCTGGAGCGGGCTCGCCCATTGCGAGATTCGACATGGTGGAATTTCCCTTCAGTATTACGATATTAAGTTGCTTAAAGCTCTAAGAGCCAGCGCCCCGGTACCTTTTGACACCATGATTCCATACAAGCATCCCGAACGTCATGAACACAATGCCCATTACAGGTGTCAACAGTGCCAGCTCGGCCAGTCCGTCACCATGATCCCCTAGGAAATACGACGCGGGAATAACTCCCACAAAGGCAAATGGAATGAGCCAGGTCAGCACGAAACGGATGAACTTGTTGTAGATGTTGATCGGATATCGACCGTAGTTCTGAATGTTGTACATCAGTGGCAGAATACCGGTCGGAGCATCGGAATAAAAAGCGATCGCCGTCAGCGCCGTATAAATGCCGCCGTACACAAGTACGGCACCTAGGATAAGCAAGATCATCACCGGAATATCCCAGAACCCCAGCGGCAGCCCGAGCTGTATCCAGCAGGAGATCATAATGATGACGCCCCCGAGGGAGCCAATTAGGGAAGGCGGGTCCATATTTTCCAGCGTTACCTGGAACCAGTTATGCGCCGGGCGCGTCAGGACGCGGTCCATTTCGCCTTTTGTAATGTAGCGGTCGCTGAAATTCCACAGGTTGAAAAACGTAGAGAAAATACCGAACGGCACCATGAAAAAGCCATAAACGAAAATGACTTCCGCCTCGCTCCAGCCGCCGAGCGTCGGTGTGTGTTGAAAGACGATCAGGATAAAGATCAGGTTGACCGCCTGGAAGCTAAGATCTGCCAAAACCTCGATCCAGAAATCGGCTCGATAGGTCAGCTTTGTTTTTGCGTAGTTCTTGAAATAATCCCAAAAAAGGGACAAATAGAAACGAATATTCATGTTATCCTCCCTGTACGAACAACCGGCGCCGCGCCGCGCGCCACACCAGCGCAATCGGAATCAGCAGAATGGCAAACCAGAGCAATTGAATTCCGAGCACGCCGGCAATCTCATGAGACGGGGTACGTCCGGTGAACACAGAGCTTGGCAAGTACGTAATCGCCTGGAACGGCAGCCATTTCATCGTTTCACCCAACCAGCCTGGGAAAAAGCTGATCGGTACGATAACGCCGGAGAACAAATCAACCGCCACGCGTTTCAGCCTCATCATACCCTCGCTGCTCTCGACGAAAAAGGCAGCCAATCCCGTCAAAATATTGATCTGCGAGTTGATCAGGAAAGCAAAGAACAGCATGACAAGATATACCGCCCAAGTAGCGGGGTCGGTTGGCAGACGCACCGGGAACAGCAGACAGGCCAATGCCATGCCGGGAATCATAAAGAGGAGGAAACGGAATAGTCCTTCCCCGAAGCCCTGCATCATTTTGACCACAAGATAGTTGTAGGGACGAATCATTTGGATCGCCACACTGCCATCGCGGATCTCATTGCTGATTTCTCGGTCGAGATTGTTGAAATAAAAAGCGCGTGCCATCCAAGACACAGCGACATAAGTTGTCATCTGCCCAATCGTGAAACCGGCCAGAGAGGTCTGACTTCCGTAAATGGCTCCCCATAAAAAGTAGTAAGCTCCAATATTAATCGCATAAATAATGATGCCGCTGTAATAATTAACGCGATAAGCGAGCATCATCAAAAAGCGGATGCGGATCAGATCCACATAAGCACTAGCCACGGCGAATCGGCTCCTTCCCTTGCGGGCGGACTTTTTCTTCCCCGGCAGTTTGAGCAGCGTCTCCGTCGGCGGCGTCCGGCACTTGTGCGTCCGAGTCGGTCAAGCTGTCCCTGCCCTCCAGATCAGGGAGATCCAGCGCATCGCGTCCAGCTGGCTGTGTTGGTCCAGCTGTAATTGCTTCAGTCTCCTGAACTGTGTTGCCTGAAGAAGTGGCAGCTCCAGCTTCCTCATTTTCGGTTGTCGCCTCTACGCCTTCGTCCAGCTTCACACTACCGTTAGCGAGCGTCGCCGCTTCTTCGGCTTTAGCTTCAGCCTCGCTTTCGACAGCCAGCTCGGCTGCGCGCGTCTTGCCCGGTGATGCTGCATCCCCGGACTGGTAAATTTCGCGGACAATGTCGTCCGTATTGGTCTCAATAATCTGCATATCGCGGATGTCCAGTCGGGATTCACCTACGACACGAGCCAAAGCGTCAGCTACTTTGACTTCATTCGGCAGCCACATCGCCGCAGTGACGTCGCTGTCCGCCCGCCAAGTCACGCCCGGCAAGCCCGCAGTCAGCTCAGCCAACTGCTGCGGCTTGACGCGCTCGCCGAACTGGAATGTGATCTCGCGACCGCGGCTCCAGCGGCTTTTGAGCTCATCTAGACCTCCGTCGTAGATGATGCGCCCGTCATCCAGCATGATTACTCTTGTGCAAAGAGCTTCGATATCCTGCAGGTCATGAGTCGTCAGCAAAATGGTCGTTCCTTGCTCACGATTCAGCGTCTTGAGGAAGTCGCGGATCTCGGTTTTGACCACAATATCAAGGCCGATTGTCGGCTCGTCAAGGAACAGAATCGATGGATTATGCAACAGGCTGGCTACAACCTCACAGCGCATGCGCTGGCCCAGACTCAGCTTGCGCACAGGACGATTGAGCAGATCGCCCAATTGCAGGCGCTCGACCAACTCATCCAGTCTTTTGCGATAATCTGCTTCCGACACGCGGTAAATCTTACGAAGCAGTTGGAAAGATTCCGTTACGGCAATATCCCACCAAAGCTGCGACCGTTGGCCAAACACGACCCCGATGCCGCCGACAAATTTCTCCCGATCCTTGTGGGGAATGAAGCCGTTCACCCTTAAATGTCCAGCTGTTGGAACGAGAATGCCCGTCAGCATTTTGATCGTGGTGGATTTTCCAGCTCCATTCTCTCCGATATATCCGCAAATTTCCCCTTGGGGAATTTCAAAAGAAATATCTTTGACTGCGGTAATTTCGCGATATTCGCGCTTGAATAAATCCTTGAGGGCACCGGAAAGCCCCTCTCTATTCTTCTGTACACTGAACTGCTTGCGCAGATCGCGCACTTCTATAGCCGGCGTGTTGCTCATGACTTGCCCCTTTCTTATTGGTGCTCGACATTTCCCGGGAAATGGCAGCTACATTTCTGCTTCCTGCGGCAAAGCTTGCGTCCTGCCGACCCCGGATTTATAATTTTATGATATGTTACGACAGCTAGGGGAAGCAAGCGACGGGATTCGGCTTCGACATGGCGCTGCATGACGGATCTTCAACTTAAGCAGCTGCGACGGGCCTACCAAGCATTTTTAGATGGAAATTTGCCTCAACAGGGTTCACGATTATACGTTACATTCCGATTTTGAACAGAGACTGGTTTTAGTGAAAGGAGTTTTTCCTTCCGAATGGAAAGCAGAAAAGACCGGCATCAGCCGTCTGGCAAGCCTAAACCTGCCGAGACTAAGCCGCCAAAAAGCAAAAAACGCCGCACCTGGCTATGGGCTCTATTCGCCACAGTGCTCCTAATGGCGGCATTGATCGCCTTTTTTATTATTGACAACTACAACGCTTTGAATGGGCTTGAAAAGAATCCGAATGACTCCATTTTCGACCAATTCGAGAACAATCAGGCGTTGGAGAAACCTCCCGAATGGGAAGGTAAAGAACGGGTCAACATTCTGTTCATGGGCGGAGACGGCAGAGGCAAAAAAACGACCAAGGAACCGGCTCGTTCCGATTCCATGATGATCGTGTCGATTGATCCTGTCACCAAGAAAGCTCATCTGTTCTCGCTGCTGCGCGACACTTGGGTCGACATCCCAGGTAAAGGCAGCGGCCGCGCCAATGAAGCGATTGTACTCGGCGGCTATAAGCTGAGTATGCAGATGATGAGCGAGCTTACGGGCTTAGAGATCCAATATTATGTTTACACGGAATTCGAGGGCTTCAAATCACTTGTCGACGCGATTGGCGGCATTAACATCGATGTTGAGAAGGATATGCGATACACCGACAACGCCGACAAAAACCGTTACGACATTAATCTCAAAAAAGGCTATCAGGAGCTAAATGGCGATCAGGCGCTGCAATATGTACGCTTCCGTCATGACGCAACGAGCGACTTTACACGCACAGAGCGTCAACGTAAATTCCTGAGCGCCGTTGCAGATAAAATGCAGAACCTTGGCAATATCGCCCAGCTCAGCACGATAATCCGCAGCGTCAGCCCATTCATCGAAACGAATCTTTCGGCAGATGACATGATCCGGCTCGGCCAGCTCGGTTTCGGGCTGCAAAATGCAGGCACAGCTCAGCTTCCACCGAGCAAGCTGCTTGCTGACGAGAAGATTGGCGGAGCCTCGGTGCTGGCCATTACCGACGAGGACGAGCTGCGCGAATACGTGCAGGAAGTGCTCACAGAAAATCAAAATGCACCGGCTGGAGCCGAGAATAACAGCTCGAACAATAGCGCGAATAACGCCTCGCCTTGATGTTAGGCATCGAGCTGGCCTTCATACAGTAAACCAAGTGCGGCCCGCTTCGGCCCTCGCACGACAATACAAATAAACAATTTCATTTCCCATCCGGGAGAGCAGGACGACCTGCTCTCCCCTCTTTATTCCCAATTCCCGCTAGAGCATCAGGAGGTACCAACCTATGTCCTATACATCCGACTCATCCTTCTCCATTCCCGGCGCGTCCCGCGCCCGCTCAGAACAGCTGTACGGTGAGGCTCTTCAACATATCGTCGGTGGCGTCAACAGCCCGAGCCGCTCTTTCAAAGCTGTCGGCGGCGGCGCGCCCGTTTTCATGAAGCGCGGCCAAGGCGCCTATTTCTGGGATGTCGACGGGAACCAATATATCGATTATTTGTGTGCGTACGGCCCGATCATTACCGGTCATGCACATCCACATATTACCGAAGCAATCAGTCGCGCGGCCGCAAGTGGCGTGCTGTACGGCACACCGACAGAACTGGAAATCCATATGGCTCGCATGCTTAAAGATGCCATTCCATCGCTCGACAAAGTCCGCTTTGTCAACTCCGGCACCGAAGCGGTCATGACGACGATTCGTGTCGCGCGCGCCTACACGGGCCGCAATAAAATCATCAAATTCGCCGGCTGTTACCACGGCCATTCCGATCTTGTGCTCGTTGCAGCAGGCTCCGGGCCTTCCACGCTGGGCATTCCAGACAGCGCCGGCATCCCGCAGAGCATCGCCAGCGAAGTCATTACCGTTCCGTTCAACGATATTCCCGCGCTGAAAGCCGCCCTTGAACGCTGGGGCGACGAGACTGCAGCCGTCATGGTAGAGCCGATTGTCGGCAACTTCGGCATGGTTATGCCGCATCCAGGCTTCCTTGAGGAGCTATGCCGTCTCACCCGCGAAGCCGGAGCCATCGTCATTTATGACGAAGTCATCACGGGTTTCCGCTTCCACTATGGCACCGCCCAGACATTCGGCGCGTTCCCTGACCAAGCAGCGATTGAGCCTGATCTCACGGCGCTTGGCAAAATCATCGGCGGAGGCCTGCCGATCGGCGCCTACGGCGGCCGCAAGGAAATTATGGAGCAGGTCGCGCCGCTCGGCCCGGCTTATCAAGCTGGCACGATGGCTGGCAACCCAGCCTCCATCGCAAGCGGCATCGCTTGCCTCGAAGTTCTGCAGGAGCCAGGCATATACGACCGTATGAACAAACTTGCCGCCGGTTTAGCGGACGGGCTTGCCGATCTGGCTTCCCGCCATGGCATTCCGCTGACGGTGAACCGGATTCGCGGAGCCTTTTCCACGCATTTCTGCGATCATCCGATCACGGACTACGAGCAGGCGCAGGACACCGACGGCGAACAGTTCGCCCAATTCTTCCGCCTTATGCTGGAGCGCGGAATCTGCTTAGCTCCGTCAAAATACGAAGCTTGGTTCCTGACAACCGCCCATACGGAGGAAGACATCGCCCGCACGCTGGAAGCGGCGGCATCTGCTTTTTCCGAGATGGCTCGCTGAGACTACTCCATTCGCATCAAATAAACGTCAATCAGCCCGGCCCTCGTATGACGGGAGCCGGGCTGATACTTCTTTTACCCATTGCCGCTGCTTCCAGCGCTCTCAAGTAGCTTTTGCTACTTGATTTCACTCACGAATCTACCTCCAGCGCTCTCAAGTTATCGATCCATCCTTTAACTGAATAATACGATCACAAAGATTCGCAACATCCGTATTGTGTGTAACAACAATGATTGTCTTACCAGCTTGATTTAATTGTTTAAATATATCCATAACTCCTTCTGCCGTCTCTGAGTCGAGCGCTCCGGTTGGTTCATCAGCCAAGATAAACGTTGGATGATTCACGATTGCACGAGCAATCGCCACTCTTTGTTGCTGTCCTCCTGAAAGTTGTAAAGGTCTCTTATTAAAATGCTCTTCTAAACCTACTAATTGCAGCGCATCTTTACTTCTTTTTATTGCCTCTTTATGACTCACTCTTTTTTTACTGTGTAAATTATAAAATTGATATTTCAACTTAACATTCTCCAGCGCAGACAATTCATTAATTAAGTTAAAACTCTGGAATACAAAACCTATCTTCTCATTTCTCGCAAACGCCCTCTCTTTATCATTAAACTGATTGGTATCTAATTCATCTAAATAATAGAAACCGCTAGTAGGACGATCGAGAAGACCTAAAATGTTCAGTAATGTTGTCTTCCCTGATCCCGAAGGTCCCATAATGGAAACCATTTCTCCGCTTTGTATTTGCAGAGATATATCTGTTAAAATACTCTTTCTGTCCCCGACCTCAAAATATTTATTGACTTCATTTAGCTTGATGAAGCTCATCTATCCATTCGCTCCTTTAATCAGTTCGATTGGTTCAATATTTTTGAGTTTGACAAATGGAACGATAGCCGATATAACAATACAGGTTATCATTATTGCAAATGAAATGAATATAACAAAAAAATTAATTGTCAGTGCCTCATCAATCAATAAAGTCGAGAGCAGGAGTTTTAAAATAAGAACAGACAAAATAAAAGAGATGAGAAAAACTGACACTACCTCACCGATAACCAGCCTGATTATATTCATTTTGGTAAATCCAATAGAATAGAAAATCCCAAAGTCTTTATACCTCGTGGATATACTGGCTAAAATGGCGCCGATACTTCCTAGCAAAGCCAGCAACAACAAAATAGAAGCAAATACTGTAGTGCTTATAGTAACTATTTTCCTACGTTCATTATATGCATTTATTTCATCTTTCAAGAGGGAATATTTTGCATTTAAACCGCTGCTTTTAAACACCGAGGAAATCTCTATCAAGCCATCTTTATTTTTTTTGTTTTCAGGCAGTTGAAATAAGGAATTGTATGCGTATGACATAGGCAATTCAAATGGTTTAAATTGAGGTGCTAAAATGAACTTTTTATTGTTGGTGATATTTTCACTAATATAAGTAGCACCACCAGACCAAAAGCGAGTAGAAGAATCCAACATCCCAACTACCTTGATTTTCTTTTTTGTATATTCATTCTTTTGAGCATCCATATAATATAACAAATATGTCTGACCGACTTTATATTTAGTTTTGAATGAGGCACTAACGATAACCGGTACATAATCCATAGAACTTTTATAATTCAGTAATGGCTCTAATGAACCTTTGTTCAAATGGAGATTTGACATTGCTAAACTATCATCATTAAGAACATACAAACGCGATTCATTTTTTAGTTCTTGCGAGCTGATATCATCATAAACATACATCGTCTCAAATATTCCGATTTTTTTTACTAACCCTTCCTTCTTCAATCTCTCGAAAACCCTGATATATTTACTTTCAAGACCTTTTTCATTGTCAAAAAGATAGTTATCCTCATCAATATAAGCATGAACTGCATCAAGTGGACTTAGAGATTCAATAGTTTTTTTATACTCCATTATATTAAACACACAACCCAATCCAAATAGTAATGCAGAAAAACCAATAGTAAACTGTACCACCAACAAAAAAAATTGATTCTTTTTGTTTGAAACTGATTGATAAATAAGTCTTATCAAGTGAATATCACCTCACTTAAGATGAATTACATGAATCGGATCAAGCCGTATTACTTTTATAATTGGAGATATCGATGAAATCATTCCAAAAAACAACGATACTCCCAGCGCAGAAAATAAATTCAGCCAAGATACTTGGATAGAAATCCCCGCCTTAATTAAAGGTCCAGAGAAAAGTATCATCATTAAATACTGCATCAAAACAGCTAGTGATCCGCCAATGACAGACATCAACAACAATTCAAGCACAATAACTTTTGCAATATATCTGTTATTCGCACCTATAGCTTTAAAAATACCAATTTCTCTCCTTCGCTCCATCACCCAATATAACATCAAATAAACAATATTTATAATCGCTATCGTATAGATGAGTACTGTAGAAACTGTGGTTATAACAAGTGTATTTCGTAATGAACTACTATCTACATCATTAACTTCCTTATAAATCAATTGAATCCCTTTCAGATTCGCCATCTCTGTGAATTCTTTACTAACCTGTTCAAACTGATCTTTCCCACTTTTCAGACGAATGCTAACAGCATTTTTTTCTTTCAAGAAAAAATCACCGTATAGATCACGATAACTTTTCCAAGGCATATATATAGCATGCTCCCATGAAGTTTCTCTTGTTGAACGTCCACCAATACCAATAACGGTAAAAGATACTCCTGCCATTTCTAATTGATCGCCTAATTGAATCTTATGCTTTTCGGCAATACTCTTACCAAGTATAATTTTTTTCTCTTCCATGTCTTTTGTCGAAAAGTACTTCCCTGACACAAGTGGAATATGCCAATTCTCTTCCTCATAAAATAACACCGGCACGACGGGAAACGTGTCACCGTACTGATCCAGCTTTCGACTCTCTAAGCTAAGAAGCTGTATTTCTCCAAATTCGCTTATTCTTTCAACTATATTTTCAGTATCTTTTTGATTCCATTCACCCTCGTCAGATAAAAAAATATCTAATTGTTGTTCAGGATCTCCACCCTTTTGATCCTTTATATATTCCATTGATTCCTTAGCCGCGCTTGTTCCAAGTGACATAACTAAGCTACCAATAAAAAAACCAATAACGATTAGCATCACGGTTATTCTCCTGTTTTTCCATTGCCTAAAGATAAATCGATACATGATTACTCCACCTTTACTGTATACCTTTTGGCCGAGATTACTTCCTTTAAATTTCTAGTGATATCTTCAGGCGATGGTACACAATACAGTTCCAATTCGTAAACACCCGGCTGAAAACTATTCTCTATTTTCAATTCAGCAGCGCCTATCTTGTTTTCACTAATTTCAAAATTAATATATGGAGATCCATTTATTTTAACTTGATTTGAATTTAGATAAGCCCAAACGAGATAATTTCTCGAATTATTTCCTCCTATATTTAAATTCACTAAAATATCTTCACCTTTTCCGACTTTAATCAAGGCCCCCTTCTTAAGAGGGGAAACGATATTAAATATAACGGTTTGTTTATCATCCCCCAGTGGAGTTTCAACTACACGCCCGGGATGTTTTTTCACTTCGCTATCTTGTTTTTTTCCATTTTTATTGACAACATAGAACGTAAAATTAAGAGTGGTCGAATCTCTCACCAATTTATTTTTATAGCTCAACTGCTTTATATCCTGTCTTACATTCAATACCAACTTATTTCTATACAACTTAAATTCATCTTTATCTATTATTATAGTTACACTCTTTTTGTTTTTTCTTACAGATAAAATCGAACTTGTCATTTCACTGTTTGACTCAATAATTCTAAATTTTTTTTGCTCATAATTAATTAATGAAGAAATCTCAAAATCTATCTCTCTATCTTCATTACTCCCTAATCCTATTTGAAGTTGAAAATTCCCGTCTTTATTTTTAAAATCATTAAAATCAATTAAATATCCCTTTATTATCCCTTTTTGATTCGAAAAAGAAACTTCTGACGATAGTTGATAACTTTCTTTCACTCCAAAGAAAAATATGAACAAAAAAGCACATATACCCACAATGCTTGTTGTTATCAATGTTGTTATAATAAAAACTCTATATTTCCTCATCTTTCTCCCCTCAAATCGAATAGGAGGGGCGCCAGCCCCCGACCTCTCACACCACCGTACGTACCGTTCGGTATACGGCGGTTCATGGCCTATTCCGCAATAGTTTGTATCAAACCGTTAAGCTCCTCAGACCGGAGATCTGCCGCCAGCTTCCTTCAGATTCGACCTCACGATGGACACCCTCGCCTTAAGCTATGGATACCTACTGTCTTCACCATTCGGGAATTGAACCCTAGAGATAGCACCCATACTGGGTGCACATAGAAAATTATCTCGACGATAAGTTCATCGTCGAGATAATTTTTATTTCTCCTCAATTACATATAGCTTTTGATCAGATTAGAAGCTCTTGCTTGAATATAAAGTTTGATAGACTCCATCAATATTATATCCAGTGTGAACGGAATTGAATGTGGTACCGGCAGATGCGTATGTCGGTCCTGTAAGCCAGTCTGTTTCTACCGAGTTCGCAGAACTCCCCGCGTTTTTAGAAGCGGTCAATGACGTTGTAGTATAGCCCTCTTTACTGGCGGTAACTTTCGCAGTTATCGTCTGGAACCCATACGTATAGGCATATCCTTGAGGTCCGGAAGTTAAAGGATTTCGTGTGTTGAGCGTTCCCGAAACTTGTGTGCCTGCGGCCCCTATCATTGCAGCGGGAAGCAATAAACAACCCAATACGACTCCTGCCACAACTTGTTTTTTAAAAATTACCTTCATTAAAATACCTCCTATTTCATTTTATGTATGCAGCCTCTAAATATAATAGATGTAGAAGCTGAAAACACCGATTAAAATGATCGAAACATTCATACAACAACCTTTATATACCATAATATATTCACAACAAGACCGTCAACATTTTATGGAAAAAAATATAAAAAAAACTACTTTTGACCCATATTGGGACAGAGTAAAGAACAATTGAGGGTCGAGTAGGCGGGGCCTTTCCGTCGCGGATTGTACCCCTACCCCTCACAGATCCGTACGGGCGCAATTTACGCATACGGCTCTTCACATCATCCTTACAGCTTTGGCATGTCGTAGATATTAACGTAGACGCGCGGTTTGGGCAGCTTGAAGTTCTTTAAGACTTCGAAAAATCTCTCCTTCGTGAAACTCTTTTTCTGGCTTCTGCGATTTAGCCATTTCAGCATCAGGTTAATCGTTATATCATAATAGGCGTGTACCATCTCGAAATTATCCGTAATTCCATAATATCGGTAGTGCCCTGCCAGTTTGGCCCGGAGCGTTTTAAGAAACATCTTCTGTTCCATATGACGATTAGCCTTGATCCATGTTTTCATCGCTTTAACCTTTTGTTTGAATTTCTTTCCGCTTGTTTTGCGTTTAACCCGAAACATACCTTTCTGGCTTTTGGAACCGTAGTGGGTGAATCCCAGGAAGGTGAATGTTTCCGGCTTCCCTTCTCCACGCTTTTTCCTGTTTGTCTCCGTAAAACGTCCAAATTCGATGATCTTTGTCTTCTCTTCCGCTAGGCTCAGATTAAACTTTCCTAACCTCGTTCGAAGCGCGGCATAGAATCGTTCTGCATCTTCTTTGTATTGGAAGCAGCATACGAAATCATCAGCAAAGCGTATGATTTCAGCCTGACCTCTGCATTGTTTCTTCACCGCCACTTCAAACCAGAGATCCAGTACATAGTGCAGGTACACGTTTGCAAGCATTGGCGACACGACTGAACCTTGCGGGGTTCCTTCTTCGGTGGGCTCGTACTCGCCTTCCTCTTGTATGCCGGCTTTCAACATACGCCTGACGAGGCGATGGATATTGAGATCACCGATCCGTAGTTCGAGAAACTTCATCAACCATTCATGATCGACGTGATTAAAGAAGCCTTTAATGTCGGCGTCCACCACGTAATTGATCGGTCCTCTTTCCATGATTGCGTTCAGACGTTTCAATGCATCGTGCATGCTTCGGTTTGGGCGAAATCCATAGGAGAAGTCCATGAAGTCTTGTTCATAAATGGCTTCGAGCACTCTCTTCAGCGCGTGTTGCACCAGCTTATCCTCGTAAGCAGGAATACCAAGCGGGCGCGTACTTTTCTCATCCTTCGGGATGTAGGTTCGTCTGGCCGGTTTCGGTCTGTAGCTTTTCTGTTTTATTCGTTTTACCAGATTCTCTACGTTTGCCTCCAGATTCGCTTCATACGTCTCTTTCGTGACTCCGTCGACTCCTGTTGCTTTCCCGGTCTCCATTGTTCTATGACTTTCCATCAATGCTACCGCATCGATAAAATGTCCGATTGAAGTAAACCGCAGCTTAGGGTCCACACTTGCCATCTCTGCTATTCTTGCTAATTTTGTTTCCATTTCTTCTCTACCTCAGTGTGCGGTAAATGTGTCCTTATCAAGATCGATTTTGTGTCGCCTGCCTTCCCTCCACCGACATTACACCAGCTTCACGGGTACTATGCGGCAATCCGACTCCCAGACTACCATTTGGCTTCCTTACGTATTAGCGCTTGTCCGCCATACTCCTCACGTTGTTCCTAACAAGTACTTAATTCGCAGAAGAGTGTCTGGGCCTCCCGAGTTGCTGAGTAACCATTGGTATACATGCCTGGCTCTTCGACCCCGAGCAACCTCCCTCAGACTTGCCCTATACGTCTAAGCGAGTGTTGTCTTCCGAGTAGTAAAGCTCGTCGACCTTCCCGTTCTCCTAATTTTCGAGGCTCAATCACTTTCAGGCCTGCATCCTAACTGTCTACGCTTAAACGAGAATGTTACCATTGTCGCTCCAAGACTCGCTATTGGTGGCATGGCTTTTGCCTTTCCAAGCAGGGGTTCCACCTGCTAAAATTACTCAACCTAGGCTCGGTCGCTCTAACTACTTAGGTACTCTCTATAAAAAGAGATATTATACAAGTAACGTAGAGAACGAAATGAGGGTACAACGTGAAGCTAGATTCAGAACAAATCTTGCAAATCAGCAAGGGAGATAAGGAAATAGCTGCATTCATCACGATGCTGACCCAAACGATTGAGCAACAAGCCAGGCAAATTGAGCAACAGACGGTGCAAATCGAGCAACAAACGAGACGAATCCAGCAGTTGGAAACAAGAGTGAAAGATTTAGAAAGGCAACTCGGTCAAAACTCGAAAAACAGCAGCAAACCCCCTTCCAGCGATGGACTGCGCAAGCCAACCAGCTTACGTAAATCCGGTGGAAAAAAAGGAGCTCCACCGGGTCATGAAGGGCATACACTTCGCTTCAGCGATGCCCCTGATGAGATCATGGAGCATGGGGTCTCTACCTGTGGCTCTTGTCACCATTCGCTGGAGGACGCGGCGGTTATCGGTTATACGAAACGTCAGGTATTTGACTTGCCTGCTCCACGAATCGTCATCACCGAGCATCAGGCTCAGAGAAAAGCCTGTCCCCACTGCAAATGCATCACACAAGCTTCGTTCCCGAGCGAGATCAAGGCACCTGTTCAATATGGATCCGGTAGGGTCGCCATGACGACGTATTTGCACGGAATGCAGTTGTTGCCCCTTGATCGCATCAGCCAGTTGCTTCACGACCTTAAGGGATTGCGTCCCAGTGAGTCGACGCTGCTGAACTGGATTCAGGGCATGTCGGAGGCCATGGAGCCCTTGCTTACCCAAATCCAGGAGCGACTCATGGAAGCAGCTGTCGTCCATACGGATGAAACCGGATTCCGGGTCGAGGGACGCGGCCATTGGCTGCACGTGATTTCAAACCCGTTCTGGACGTTGCTCGGGGTCGATCCCCGCCGGGGCAAACAAGCCATAGAGGCGATTGGCTTCCTGCCGATTTATTCCGGAATTGTCGTCCACGACTGTTTCAGCACCTATTTCAATGCGGAATACCGCTTTAAGCATGCCTTATGCAATGCTCATTTGCTCCGGGAATGTCTCGGTATTGAGGCGTACGACGGGCAGGAATGGGCGAGGCTGATCCGTGTATTTCAGCAGGAGAGCTGGGAGCTGGTCAAGGAATCCCGAGCAACCGGAATTTCGCTTGAAGAACAGATCGTGAACGATATGGAACGGCGTTATGACGACATTCTGGCAGAAGGCCGTCAAGAATGGACACAGGCCAATCCCTTGGTGCCTGCCTCCGGCAGAGGCCGTGCCAAAAAGAGCAAAGCCGCCAACCTGGGCGAACGATTCCAGCTTCATAAAGAAGCGATTCTTCGCTTTATTCGCGATGCGCGTGTTCCTTTTGACCATAATCAGGCCGAACGGGATATTCGGATGGCGAAAGTTAAAATCAAGATATCCGGTGCTTTTCGAACCCTGGATAATGCGGAGCACTTTGCCCGCATTCGCAGCATCATTTCAACGCTTGGCAAACAACGCTATCCTATCCTCGCTTTTGCTTACCGTGGGCAGTTCGTATTTTAAGAGGTACCTAAGCAGTTACGATTAATCTTGACCTAAAAATACATATTGTTATATTATTCCATTTGCAGGATATAAAAAACATAAAAATAGAAAGTTGGTAAAAAAAGAGGTGAAGAAAAAAAGCGCCATTCTAGGAATCTTAACTCTTTTACTAGCCGTTTTCATTACAGCATCCGCCGCTCCAGTACAAACGCTAGATCCTGGTAAAGTAAATCCAGCAGCGTCGGTCTTCTACGGCAGCTCTAAAGGACCAGGCATTGCTCCAAGAGAGATCGGATTAAACATTCCTTTAACACCGGTCAAGGTGGCCGGGGAGACCCAACTAAAAAGTTCCTTTAAAATCGAGCCCGGCTTTGGCCATCTCAAGCTTACGTTCTACAACAGAAGCTCGGAGCCTCTTAAAGTGACCTTAGAACACAAAGACACGAATAAAAACTATTTCGGCCATGAGATCCCTGCAAATAGCGAGTATACCTGGATAAGCTTCATGAATGGATTTGACCAAGGTATGCGCGGTGGAAATTACATTATTCAGTGGTTAGGTGGTAAATCTGATCCACAGGGCATTGTTTATGTCAAAACTGCTATCGAAATGGCTGATTTGGCAAAAGTATAGAAATGGTCCACATTGAGCACCCAAATATGGGTGCTCTTTTTATGTTTAATAAAAGGAAGCTGCTCAAAGCTTTGCCTACTTGAGTTTACCTACAGCATTTTACCTAAAACGCCGTCCCCAATACCGAAAATCCGTCACTGGAAAAGGAGCTAAGGCCGATGCCCGGCAACTGTAGTCATCCGGCAGACCTCTCTGCTGCTGAATCGGCACGGCTTACTCCTCAGCCATTTTTTGTTTTGAACGAGCTCCTATCAGACCGATGCTTAACGAGGCTACTGCAAAAAATATAGCTAGTCCCATCAAGATAACAATAAAGGAATCGTCAAAAGCGGTGCGCCCGGCCACGATTAAGGCCTCGGATGCCCCAGTGGGCAGTCCTTCCGCTGCAATAAGTGCTTCGTCGAGGCTGTCTTTGACATTGGCGGGAACTTGAAGCCCTTGCGGAATTACCATGTTGAGCGAGTAAATCAGACCTGACAAACTTCCGATGATTGCAATTCCGGCTGCACCCCCGACTTCATACGCTACTTCTTCAATTGATGCGGCCATCCCTGCTTTTTCAGGCGGCGCGGAGCTCATAATGGAGTGAGAAGCTGCCGTCATACTTGCTCCCAAACCTAATCCGAGAAATGCCAGACCGATAATTTGCCCCATCATGCCGGCGTCATATTGAAAGAGATAAATGGCCGTCCCTACAGCCGCAAGCAGAAGCGATATGCTTTTGATGCGGATGACATTATAACGAACCATCATTTTTCCGGCCACAGGTCCAGCAATAAGAGCTGCCCCCGGTATGCTTATCATAATTAATCCGGCTTGAAAAGGGCTCAATCCTTCCACTAATTGAAGCCGCTGGGTAATGACGTACTGAATGCCCAACTGTCCAAAAAGGCCGACGACAGCTGTAATACATCCTGCCGTAAAAGGAGATAGTTTAAAGAGTGAAAGATCAAGCAGCGGGTTGGAGCTTTTGAGCTGACGACGAATAAAGATGATCATGGCGACAATTCCGATAACAGCGCTAATCGCAGCAAGCGCCGGGGAACCTTCGCGTTTGGCAAATTCTTTTATGGCAAAAACAATCGCAACCAAAGCGATCATAATCTGGGCGGAGCCGATAAGATCCCACTTTGTATCTTTATTGCCCTCATGACTTGGAACGTACACCAAGGTCAACACCAACGCCAAGATGGCTATAGGAACGTTGATCAAAAAGGCGGCTCCCCACCAATAGTGCTCCACCAACAATCCGCCTATGATTGGGCCAATTCCCGCTCCTCCAGAGGCGATAGCCGCCCAGATTCCGATCGCTAGTCCAAGCTCGCGCGGATTAGTAAAAGTCATTCTGATAATGGACAAAGTAGCAGGCATCATCATGGACGCTCCAACAGCAAGGAGAATCCTTGCGACTACTAATACAGACGGAGTCGGAGCAAAAGCGGCCAACAGCGAGGTTGCCGTAAAAACAAGCAGACCAAGAGCGAATATTTTTTTGTGGCCGTAACGATCCCCAAGCGTGCCCATCGCCGGGAGCAGACCTGCCATAACAAGCGAATAGCCGTTCAGAATCCATAATTTCTCCGACGCCGATGCGCCAAGATCATAAGTTAAGCTGGGTAAAGCGGTATAAAGAATCGTCGAATCCATAACAATGAGCAAAAGAGCGCTGGATACGACGGCCAAAATGAGCCACCGTTTAAATCCGTACATTTTTCTTTATCCCTCCACGAGTAGTAACTAGAATTTTGCTAAATCCAACACTAAACTATAGGGTTACCCTGTAGTCAAAAGTTTTTTCATGGAGTAAGATTTAGGCTCATCAATAGTAAATTCAGATTCGGGGGAGTTCCAAATGCCGGATAGCAGCAACCGCTACATCACGATCAGCCAACTAGCCAAAATAAGCGGAGTAACCAAGCATGCCCTGCTTCATTACGATGACATCGGTCTCTTAAAGCCCGAATTCATTAATGCCAGCGGTTACCGTTATTATTCGTACCGACAATCCTACATATTAGATATTATTAGTGTGCTTAAAAAGGCCGGAAGTTCCCTACAGGAAATAAAGAGTTTTATCCAGAATCGAAACGCCATAAATCTAATTGAGCTATTCAAACAGAAGCAACAGGAACTGGAGATGGAGCAGCTTCGAATTGGCCGGATGCAAAATATATTAAAAAATGCCATTCATATGACGGAGAAATCTATGGAGGCGTTTCGGGAAGTTCCATCCTTTGAGGAATGTGAAGCGGAGTATTTAATCGCGACTCCACTCGAGCGGGGTACCGAAGAGGAGTTTAACGCCAAACTAAGCGAACATCGAAGCTACTGCGAAGAACACTTTATCTATCATGAATTTCCGATTTGGGCGACTTACAGCAAAGCAAGTCTTGAATCCGGCATTTTTTCCTGGGGGTATATAGCCAATAAGCTTCAGGAGCCAATTTCGGGAGAAAGAATGATTACCAAGCCTAAAGGGCTTTATGCAGTTATGGATTATAAGGGCTCTTACGAGAGCACTCCCGAAGCTTATTTCATCCTCAAAGAGTACATCGAGCGCAACGGAATGAAAATAATCGGGGATGTGTATGTAGTGGATATGCTCACCTATTTTTCAGAGATCGATCCCGATAGCTTTGTCGTTCGGGTCTTCATAGAGGTTTCAGTTTAGAGTATAAAGGAGAGAACCCGATGAACAGCTGGACAGGCAGCAAAATTAGGCTAAGGCCGATTGCTCCCGAAGATTGGGAGTTATTCCATGATAATGACCAGGATCTAGAAGGTGCCCGAGCGGCGGACATGATCTTTTTCCCACGTTCGGAGGAAGCCACCAGGATCTGGGCTGAAAAGAAGGCCGAGCAGGAACCCGAAGAGGATAATATGTCGCTGGCAATCGAGACGCTGGAGGGGGAGCTGGTCGGTGCAATAAATTCGCATCATTGTGATCAGCGCTTCGGTAGCTTTCAATACGGAATCGCCTTGTTCCGCCCCCACTGGCGCAAAGGATATGCATCCGATGCGGTGCTAGTGTTGCTTCGATACTTTTTTCACGAGCTGCGCTATGAAAAGGCGACCGCTCATGTATACAGCTTCAACGAAGCGTCTATGAAATTCCAAAAATCGCTAGGCTTCCAGCTGGAAGGTCGGCTGCGTGAGCAGATGTTTACCAATGGCCGACGCCATGATGAACTGATCTACGGCATGCTGCGCCGGGAGTTCGACCAGCTCTATCCGCCAAGTTAAAGCTCCGACCTACGCTAGTACTGGTTGCTAATCCCGCATCTCTCGCGGCATAACAATTAGTGTGAAGGTTCTTTTGCGTTCACAAATTGATGTATGCTGAAAAGGTCGATGGTCGAACCCATAATTGCATTCCTAAGCGGATGAAGGTTCGGGGTCACTCGGAGCTCGATGCCAAGCCCTGCCAGCCGCTCTAGCAATCCCTCCAACCTTATGACCTCCAACGGCTCCACCGTTTCCCGTGAAATGTAATAACCCGCTGTCTCAGAGAACAGCTCAAAGCTGTCCGACGGCAACTCATAGCGATAGAGCACTACATTCATAATACGATCCAGCCATCCCGTTTCCACCGCCATGACCCTATCCGCCGCCGTATGCCCGAAAAAGCGTTCCTCGTCCTCCTGAGACATACTCCCGCCTCGGGAGTATACAATTCTAGGGCAGGCGCGCGGCACGAAAAACATGAATTCATGGGCCTCGTCAATCGCCCAGACAACCGGCGGCATATTCGTTCGACTCGCCTTGACGCGAGGTATGAACGTCTCTATGCCGCTCTCTTCGCTGAAATGATAGAGTTTCATGGGGCGGCCAGCATTGTCATCATAGACAGCTTTAACTGACTGTTTGATCACCTTTTTCACTCGTTGTCCCCCTCAGCGCCCACTTTCCACAAGTGTTGGACTTCCATAAGCCTGCCTTCACTAAAGCTAAGCTTGTAAACATCGGGCATCAAAGCGGCCTGCCAGAACTCGAATTCATAACTTGGGTCGAAATAATTTAGCAAAATTGTCATGATATTCCCGTGTGTCCCGACAGCAATTCCCTGACCCCCATGTTCCCCAAGCAGCCGCTCAATAACCGGAATGACTCGCTGCTGAGCTTCATTCGTGGTTTCACCGCCGGACAGTGCATAATCCTTATCTGCAAAAGAAATCCGAATCGCCTCAACGCATTGCTCCCAAGGAACTTCCAGATCAAATCCCACAATGGAGCGCTCCCGCAGCTCCTCATGCGTCTGGATGGTCAGCCCGCTCAGCTCCGCCAGCGGCTTCACAGTTTGAATCACCCGCTCGTAGGGACTGGAGACAATTAGCCGGATGTCCTCCTTCGACAGCAATGTCGCAACACGGCTCGCTGCCAGATGTCCCTTTTCAGAAAGTCCTCGATTGCGCTCTTCTCCATGTCTATAAACGGACTCTGCATGACGTATGAGATAAAGTGTCGTGATCATAGAATGCTCCTTCCAAGCGACCCCGTCTGCTTAGTAATGTTTTCCATACTTTTAGTATAATGGGTTGCCTATCTGGAAGGTAGTAAAATTCTAAGAAAACGCTTTCTTAAATTCACTCACTCCGTCATATCTCTCTAGGCCTGGCTCATATGCTATATCAGCAAGTTACCAGCAAGCTTGCTTCCAAAACCTGCAGAGAGGGGAAATGATCATGCCATCTATCGTGCTTCAGCTAGCTTATTTGGTCATCTTCGTCTGGTCTATCTACCATCTTGTTCAGGATCTCCGTGTCTCCCGCAAGGATTGGCTGGTGCTTCTGCTGCATCTGGCTGTGGCGATTATCTCACTGAGCTGGCTTATGGATGCTTTAGGATGGAAGTTGTAAACATCGTTAAACTGAACGCGTATTATAGCCGGTGTATAAGACTCTTGAGAAGAATTTTCGGACGGCTTCACTTCACCGCCTGTGGATGAATAAAACAACAGAATCGCCAAACCAAACGCGACAAAACTAATACCAGTAATTCGGTTCATTTAACGTTCCCTCCTTCAATCCAGCTAATTGCCGGGAATTCAATCATATCCTCAAAATTTTCCAATTAAACCCTTTTAGAGTAACATACCCTTTGACGATTTTGAAACCACACACGATAGCTGCAAAGCCGTTCCGGCACGGAAAAAAACCTCTCCGCCATGGATGGAGGCACTGCATTAATTGTCATAAAAAAAGGATGCCATAATCGGCATCCTCCTCGTGTTTGCTTCGCCTATAAATTACATCAACACGGACATCAAAGTCTTAACGGCTGAGGCCCGTCTCGTGCCATTCATAAATAATTTATACCACGAATGTTTTACGGCCTAAAAGCAAATGTTGCATTCGGGTTCGACGCGCTTACAGTGTAGCTGCGGTTCTCCCCGCTCTCCCAAACGACATTGCCGCTCGCGTCCTTCTTGAGCGCTTTATATTGGACTACCGTTCCCGCTGGAAGCTGGGCGGTTACCGTCCAAGTCGGATAAGAGGCGGAAGAGCCTGGACCAATCGCTTTGCTTACATCCCAGCTACCCAGCTCAGGAATGCTGCCGGAAATGTAAACATTTTGACCCATAACAGTTGTAGCATTCTGAATCGTAAAGGTGACATTCACAAGATTCTGAGCAGGCGGTGTTGGAGTTGCAATGGTATTAGGATCGTTGTACAACACAGCTATCTTTCCAGCACCCAGACTGCCGGTAATACGGCCATTCGCAACGGTGAAGCTGCCTCCTCCTGAAGCTTTATTCGTATAAGTGCCGTTTGCCATATTCGTGACAGAGTTGATTTGCATATTTCCGCCCAGATTGACGATGACCATGCCCTTCGTGCCACGCTCAATCAGCATCGTTTGGTTGCCCTGAGTTCTCAGGTATTCACCCTCTGCAGCCATAGCGTTATGGAATTTGTTGACCGCGATGATATCGCCGTCCTTCCACAATCCCTTGCCGGTTGCGCCCAGGTTGCTGCCGAATTTGCCAGTGCCAGCCGGACGATCGAAGAAGAGCGAAGTCGTTTGAGCCCGTGCCGCGATGAGCGCCCAGCCCATTTTCAACTGATAATCGGTCATAGCCGTGGACTCACTGCTGTCATTGGCATAAGTATCATGGGATTCTACCCAGGTAACGAGCTTAGATGGATTTACATTGCCCGCGAGGAAAGGCTGAGCCAGACCGACATTCACATTGCCGCCGAAACCAACCGCCAAACGGACTTCTTCACCGTATTTCGAAGCGGTTACGTTCATGTGATTCGCATATCCGGCAATATTATCAGCACCGCCCTGCAGTATTTCACCGTAGTTGTACAGCTTATCTTTGTTGTTCAGCGAACCTAGCACCCGAGTCCAGAAGTTCGAGCCGGCCGGATCCTCCGGAAGCTCGATATGTTTCGCCGCATCAAAACGGAATCCGTCTGCGCCAAGGGCGACCGCGTCGTTGAGGAATGCGATGATTTTATCCTGCAGCTCCTGATTGGAGGTGTTGAGATCCGGCAGACCGATGCCCCACTGCGTTACCTGCCAGCGGTCATCCCAGTTCTCGATGCCTCTTTTTTCATGCCAGAAAAATTGATTATTGAGGATAGTAGGATCTACATTGGTTGCAGGCGTGTATGTAAGATTGCCTCCGCCCGCATTACCGGTATGATTCGCGACCACATCAACGATGATGCTGATGCCGTATTTGTCTGCTTCCGCATTCATCTGCCTAAATTGCTCCCGCGTGCCTAGCTGCGTGTTTCCAATGGTGAAGTTCGTAGGCTGGTACAGTACCCACCAATTGCTGCCTGCAGTTGCAGCCTCTTTATTGCCTTGGATCGGCGAAGTCTGGATGGATTTGAAGCCTGCGGCCGCAATGGCGGGCAGATTCGCTTTGATGTTGTCGAAGGACCAGTTCCACGCATGGAAAATAACCCCGTCCTTCGTTGCTGCCGGTAAAGCACTGCTTTCCGCGGCAGATGCCGTACCTATGAAGCTTTTCCCGTTATATGCGGCATAACCGGCTCCGGCTATTGTTTGCAGCAGAACGGCGCCAGCGAGCAGTATGCTCCAGCGTGGCTTAATTTTTTGATTTTTTTGGGACATGAATTATTCTCCTCTCAAAGTAAGGGCAAGTACAATTTGCAAGCAGATGGACATTCCGTCATGAGGCTTATTGTTAACGCTTACAAATCAAACTGAATTCCAAGTTTGTTTGCGGTTCCCCACCTCCTATTTTCGATGCTGCGTGCGCTGTTGACTTGCCACCGGGACAGATCTGGTACGTTACGGAATCGCTGTCTAGTAGAATCTGATTGGCTGCTCCGTCGACACGGGTTTGCCCATTGCAAGACCAGAGTATTCACTAGATGCAAACGCTTGCATGATCTCGCATCTCCCATTATGCAAACCTTTGCATAGACTGTCAACAAAAAAATTGTCGAATCTTTCCACATGTTTGATTGATGACTTCAATCACGGTCTCGGTCTAAGACTCTATGGAATGGTTAGAATATACGCTGAGCCGATTCGGTTTGCATTACTGGTTCCTAGTTCCTAGTTCATGCTCGCTCCTTCGGATCAATGTTGCTTCATACTCTCGGTTATTTGTTGGAACTGCATTCGAGGTCACTCGTTAAATTGAGCTCTAGGCCATTCGTCGGACTTACAAAAAATCAAAAACAGATCTCCCAAAAGTAGGGAAATCTGCAGAGAACGACAATATTATTCATGCAATGAGCTGACTATGTAATGCAAGCTCTTTATTCGCAGTACTTCAAATTCAGTACTCAGATCCAGTACTCAGATCCCATAATCCGCTGCTCTATTGCGCCTGTCTGCTTCGACTCGCCCTCTTTCGGCTGGCTTAAGGCATATATGGCAAAAACGCTGCTTGTTATGATCAGTATTATGATTGCGCCGACGAGTAGAAAAGCCCAGCGTGGAACTTGCTTTTCTGGCATGTCCATTTCTCCTCCGAAATTAAAATCTTGTGCCCACATTGCTCCGTATTCTCAATCCTGTGAAAGCCTGCACTATCGGTTGTATTATGAATTTCATTTCAAACATCTGCCAATTTAATTATGCTGACTCCGTTAGCGGACTGTCAACTTTAAAGACGCGCTGCCGGATTCAAATTTCATATCGGCTCTTTCTATCGGTCCTTATCCTAGTATCTTATGGTACCAATGCCCTGCCCCTCTTTAATCATGGTATAATGCCATAATTATTATGACTCACATAAGAAAGGCTGGTATTTGGCATGAAAGCATGGAGTATAGCGGCTGCGTCCACCCTGCTCTTTCTGGGCATTGTTTGGTGGGTGCCGCAAACTGGAACGACATCTTTGGACGAGATCATTCGTGAGACATGGAGCCTTAAAGCTGGCGATCAGCCGAGCTGGCTGCTGCAGCCATTCAATATTCTAGCGTCAACAATCGGAGCCGCTACCGTAACACTGACGGCTTCCGCAATATTCTGGCTGCTGCGGCTGCGCAGGGAAGCATTCGCAATTATCGGAACTGTCGCCGCCGCCCTGCTGCTGAACTACGGGCTCAAGCTGCTGTTTGCACGCGAACGTCCGGTGCATGAAGGATGGCTTGACGTTGGCGGCTATAGCTTTCCTAGTGGTCACGCCATGACCGCGATGGCGCTGTACGGCATGCTAGCGCTAATCATTTGGAGCTATGCCCGATCCTGGGCGGTACGGCTGACAGCTGTGCTTGTCTGCACGCTTTTTATTGCCGTGACCGGTTACGCCAGGTTATACTTCGGCGTGCATTACGCCACCGACATTTTGGCCGGCTACGCAGCTGGTCTCGCTTGCGTCGCTGTAGCCGGAGCGTATCTCGCCCGCTCGGACGGAAACGCCGCGAGGCGTGGAAACACCTACAACACCTCATTTCCTTGACGGAAACAATGAACTAAGAAACAGGCCCTTGCGCGCTGCGCAAGAGCCTGTTTTTTTGTGCTGCGGATTCCCGCATGCTATTGTTCCCCGCTCCGCTGACCACCGATAGCGTCCTCGTTATCGTAAAGCGGGCTCTCGCAGGCTGCCGTTTTTTGCCCCAATCAATTAACAAAAGCGTTACATATGTTCATAACGAATCAACAGAAAAATAGGCCGTTATCAAAATCGATTTTTAAAACATACAGCAACAATTTCAATCAGTGCGAGTCTATTTCCCACGAAGTGCCTGCAAATACATTAACGCTTCCTGCCAACAGCAAAGCCCCACCGAGTAAAACTAACGCAATCTTCTTCAACTTTCATCAACTTTCCATATTTTATAATGCATTTAATTAGAGTCTTATTATATACATAATTTGAAAAAAAGAGACTTTATATCAAAAAATTACATGTTATAATACATATTGTTGCTCACTTTGATAGGGAAATCGAAATATCTTTAAAACACAGTAAGTCGGGGAAGGGATCAAGTATTCGACGACGAGTGATTATAGTGCACCTTCCAGAACCTGTTTTTAGAAGCGGGAGAGTCACGAAACTCCTTAGATTCTACAGCGAAGCGAGGGGATTTTATTTTGAAGCGTTTGATTATTGAAAACATCAAAGAAAGATGCTCCATCGGTTTTGTAACGATATTCGCTTTGTTTTTGGCATCGGTTGTTGCTTTTTCCGTTTGGAGGGCGGGCGACTACGTATTTAGAGATTCACTGGACTTTTATTTTTTTATATTGGAGAATTTAATTTCTATGATTTTCCCTTTTATAATCACTTTTATCTACTTGTCCTTATTTTCCGGAGAGATAAAGAATAGATTTCATGTATACACAAGAACGAGAGTACCTATTGAAACTTATTTAAAAAGTAAATTTATATCCAATGCATTATTAACCTTCATAACTGTATTTTTGTTTATGTTTTCTTGTTTTGTGATTGCATACTATATCCTTCCCGCTTTAGGTCTCATCCAAATGAATTTTTATGACTATGGCCTGAATGAGACAACCATTACTGAAGATCAATTTACGAGATATACATTTACTCAAATACTTCGTTACGGAGAAATCACATACGGGCTTTTATATTCACTATGGGTTGGGATCAACGCGGTCTGCTATACTTCTATTGGATTCATGTTTTTATTGTTTATTAGAAACCAGTTTGTCGCATTGTCAATCCCTGTATTGATCTACTATTGTGGTTCGTTTATTTTAGGCGCTCTTTTCTCATTGCCTTATCAATTCATTTTTTCCGTATTCCCGTTCGGTTATAAGCAAATATCCATGACTATCCTTTTGGTGCCTGCGTCCTTATTAATTCTTATCTTCGCTTTACAATATTTTAGTTTCAAAGTTAACAGGAATAGATTGGATCAGTTAACATGAAATCCGTGTCTGACGAGTTGTTAACCTGGAAGTCGATCGCATTGGTTTTAATTTTTTACGGCGTCGGTTATATGGAACGAATTGAACTGCTAAGTGTTGCGGCAGCTTATGAGTTGGAAATCAATAAATGGGATTACTTATTGAACTTCATGACCCATTCCAGGTTAACCATTTTTATTGTACTACCTTTCTGGATTTTCTATAGCAGTTATAGCTCGTTACAGGCTTTCGATAATTTACTACTGCTCAGGCTAAAAAATTATCGCCGTTGGATGATCTTTATGGTTTCAAAGTCGCTGCCGGCGCTGGTTGTTTTGATCGCACTGTGGACGACAGTTGGTTTGATTCTAACGCTAGACCTCCCCTTTTCGTGGGATTGGAGCCCATACGGGGTGAATAATATCACCTATAACGAAATTATTTATGTTTATAGGGCAACGGGATATACACCGGCACAAATTCTACTTATTCAGTTGGTTCTTTTAACATTTTCCTTGTTATCCCTATCCATTCTGACTTCGTTTGTATGCGCAATTAAGCCCACGATATTGGGGATGGGTATTTATTCATTTGTGCTGTTCATTTATATTGTTGTATCCTTTAAATTTTTCCCAAAGGGGAACTGGTTCACAATATACAATTACACTTCCTTTTATCCGGCCTTTGAGACATTTACGTCTATTTGGGTGGGTGTAACAGTTTTAGCAGCCTTTTCGATTTTTTTGATATTCGTTATAGATGTTCTTAAAAGCGGCCGATATAAAAGAATCCCTTCCATATTCGCTGCCCGCAAAAAAGAGTCCGTTTACGGATTGCTCTTGCTATTTGGCCTTGCAACCCCTGTCTTGAACTATGGCTTGGAGCCGCATACCGTGTGGGATTTATTATTCCAAAGATTTATAGGCTATTCTGAAAATCCCATGATTCTTTTCGTTTTATTCTATACTATTGTTTTCATCGGATTTGCTTACTTAGTTATGGTCGAACTCACCGAATTCTTCTCAGGCCCCTACTATTACGACATTATCAGGTATTCGTCGTTTAACATGTGGGCAAAGAACTTCATGGCTCGAATGATGGTATCCATCATCAAATTTTTGCTTCTACTTTTTGTGATTACTATTGCAGTTGGGCTTTCTGGGGGTCTATCTTTACAATTATTAATAACAATTAAAGAAAGTACACCGTTATGGCAAGTAATTTACCATTTCTTTGTTAACGGATTTTTACAAATTCTTAATTATGTATTCATCACATTAATTGTTATGTTACTGACCAAGGAAATCAAAAATCAGGTGTTAACCTTAGCAGCTTTCGTTTTTTTGGGATGGTTATCTAGGGATCTCTCTTCTATTGTTCCGGTGGGGTTGAATAGTTTCGGGTATATAACAGGGAAACCAGACACGATTTTGTATCTGTCCCTAATTCTATTCGTATTTTCTATTTTGGAGGCATCTGTGATTATGTATCTGATACGGAATAAAAAAACGCTTTAGCTTAAGGAGGCATTATGAACATCATTGAAGTCGATCGAGTAAGCAAATCTTTTAAAGGAAACGTACTGTTCCAAAATGTTAGTCTTGCTTTTGAAAAGGGCAAAATTCATGGTTTAGTTGGTCCGAACGGTTCCGGTAAATCTGTTTTTTTTAAAATGATATGCGGGTTTACGAGACCAGACCAGGGGGAAATTATCATCCATCCGGACTACCGAAGGAAGTCCACCGATTTTCCGAAGAACTTTGGTATAATCATTGATCGCCCAGGGTATCTGGCGAATAAGACAGGGTTTGAGAATTTAAAAAGATGGGCCGGAATCCTTAACCTTATTGATGACCATGTTATAATGGAAACGATGAAAAAAGTAGGATTGGGCCCTGAGCTTAAACAAAAGGTGAAAAATTACTCGTTAGGTATGAAACAAAAACTTGCGTTTGCTCAAGCTATTATGGAAAATCAAGAAGTTCTTATCTTAGATGAACCATTCAATGCGATGGATAGTGAGAGTGTAAATCATACGCGTCAATTACTGTTAAATATGAAAAATGAAAATAAAACGGTAATCTTAACCAGTCATAATCAGGAAGATATAGATATTCTGTGTGACCATGTATATATCATTCAAAATCAAAAGATAGTGAACAAGAATTAGGCATTTAAAATATTCAGTAGCCCCCTTCTAACCTCACTTGCTCGTACGAGACCGCTAGCCATAATATTTTTAATATAAGGGTTATACCAATCATATGGCGCTAACCAATTGAATTGATTAACGAGAGTGAACGTTACCATAGTTTCATTTAATCCGATATATACGACTTGGGCGCTCGTTGTGGAAAAAGGCGTAACACCGAGTTCAAAACGATGCGTTGCTCCGGGAACAAGAGGATCTGTAGGAACACCCAAATTCTTTCTTTCTGTTAACGGACTGAGCGTCAGAATTACGCTGCTCTGATTAACGATATCGAATCCTTGAGTTAGTCCCTGCGGCAGCACCGGATCATCGGATCGACTACCTCCGAATAATCCGGTCACTATAACAAGCAAAATAAACAAAACAAGAACTAGTCCTACTGTGTATTTGCCGGAACTTATGTTTCCTGTTTTTTCATCATTCATCTTAAACCCTCTCTCACCCGATTTATATAACTAGTTTATGAAACTAGGGAAAGAAAGGGCACGCTATCAACCCTAGTAGCAGAGCCCGATTTAACCAACGATACGCAAAATCCCCCTCGGCGGAGTTGTTGCCCGAGGGGGATTCGCTTGTTTATGCCTAATTAGGACACGCTTTAGTCATCGTCTGCGTCATCTTTCCCTGCGATTTGAATAGAACGCTCTGTCTATCATTGCAGATCTGGAATTACTTTCGCTTAAGTTGCGAGTTCGGACACTTTCGCCAGCTTATGGTTAATCTGTTCCCGCTTGCGAAGTAACCAGTCCGCCTCCTGAGGATAAGAACTGAACGTCAACGGGCTGTCCAGTCCCTCCTCCAGCAGCTCCATTACGGCCGCGCGACCGATACGCTGCTCCAGCCCTTGCAGCGCCCGCAGGTCCTGCAGCGCTTCGCGCATAACCTGCAACCGAAGCGATTCCAACGGTCCGTCCGGGCCAGGATAAACGATGAATGCGTCGCCCGCAGGGAAGCTTCCGTCCGCGTCCGTGACGCGGAAAGGATCAATCGCCTTGGTGGAATACTGCGAATACCAGAAGTTATACCCCCACTGCAGAAAACCCGCGATGTTGTACTTATATAGCTGCATACCAAGAATCCGGCTGCGGACGGACGGAAATGCAAAAAATCGGTTGGCTACGCCCTTATACTGAACGCAGCAGTAATAAGTCCACAAATTCTCTACGCCGTGTTCGAGGAACGGCTCGATGTGATTGTTGGCCGGGACCGGAATCGGCACAAGGCCCTGCTCATAGAACTCGTATTCCGAGAGCGCGTCGAACACTTTAAAGCCCTTAATATGTCGCTGGAGCAATTCGCTGGCCGAGCGATATGAATCGATCGAATACATCGTCGGCTCATCGGATACGTGAAAATAAACGATGTCCTTCAGGCCGTTACCTTCGATAAACTGGACCAGCTCCGGTAGCAACTGCTCCAAAAAGGAGCCATATTCGTCGCCCGCCGCATCCGTTTCCCAGCCAAACAGCTTTTCTTCGCTGCCGTTGACCGTTCCGACAATTTTAGGCGCGTGCTTGGCTCCCCACTGCGTAAACAGATGGCTCATCTCAAAATACTCCACGCCCGCTGCTCTCGCCATGTTCACCCAGCGCTGCAGCCGTTCAAAGCCAAAGCTGTAAACGCTTCCGCTTTTTTCTACATCAATGAGCTGTACAGTCGGGCGTTCTCCACCGATCCGGGTATCCAGCGGCGGCGTGAACAGAGGCGTCAACAGCATGTTGATGCCACTGTTTACGGCGGTGCGAACGAACTTCTCCACGAGTCGCCAATGCTCTTCGCTCCATACGTCAACATTGTAGTGTGTCGCGATGCAGTCGGTGTGGAACCACTCCGTATGGATGAGACGCTGCGGCGGAAGCGATGCCGGCAGAAGCTCCAGCTTAAAGCTCGCCGCGCCAAGCGTTTCGCCCTCTTCCGATTCCAGCGAAAGAGCGATGTCGTAGCTGCCTGGAGCGGCACCGGAGTCCGGCTCTACCGTCACCCAAAGCGCGCGCCATTGGTTCGGCAGGCAAACGAGTCCGTCGTTAATCGGATACAGAGGGTCGGGGTATAAGCCAGGAGTGTCGCGGAGCAGAAAGCCGTCGTGATCGGCGTAAATTGGAAAATCTGCAGGCACAAGGCCGATCTCTCGGATCGTCACCGAGCCCGGCAGCGCGCTCTTTGCTTCGGCCCGAACATTTTTGATCTGACGGTCCGAACGGTAGGCTAGCTGGAATGAATACGTCTCGTTTAGCAGCGCCGAAGCTTGCTGGAACGACTCCGCATTCAACGGCTCATCGGCAAACACTTTGACTAAGGAATGGATTGTTCTCGTTTCAAAAGGAAACTTATTCAAGTCACTTCTCCCCCTCGGTTCGTATCGTTGACAACCCGCTCCGATCCGCTAGTGCCTCCTCCCTCGCTCATCGGACATGCATTCGGAACGGTTCAACTCGCTGCTAGAGCGAATCAGGACGCTCTAATCACTTCGCGTGCTTCGAGCCATACTCCTTCATCCTAGCCCATCATAGTCCTATCCGCATATACGCTCATCGCATCACGCATGAACACGGCCAACCCTTCACCAAACTTGTCGATGTTGCGGGTGAAGCGCTCGTCATCAACGTACATTTGACCCAGCCCGCGAAACATTTCCGGCGTATAATCGCCGAATTGCCCCAAGCAAAGGTACCACTCTCCAATAGCCGCCTGAGCTTCATTCGACTCCGGCTGCAAATGCCGGACAGCAGCGAGCCTGCGGTACAGTTCGTTGAACGCTTCCTGGTCCTGCTTGTTCATACCTTTCGCCTTTTCATTTGCCCCATCTACCGCTTTGTCTCCCCAGCGCTCCCTTGCCTCCTGTTCATACGGATTGCTACTGAAATCAAAACCCCCGAACCGCTCAGTATCGCTCATTTCCATCTCTCCTTCGGCATGTTGAATCGTCTTTTCAACGTTGTTAATCAAAGCGTCCAGCCGACGCCGCTTCTCCAGCAGCATCTCCCGGTGCAGTCGCAACGCTTCGGCCTCGCGGTAGCCGGGATCTTGCAGAATCGACTTGATCTGTTTCAAAGGGAATCCGAGCTCGCGGAAAAACAAAATCTGCTGCAGGGCTGCCAGATCCTTGGCCGAGTAAAGCCGATAGCCAGAATCGGTCGCTTCCTCCGGATGAAGCAGGCCGATCTCGTCATAATGATGCAGCGTTCGGACGCTGATACCGGCCATTTCGGCCACTTCCTTCACCTTGAGCATATCTTTGCGTCTCTCCCTTCGACTTCACAATAAGGCCTCACGCAACGTGAGGGTCAACATCTTTTTTCAAGCGAGAATTGCAATTTATGGTATAGTAAAAAATGAATTTGCTTGTCCAGCCAAGGAGGCCTCCCACTCATGAGCAACCCGATTTCTTCCCGACGCAAGGCGCCTCGTCGCCTGTTGCCGATTGTTTCCTTAAGCCTCATATTGCTGATGGCGGCATGTGGCGGAGGTGACTCCGCACCAGCCAACAACCACTCTACGAACCATGCTGAGAGCGGCGCACAAGACGGGCATGGAGACCATGCTACTACGGATATTCAAGAGGAGACCGCTTCTGCTTCCGAGCTGCCCAAGTTCCTGGATACTCAGCCCGAGCAGGTTCGCATCATCTACACAGCTACCGCCAAAGCAACGGATCTGCTCTCCCAAATGCCCTGCTACTGCGGCTGCATGGAGAACGTCGGCCATAAGAGCAACCTGAACTGCTTCATCAAAGAAGTGCGCGAGGAAGGCACCATCCTGTGGGATGACCATGCGACCCGTTGCGGCGTCTGCCTGCAAATTGCCGCGGAATCCATCTCTATGAAGGTGGAAGGCAAGTCGGATGAAGACATCCGCAAATCGATCGACGAAATGTATGGGCGCAGTTAAAATCTACTAATACCCTTCTTGCAAAAGAGCCGTCCCGTAAATCATCGTTAGATGACGGGAGACGGCTTCTTTATCGTTATTGAGCCCGCACCGTTCTATGATTTCCCTCATAGACTATAATTGATATAACGAGCGCGGGAGGACATAGAATGGAATTTGAACAAGTTAAAATCAGTCATTTCAATGGATTAAACCTGGGAGTCGTTCTCGTATTATTTATTTTACTCTTTATTGTTGTCCGCATCTTTTCCGGCTTCCCCGAAGCTTCTGACGGCGACATTTCAGTGCAAGCCTCAATAGGCTTTGATATTGATAATTCGAGCAACATCTCATTAACAAGAACGTTTATTTTCGGAGATTTTGAACAGCCGTACCCATCTGCAAACCTTCCGTCAGGCGGAAGAAACCGCTTTGAGCTTAAAATTGAAGTTTTTACAGTTACCGCAGGCGTCATTGTATACAGCTCCCCAGGGATAGAGGTTTCTTTTACGCCATATAACTCCGCTTGGCCCACTTTTAGAACTCCCGATATTAATAATATTAAAACAACAGGCCCGATTAAAGCAGAGAAAGCCTCTAACACGCGTTTGGTTATTTCGAATTTATCTCTTTAATATTAGAATAGGAGTCCTATGACGGCATTTAATCAGTCCGGAAGAGAAGCTATAAGCTGCTCCAGCTCCTGGCTGCAATGTTCAGCCGAGGTCCATGCCGGCCCGGTTTTCTGCAGCAGTCTGCTTACGAATCGATTTACATCCTGCGGAAGTTCCAGCTCCTCTTCCCAGCTAAGCTCCTCTTGGCCTTCGCGGTATTCGTAACCTGCATACATCATGAATAGAAAAAAATGCCCAAGTCCGTACAAATCGCTCGCCGCTTCAGGCCGTCTCATTCGACGCTTCGCAACGGACCAACTGCTCTCTGAACCGCTGTTAGACTCAAGTGGGTCCGCTTCCTTTAAAGCCAGCCGCAGCTCTTCCGGCAGCTGTTCCCCAATACGACAGGATAGACCGTAATCAATTAGGTACAAGCGGCCTTCTTTGTCCAACACATTCGGTATGCGTACATCCCGATGCACAAATCCAGCCCGGTGCAAATAAGCAAGCGGCTGCAACAGCTCTTTCAAAACATTTAAGGATTGCTTTAGAGAATACACCTGGTTTTGCTCTATTAGCCTATGCTCCAAGTTTTCACCATCGATAAGCTCCATGACAAGCGCCTCATGACGACCTTGCTTCTCATATCTTAACCACTTAGGAATTTGAGGATGGTTCAATTTCTGCAAAATGCTACTTTCTCTCTCCAGCAGCAAAATACCGATTTCCTTCTTGCTTGGCATGCTTCGTTTGAGTAAAACCTGATTACTCGTTGTCATATCTGTACATGCGTAAGCTTGCCCGTAGCTACCCCTGCCGATAAAATGCTGGATCCGATAACGCCCCATCCAAACGCTGCCGCTCGCAAGAGGAAAATCACGCCAATTATTAATCATATCCTTACATTTGCTCGCGACTGCAGTCCACATACACTTTTACCTCCAGCAGCTTCTGCTGCTTACTTATTACAGCTTTTAAGAAACTTTTAGCCGTCTTCATTCGTAGTAGTACAATACGGCGTACGCTTTTGATACCCGTCATGTTTCAAAAAGCTTGAGCAGTTGCTTGAAGTTTTATTCTACTTATTCAGGAGGTTAAGAATATGCTAAAACATCTACTCAAACGTTTACTATCTTCTCTTACGGGAAGTAAAAGCCACAGCAGCAGACGACATTACAGCAGCAGTGATTACCATCATAGAAATAGTCGTCCCCAGCGCGGCCACGGATATTATAAGAAAAAGTACAGTAGCTATTCAAGCTAGCTGACAAGTACGCTGCATGATAACTATTTCACCCATCTACGATTCACATTCGCTCATTCCCACCATAAAAACGGGCTGTCCCTGAGGTCTCCACAGACCATTGGGACGGCCTATTTATTTGTTCAAAACTTACCATTTTAGTCGCTCCACGCGACAAAAGGGAGCTTCTGGCCCGAAGACCCAAAGCTCCCTTATCTATGTTAATCCCTGCTGAAGCTCATTAAGCCAATCTCACCTTAATTAGCGGTCATCATCTTCATCGGAATCGTCATCATCCGAATCATCCTTATCGTTATGATCATCATCATCGTTATCATCGTCATGACCACCACGCGTCCAGTTATGGTTACTATCACGATCATCGCCATCATCGTCTTTGTGATTACGATCATCATCCTTGCGATCATCGCGATCGTCATCATGATCCATGCCGGTGATCTTGCCTGTTGCTATATCAACTTCAACCTCGACGGTCCCTTTGTCAGTGAGCAGCTTTACTTCGTAAACCAGTCTGCCGTCATCACGATCCGGATCCACCTCAACTAGCTTGCCGGAGACCGCCTTTTGTGCGATCCCAACCGCTTGCTCTTTGGTCACAGCTGCCTTCGACTTATTGGTCGCTTTCGATGCAGTATCAGCCTTTGAAGCGACTTCAGCCTTCGAGGCTTGCGAAGCTTTCCATGCTGTGACTGCGGAAGCATCATTGGACTGCTCGCTCTGCTTTGGCTGAGAATTCGTGCTCGGCGCAGTTGTACTGCTCGATGCATAAGCTTTCTCTCCTAACAGATTCTCAAATCCGACAAAGCTGCCGAGGAATGCTCCGCTAAAAGCATCAATCAGAGCTTGCATTCCGATGTCTCCGGAGGTGACAGTGGACTGCGACTGTCCTTGCTTCGTCTGAGAATCCGTGCTCGGTACAGTCGAGCCGCTCGATCCAACGGCTTTTCCTGTCGTTTGGTTGTCATCTCCGGCATACTTGCCGAGGAATGCCCCACTGTAGGCATCAATATGAATTTCATACTGACTTCCAGAAGCATCAAGCACATCGACATCATAATATGCCTTGCCCTTGCTGCGCTCTAATTCGACGCCCTCTACTTTGCCTTTTGTATGCTGCAGAGCTTTCTCGCTCGCTTTGTCCAGACCAATCATGGAGCCGGATTGTGCGGCAAAGGCTGCTGTTCCGCCAACAGCTCCTGCGATAAGGATACTCGAGAACGCTACTGCCCATGTTTTCCGGCTATTTATTCTATTTCTAGTCATGCTCAACACTCCTCATCGTTTTTCGTTGGGATGAAGTACAATTACAATGTACCGTCCTTGAATGAGAGGACTCTTGGAGCTAGATTAGAAATCGATGATAAAAAGCTGAGACCGGAATGACACAGCTCTTTGCTCTTTCAGACAACGCCTAGTACATATTGCTGAAGCTTGCGTAACGGCTCTCGCTTTTATCTACATAGAAAATATTTAATCATCTGCTATGATCTTCTTCCTGTTTAATCATCGTTCTTGTCACCTTTATCGCCCTTATCGTCCTTGTCGTCCTTGTCGTCCTTGTCGTCCTTGTCGTCTTTATCGTTTTTATCATCACTGTCCTTCTCGTCATCAGCATCGTCGTTGTCATCGTCGCCAGCCGCTTTGTTTTTCTCGTCCCATGTGACCGACATTATTTTCCCCGAAACGGCGTTCACTTGTACCTCAGCCTCTCTGCCATCGGCAAGCTCAACCTCGACCAAATAATCGTTGTCACTGCCACGCTTGACTCCCTGTAACTTGCCCTTGGTATGAGCCTCAGCCAGCTTCCCGGCACGCTTTTCCGTAATGCCGATCGACTTCGGCTTTGGCTTCGAAGTGCTGGAAGGTCCAGCCGTTTTCTGCGGTGAAGGCTTTGGCTTTTTGGAAGGTTTAGGTGTCGGCTGCGGAGGAGCGCTTCCCGTTCCGGAAGACGGCTTCGGGTCCACTGTACTTGGTGAACTCGTAGGCAGATTCGTCGGTTCCGGGCTAGGCGTGATTCCTGGCTGCGTCGTGCCTGTAGAAACCTTCCCTGATCCCACTGTTCCAGGAGTCGGAGACGCATCTGCGATTAGGCCTAGGCTTTGGATGGACATAATATCCCCGTCCTGAGCACTGACGCCAAGTTCGTATCGATTTTGCCCGCTGAGCAAAATAAGTGTGTAGCGATCCCCGCTCAATCGAGTCTCCTCGATCTCCCCGTCATAATGCGCCAGAACGACGTTTTCCGCCTCCATTGCAGTGAGTGAAGACGGGTTCGACCAAGGCCTCTCTAAAATGAGCCAGACGGCAATCGCCACAAGTGCGACCGCCAAGCCCAGCAAGGTTGACAGCCTGCGCCAACGCAACCTCATCTCTCCCCCTCCTCCTTTTTGACCCTTTGGGAGAAGGATACTTGATCCCCATTAGATTTTGCTGAGAGAATAATCGTTGCCGTAGTCCCCAGCCCCTCCACACTATCCAAAGTCAGCTCCGCACCGATCGCATCCGCCAGTTCCTTGCCTAGAGACAGTCCAAGCCCCGCACCGCCTATGCCCCGAGTTCTGGACTCATCCACCCGATAAAAGCGGTCGAATACCTTCGGGAGCTGCTCCTTCGGAATACCGATTCCACGATCGACGATGCGCAGCAGCGCGCCTCCATCGCTTTTCCGAGTGACGGTTATGACAATCTGTTCCTCACTGTATTTGCGCGCATTATCCAAAAGAATGAATAACAACTGCTTGAGCTTGCCCCCATCGGTCCATGCCAGCACTGACTGCTTTGGAAGGTCGACCGCAATTTCTCGTCCATAAGCATTGCGGAAAGCACGAGCCGATTCCTCCGCCGCTGCGCCCAGATCGACCTGTCCGAGCGATACCAGCCACTGCTCTTTGGGCCGGGCAAGCAGCAGCAGCTGCTCCGTCATCTCTTTCATCCGTACCGACTCGGAATGGATGGCTTGAATGGATTCTTCCAATAGCTCAGGCTTGTCCTTGCCGCGCCGAAGAAGAAGACTGGCATAACTTTCAATGACCGTCAGCGGCGTTTTTAATTCATGGGAAGCGTTGGATACAAAGCTCTTCTGCTTGTCGTAGTTGCTTTCCAACTGATCCATCATGCTATTGAACGTCTCTCCCATCTCAGCCAGCTCATCCCGTGCGCCGTCTCGCTGTTTTAGCCGCCTAAAGCTTCCGCTACCCCGGATTTCTCTCATCGTCGACGTCATCGCCTGAATCGGATGCATCACCAGCCTGCCCAGCAGCCAAGATGACAGGAATACCGGCAGCAATGCGAGTATAGTTACCGCAATCAGCACTCGGCTCAGGACGCGGAGATTATCCGCTGCTGGCTCCAGGCTTTGCAGCACCTGCACATTGGCAACCTCTCCTACACTCCAGATGACCGGAATCGAGGCATAGCTGAAGGTTCGCCCCTCGAAACGGACCGTCCGCACCTCTCTTTGGTCCGCAAAAGCTAGCTTCCAACGACTCAGATCCGGCTGGCCCACCGAGGTGACTCTGCCTTCTACAGCTCCGTTGTCTCCAACGACGCCGAGCATCCCGTCCAGCGGCACATAAGCGCGCAGCAAATCCTTCATAGCAGCCGCGTCCGCTGCTTCTCTCAGGCCTGCGGCAGCCGTGACGGCCTCCGCCTCGGCTCGGTCCAGCTCGCTGTTCATCGACATACGCCAGAACAACGCGTAAATGGATAAATTCATCAGAATGATGACGGCGGCGAATAGCACGGATGAATAGAGGTGGATTTTGCTGCGCAGCCTCATGAGCTTTCCCTCAACACATAACCGATGCCACGAACCGTGTGAATCAGCTCCTGTGAAAAGCCCATGTCCACCTTTTTGCGCACATATCGAATATAGACGTCTACCACATTGGTATCTCCCACATAGTCATATCCCCACACAGCCTGCACAATCTGGTCCCGGCTCAGCACCTGGCGCTTGTTGCGCAGCAAATAAACCAGCAGATCGAACTCGCGGGGAGTCAGCTCTATGGGCTGGCCTTCCCGAGTCACCTCGCGCGTGCCGGGACTGAGCCGCAGCTCGCCCGCACATAACCAGTCCTCCGGCTCGTCTGTGCCTGTCCCCTCTCCGACTCCGACCGGAGGCCGTAGCCGCAACGCGGCTCGTACTCGTGCAAGCAGTTCCTCCATCTGGAACGGCTTTGTTATGTAATCATTCGCTCCTTGGTCAAGACCTGCCACCTTGTCCTCCACGGAGTCTTTGGCCGTCAACAACAGAACCGGCGTCCTTGAATCGGCAAGCCGGATACGGCGAAGCAGCTCGAAGCCGCTCATACCCGGCAGCATCACGTCCAGCAGCACCGCGTCCCATTCCTGGGAGCGGTACAGCTCAAGCGCCTGAGCCCCATTTGAAGCCCGGCCGACACGAT
This sequence comes from Paenibacillaceae bacterium GAS479, assembly GCA_900105225.1. Classification (NCBI taxonomy): domain Bacteria; kingdom Bacillati; phylum Bacillota; class Bacilli; order Caryophanales; family Paenibacillaceae; species Paenibacillaceae bacterium GAS479. Next base: position 3,210,586 of record LT629764.1, on the reverse strand, counting down.
AGCCCTCGCATTCCAGCTCAATTTCCAGCAGCCTGCCAATCTTGTCTTCGTCCTCGACAACGAGAATCGCCTCATTCACGGCTTTCCCTCCCGATTGTTTCGCTCTCAGGCGCTATTTTACCGCATTCCCGCACAAAGCCAAAGCCCCTTAACATTTCCATTGGGGTAATTTGGCTTCACTATTCGCAGTCGAGCAGCGCTGCTATGTAAGTAAAAATCGAGAAAAAGTGAAGGCTGGTTTGGATGAAGACTGATGCAGACCGCGCTATACGTTTAGTAGACAAAAAAAGAGCCCGACGGTTGCCCGCGAACTCTATTGGATTTATGTCTTGTTTACTATACTAGTTTCAAGTACATAGATGGCTGTTGGGCGGTCAGGCTAATCTCCCGGAAGGGAGGTGATGCCATGGAGGTATCTCAAACGCTGACGTTGATGATTTCTTTCGCAACGTTAATCGTGCTGATTCTTTCCTTCAACAAAAAGAAATAGACCGCCCACCCGTGACAAGGTACGGTCTATTCTTTGAACAAACCTCAGTCTAAGCCCACCGCCCATAAAGCGGCTATGTGCCCGGGTCACAGATGCTGGTAACATCTGCGGCCCTTTTTCTAGTTTAATCATAGTACGTATCCTTTAGACACGCAACCAATTAAATGTCACGATCGAACAAGCTCCACGCTCTCCAGTAGCAGCCCTCCGCCTATGGCGGTTAAGACTAGCCGGTGCAGGCTCGGTTGTGAAAGTGGAAATCAGCGAAGCAACAAAAGAGACTGGTAGTTACCCGCGAATTCTCTCGATCTAATTAACAATTTGAATTTGAGATATGTTATGTCCTATGTTTCCAAATCAAGCTATACTAGTTTCAAGTACATAGATGGCTGTTGGGCGGTCAGGCTAATCTCCCGGAAGGGAGGTGATGCCATGGAGGTATCTCAAACGCTGACGTTGATGATTTCTTTCGCAACGTTGATCGTGCTGATTCTTTCCTTCAACAAAAAGAAGTAGACCGCCCAATCCCCAGATAGGTTGGCGGTCTACTCTACGGCTGTAACCTCTTCAAAGCCCACCGCCCATAAAGCGGCTATGTGCCCGGGTCACAGATGCTGGTAACATCTGCGGCCCTTTTTCTAGTCTAATCATAGTACGTATCCTTTAGACACGCAACCAATTAAATGTCACGATCGATCAAACTCCACGCTCTCCAGTAGCAACCCTCCGCCTATGGCGGTTAAGACTAGCCGGTGCAGGCCCGGCGATAAAAGCGGAAGTCGATCCGCAAGTTCCGCGCTGCTCCAATGAAAACCTGCGGGCACTTGGCCCAGCGGAACACCGTCCAGCTCCAATTCCAGCGCCGCACCGGCCTTGGCTTTCTCGCCCGCCGCCATCAGTCGCAGCTTCAAGTTAAAGGGTGTGGAAGCGGAGGGCTTTGCTGACGTTGTCTCAGTGAAGCCTGCTACCTGAGTAGAGGCTGCTGTCTCAGTCAAGGCCGCTTTCTCTGTCGAGACTGCTGTCTCGGCCGGTCTGGAAGCAGCATCATCCGCAGCGATTGTAAACTCATACGCCAGCCAGCCGTCTTCCCGCAACTCAACGCAAAGCCCATCGCCGGCATTCCAAGGATGCCAGCCCGGCTCCGTGGGAGGTAGCATCGGTTCACCATCCAACTTTCGGATTGCAAGACCGTCACCTCGACGATAGTCACTTTGCCAAGTGATCCGATCTTGCTCCGAGTCCCTGAAGCCAAAGCTTTCTCCCTCGCCCTTATAACCATAGTGAATCGCTGGAATACGTACCGGAGCACGGCGCAGCAGCGCATTCACAACTTCGGGACGGTAATCGCATGCATCGAGCCACATCCCGTCCAGATAGCTGCCAAGGATGCGATGCGTCTCCTCCTGATCCGGTTTATTTCCACCTTCGAGCCAGTTACCGAGTTTTTCCCAGCCTTCCGGTTTAGGGATGGAGCAGGGCGAGTTGATTGTGTCTATTTTTTTCCACGTCCAAAAGTTCCAGCTGATCCGATGATCCTCAAAAAGTCGAAACGCTCCCGCGTACCAGTCCAGGTCATTCTCTCCGCCCTCGCCCATAAATATGGGCACATTCCAGGCATCACGAAAATCCAAGTACTTCTGAATGCTTTCCGTGTCCGGGTTATTCCAGTATTTATGGAATTGATAAAGCACATTATCGTCAAGCTTCTCTGTAAATACCGTCCAATCGGTCGACCAATGGGCGCCTTCCAAAATTATAAGATGCCGCTCGTCGACCTCGCGAATCGCTGCAATCATGTCACGATAAAGAGGCTCCAACCGATCCTTGTACTTACCGTGGTAATCTGGCAAAGGCTCGTTCAGCAAGTCATAACCCGCTACGATCCATTCATTCCTGTAACGCTGAGCCAAATAGCGCCACAGATCAATAGCTGCTTGACGATGCTCTTCCGAAGTGAAAAGCTCCGGATGATCGTTTTCGGAGTCGTCGATGTTTGCTCCCGTTTGGCCGCCCGGCGCACCATGCATGTCCAAGATGACATAAATTCCCCAAGTCCGGCACCAGTCGATGACTCGGTCGAGCAGTTCAAGCTGTTCGGGGCTATAACCCTCTTCATTAAGCTCGCCTTCAAGCAGCTTTCGTGCGTTGAACGGCACTCGAACCGAATTGAAGCCCTCGAAAGCCAGCCGGCGAATATCCGCCTCGGATATGTAGCGGTCAAAATAAGATCGCCAAAACGTACCCGCATCCTGCTCCCCGATCAGCTCCGTCACCATCCGCTCGATCCGCCGCGGACGATCACCTCCTGCCGGTAGCTTCCACATATAGCCCTCCGGCAGCAGCCAGCTGCCAAGCCCGACTCCGCGCAAAATCAGTTCCTGCCCTCGTCCGTTCACGAGGCGCTTGCCTTCCGCTTTTACCCATCCATCTACTTCCGGCTGCCGATATAGCTTACTCTTCACACGAATCCCTCCAATCGAAAATAACGACGGGCCGGAGCGGCCACTGGCTGCTCGCTTTCAAGTAGCTTTTGCTACTTGCTTTCGGTGCGTGAGCTGCTCCGATGGTTTTCAAGTAGCTTTTGCTACTTGTTTTCGGCGCCAGAGCTGCTCCGTCGGTCTTCAAGTAGCTTTTGCTACTTGCTTTCGTCGCCAGAGCCGCTACGGCGGTCTTCAAGTAGCTTTTGCTACTTGCTTTCGGTGCGTGAGCTGCTCCGATGGTTTTCAAGTAGCTTTTGCTACTTGCTTCCGGCGCCAGAGCCGCTACGGCGGTCTTCAAGTAGCTTTTGCTACTTGCTTTCGGTGCGTGAGCTGCTCCGATGGTTTTCAAGTAGCTTTTGCTACTTGCTTCCGGCGAGGGAGTCGCTCCGTCGGCTTTCAAGTAGCTTTTGCTACTTGCTTCCGGCGCCAGAGCTGCTCCGTCGGTCTTCAAGTAGCTTTTGCTACTTGCTTCCGGCGCCAGAGCTGCTCCGTCGGTCTTCAAGTAGCTTTTGTTACTTGCTTCCGGCGCCAGAGCTGCTCCGTCGGCTTTCAAGTAGCTTTTGCTACTTGCTTCCGGCGCGTGAGCTGCTACGATGGTTTTCAAGTAGCTTTTGCTACTTGCTTCCGGCGCCAGAGCTGCTCCGTCGGCTTTCAAGTAGCTTTTGCTACTTGTTTTCGGCGCCAGAGCCGCTCCCGCGGACTTCAAGTAGCTTTTGCTACTTGCTTTCGGCGCTACCGGACTCGCAGGTGGAGCGTCCTACCTCCCCGCGCCGCTTCCCTGTTTCTTACTGCGGTATTCTAGCGGCGTAACGCCTTCCGTCTCCTTGAACACACGTGTAAAATGCTTCACATTATCAAAGCCCGCCTGGCTGCTGATTTCGTACACTTTAAGCTCAGACTCGGCCAACAGCTCCTTCGCCCGATTCAGCCGCAGCTTGCGCAAATAGGAGGAGAAGCTCTCTCCCGTATGCTCCTTGAATGCCTGGCTAAAATAAGTGTAATTCAACGAGATATGATTGCTGACAACAGCCATATTTACATCTTCCGCGTAATGTTTTTGCAAGTAATCGACCGCCTTCTGCAAGTCCCTGCGTTCCGTATGCATGCCGCGAACTGTGCTGACGAATGCGTCCAGCCGCTCCAGCAGTTGCTCAACATGGCCGTAATAATCCTCGAAGCGCTCGAAGTTCTCAATATGCCCCGCGCTCTTGTACAGTTTGAGAATATCGATAGACTCCTCGCCGTAACTACGGAACACACTGTCAAAAACCTCCTCATTCAGTCGTCGGCTAATGCCCTCAAGATAGCCGATTTCACAGCGACTGATCAGCCGAATGTCCAGAATGCTCTGGAGCAGTCGCTTCATCTCCGCCAACCTGCCCGTGCCGAGAAGATTGGATAAGCGACGAATTGACTCGGTCGGAAGCTGGCAGCCGGAGCTGAGTCTCCGAAGACTGTCGTAGGCGAGCAACGAGGAGCCGGGATTCAGTAGAAAATACTTCTGTACCTGCCGTGCCTGGCTGTATGCTCTCCTCATCTGACCTATGCCTTGCACACGTGAGCTGAGCGACAAATGGCAACTCAGTAGGATGTGACCCTCCAAATGTTCCGCCAGCCGTCGCAGTTGAACTTCCTCTCGTGCCAGGAGCACGAGATCCCCGTCCCGGCCCTCGTGCAGCGCCCAACCGCTTTCGCTCTCTAGAAGTTGCTCCAATCGGCGCTGCATAGGCGAAAATTCACCCACTTCTTCATTAAGCGTATCCGATCCCTGGCTGCGACCAAGCTTCATCCCAGCGCTGACCGCTCCTTGGCTACGTTCAAGCTTCTCCCCAGCGGTGACCACACTTTGGCTACCGTCAAGCTTCATCCCAGCAGTGAGCACACCTTGGCTACGTTCAAGCTCCGCTCCAGCGGTGACCGCACCTCCGCTGCGACCAAATCTCACCCCAGCGGCCGCTCCTGCCGGTGAGATCGTGCGGCTGCGCGAAGCTCGATCCACTCTGCCCACACCCCGAATAATGCCGAGTGTATACTCGCCGGACAGCCAGCCGAGGTTGGCGTGCTCAAGCTGGCTTTGAAGCCGCCGCGGATCGGTATCCTCCCTCAATAGCTCCTGCACAAGCTGACTGGAAGCCTCACCCGGCCAGCTTGTTGCCCTTTCAGCTACTGGCTCATTTTCATCCATAAGACGTGCTAACGCGCTTCGGCGGTCAAGCTCACCTTCCAACCGCTCAAGAACTCCGAACAGCTCCTCACGAACAATCGGTTTGAGCAGGTATTCCTTCACCTGATACCGGATCGCCGCCTTCGCGTAAGGGAAGTCATCATGACCGCTCAATATAATAACCAAGGGAGCTGCCCCAGCTATTCCGGTGGTACCGGTTGTTCCGGCGGTGTCGGTTGTTCCGGTGTTACCAGTTGTTCCGGTGGTACCGGTTGTTCCGGTGGTATCGGTTGTTCCGGTGGTATCGGTTGTTCCGGTGGTATGGGTTATTCCGGCGGTGCCGATTGTATCGCCGCTCCCAGTCCCGCTCTCACCGAGCTTCCCTCCAGCTCCACTAGACCCACCGAGCTTACCTCCAGCTCCACCCGCTCCGCCGAACTTCCCCTCAGTTCCACTCCCTCCATCGAGCTTCCCCTCAGCTCCGCCCGTCCCGCATTCCTGCAGCTGCTCCAGCAACCCGAGCCCATCCAGAACCGGCATGCGAATGTCGGTAATCATCAGCTCGGCCGGGCTGGCGGCCAGCTCCTTCAACGCCTCGCGGCCGTTCTCCGCAAAGCGGAAAGCATAACGGCCCGGGAATTGGCGCTCGATCATCGCTTTCAGACCGAGCCGGATATTTTTCTCGTCGTCAACAATGAGCAGACTACGCATCAGCGCGTGTCACCTCCGGTCCGAATGAGATGAGGGAGAGTCATTGCAATTCTCGTATAGCTGCCTTCCACACTTTCCATCCGTAACCCATACTCCCGCCCATAACTCATAACGAGGCGATGATCGACATTGCGTAAGCCGATGCCGCTGCCCTCGCTCCGCCGTGTTTCTGCATGGCTCCGCAGCTCCTGATAATCCGTCTCTTCCATGCGCAGCATACCGCTAAGCAAACGAAGCCGTTCCTCAGGGATGCCACAGCCATTGTCCGTCACCTCGATGACGCAGTCCTCCAACCGGACAAAAGCCCCAATCGTAATCGTCAGCTTGCCGGATTCGGCGTCCAAATCGTTCATGCCATGCTTCACGGCGTTTTCAACGAGCGGTTGCAGCGACATTTTGAGCACCTCCTGGTCGTAACATTCCGGCGCAATATCCAGACGCAGCTCCAGCTTCCCGTCATAACGGATGTTCATGATCGCGATATAGTTCTGAATATGCTGCACCTCGTCCCTCAGCCGCACATGACCCCGAGTCCATTGCAGGCTGTAACGCATCATGCCGCCAAGCGAGGTGAGCGCATCGGAGATGGTGTACTGGCCCTCTATTTCAGCCAGCATTTTGAGATTTTCCAGCGTATTGTACAAAAAATGCGAGTCGATCTGGTTTTTCAGCGAGCGCAGCTCCGCCTCTTTGCCGGCGGCTTGCCGATTAACCTGCTCCACGATCAACTCGTTGATCTTCTTGAGCAATTGACGGTAATGATGGGCGAGCTCGCCCACCTCGTCGTTTCCGCGCACCTGCACATCAACGTGTAAGTCGCCTCCGCGAACCTTTTTCATGGAATCTCGCAGAATACGCAACCGCTTGAGAATAATAGAATGCATGAAATAGGAAAGCAGGCTCAGCACAGCCATCAGCACAACGATGATCACAATGAACAGATTGCGCGTGCGCTGGATGTCGGCCAACGTATCATCAAGTCCAACGAGGTTCACCAAATGAATGCCGAGTCTCGGCATAAAAGTCTGGATAGCCATATAGGAATGCCCATCCATTTCAAAACGACTGATCCCATTGCGCTCCTCACCGGTGAGCTGTAGTTCAGCCATAAGCTGCTCCGACGAAGTCTCGCTAAAAATAGCCGCCGAGGAATCCGTGTAAACGCTGCCGCCACGCGACACAACAATAAGCTGCGAGGATGGGTCCTGCACCGTACTGAACGTTTTCGTGAAAAAATGGCGAACCTCCATGCTGACTTCCATAATGCCGTTATGCGTTCCATCCGCATAGGTAAACTCACGCAGGAGGGACATATGGGGTACTTTGATCTCTTCGACCGTGGATGCTCCCTTAAGAATCTCCCGGCCGAGCTGGATTTCCCACCAGACGATGCCCCTCTGCTCCATGACCTTGTCGTACCAGGGCTTCTCGCGGATGCGAGATTCATTCAAGACAACCGGCCAGAACTCATGCACATTGGGATTGCTAGTGAACAGTCGGACGTTGGCGATGCGAGGATTGTTGAATAGGAAGTACTGGAAACCGGTATAGGTTTTGTTCTTAAAATCTAGCAGCCAAGCCGTATCCATTTCCTCCTGGAGCTCCAGGTAATCGTTCATTTCCCGATTGGAGAGCGCCAGCTGAGCTGTCCATTCCATTACCTCGACGTTGTTTTGGATGTTCGTCTTTTCAATGTCGAGAATGCTTTCATTCTTTTTGGTCAGCTCTTGAATCGACCGGGACGATACACCACTCCAGGCATACCAGGCGAACAGCAGCACCGGGATGAAAATAACCAGCACAAACGAGAGGATCAGCTTCACCTGAAGAGGCAGGCTTCCCGAGAAGTTTTTGATCGCTGAAGTCCATCGTCCTCTGCTTGCTTTCACGTTGGCCGGTCACCTTTCGCTGCAGGATGGGATGGAGCAAGCCCGGTCGCTCGGGCGGTTATCGCTCGAATGACCAGGCTTGCTGCTTTAGGACTTGAGATAAATGATAGTTCGCTGCTTAATTTTCATTACCTTAGTTGTTCACTGCCTTAACTACTCGCACCCTTAGTTGTTCAAAGCTTCCAGCTTTTTTAGGTTCTCTTCATATTTTTGCTGGCGGAAAGCATCAATCGCTTCTTGTTGGTTGCGACCCTTCACAAAGTCATTGAAAATCTGGTCAAACTCCGCATCCGATTTAGCCAACAGCATTTTAGGTAAGGCTTTGCCCCATGAACGGTCGTTTTTGCTGCGCGCAACGCCTTCCTTGCTAGTCGGATCTGGATCGAGGTTATCGAATTCCGCCATGCTAATCGACTTGCCCTTCGTCCACTCTTCCATCTGCTTTCCAGGCTCGACGCTCGGCGGAGCCCATTGCAGATTCATGTTTGTATCCATGAGCATCCAGTACGTGAATGAAGAGCCATATTTCTGATCAAAAGCAGCCCGATCCTTGTTCAGCAGTTCCAGCACTTCCGGCTTGAACTGGTCTTTTCCGTCTATCGTATCATAGGAAACGCCTTTTTCACCAAGGAATAGATCCTTGTTCCCTTCTTCGCTCATTAGGTAGCTGAGAAACGCAATGGCTCTCTTTTTGTCCTTCACATTTTTGGAAATGAGCGTCACCGTCCAGCCGGAAATACCAGGGCCAGACAGAGTCGGCTCTTCGCCGTCAACGTTTTTCGGTCCGTCTACGGCGATATAGGCCGTGTTCGGATCTTTTTGATAGAGCGAGATATTCTGCGCGGCAAAGTCAGACCGCTGATACAGCATCGCGAAGTAGCGGCCTTGAGCGATTTTCTCTTCCATTTGCGGGCGTTTATCGATGAAAATATCTTTAGCCAGCATGCCGTCCTGGTTCGCTTGGCGGAACACCTTCAGCCACTTAACGTACTCCGGATCCGTGCGGCGGTCGTACAATTTACCGTCTTTTTGACGCGGGATGGCCAGGAAGTTCTGCAAGTAATCCTGCAGAGAATCATTGCCGACATCGGTGAACTCATGCAGACCAAGCGGGATGAGCGGCTGACCGTTCACTTCCGGGAACTTTTCCTTCGCCAGCTTCAGAGCTTTCAAAAAGCCCGCTGGCGTACTCATATCCGGCTTGCCAATCGCCTCGTACATATCCTTGCGGACGACAAACGTCTGATTGGACGTGAAGTTCTCGCCGTATTTCTCATAGTCAGCCGGGGATGACGATGCGTTCGGGTACCCGTATACATTGCTGTCCGGCTGCGTGTACCAGCCTAGTTTAGCCGGATCTGCCACTTTGAAAAAGTACGGATCATACTCGTCCGCCAGTTCGTTGAGCGGCAGAACCAGTTTGCCGGCGATCATCTTTTTGACCGCCTCCTCATACCAGCCGAGCGTGATGAAGTCAGGCAGCGAACCGGACGCCATCATCGTGTTCAACTTCTCCGCTTCGTTGCCAGCTGGCACGATGAAGTTCAGCTTCACGCCTGTTTTTTTCGTGATGTACTCGGCTGTAGCGTCGCCGCCCCATTTTTTGTTGAACCAGCTGAAGTTGATGTACCAGTCGAATGAAATCGGAGAAGTGTCCGCCTGCCAAGCCGGAGCGCCGTCGCCCGCCGGAGCCGGGGATGTCGATGCTTCTGTGTTCGCGGATGGAGCCGGGCTTGCACTGGTTCCGCCTGTATTGGTATTACTAGTGTTGTTACCGCCGTTGTTGCCGCCGGAGCAGGCAGCGACCGAGAAGGTCATGGCCAGAGCCAGCAGAGTTGTTGCCGCTTTGCGCATCTTTCCCATTTTGTTGATGCCCCTTTTCTATAAGGTGGATGTATAAGTCGAGATCAGCCCTTGATGGAACCGATCATGAACCCCTTCACAAAATACTTCTGCAAAAACGGATAAACAATGACGATCGGGGCCGTCGTGACGACCATCGTCGCCAGCTTCAGAGATTGGCTCGTCACGTTAATCGTGACTCCGCTCGGCATCGCCGCCAACATCTGATTCGAGCTGGACTGGGCGACAACACGGTAAAGGAAAGTCTGGATCGGCTGCAGATCCGTGTTGTTAATGTAGATCATGCCGGTAAAATAGTCGTTCCATTGATACACGCCATGGAAGAGAGCGATTGTAGCGATGACTGGCATCGACACCGGAATGACAACCCGTATGAAAATGGTCAGGTCGTGTGCCCCGTCGATTTTGGCCGCTTCCTCCAGGCCCGCCGGAATTTCACGGAAAAAGCTCAAAAAGATAATGAGGTTAAAGAAGCTGAACATCGCCGGAATGATGTACACCAGGAAGCTGTCGAGCAGACCAAGATCGCGGATCAGCAGGTAATACGGGATAAGTCCACCGCCGAAAAACATCGTGATCGTCCCGATAATCATGTACAAATTGCGTCCGATCAGCTCCCGCCGAGACACAGCGTAGGCGATCATTGCCGTGAAAAAGACGTGCACAGCCGTGCCGAGCAGTGTTTTGGCGACCGTGATGCCCATCGCGGTCATTATGCCTTCGCTGCGGAACACCGCCCGGAAGTTCTCGAGGCTGAGCTCGCGCGGCCACCAGTAAATGCCGCCGCGCATGGCGTCCTGGCCGTCATTGAAGGAGTTAACGAGCACATACCAGATCGGGTACAGCGTCAGGAAACAGATGATGAGCATCAGCAGGCCGTTGAAAATTCCGAACGCCGCTTCGGCGGGCGTTTGTCTTTTTAAGCTGAAAATCCTTAACATAGGCTTCTCCTTTCGGTTGAGTTGCTGCTGAGAGCTAACGGTCGTACAAGCTTGACCAAACGTTCCGCTCCGGCCATACGGGCCCTACCGAGCCGTTACGCTCTGGCCTCACGGTTCAACCAAACGTAGTGGACCATAGGCTTTCAAGGAACCACTCGCCGGACCACCCGCTAAAACAGCGAGGTCTCGTTCATTTTTTTCGTAATATAGTTGGCCCCAAGCAGCAGTCCGAGCGCGATGATCGACTTCAGCAGCCCGACCGCAGTTGCATAGGAGTAACGTCCGTCCGCTAGGCCAGTCTGGTACACGTACACGTCGATAACGTTGCTGGCGCTCTCGTTGAGCGAGTTGCGCAGCACGAGAATTTGGTCGAAGTTCGAGTTCAGCACGCCGCTAATCGCGAGGATGAACAAAATCGTAATCGTGCCTTTGATGGAGGGCAGCGTGATGTTCCACATTTTTTGAGTGCGTCCAGCTCCATCGATTGTCGCCGCCTCGTACAGCTCAGGAGACACGCTGCTGATTGCAGCCAGATAAATGATGGCCGACCAGCCGAGCTCCTTCCAAATATCCGAGGTGATGATGATCGTCCAGAAATATTTTGGCTCCGCCAAATAAGTAATTGGAGTATCGATGAAATTCAGCGCAAGTAACACCTTATTGATGATGCCGACATCCGCGAGCCAAGTGGCGAGGATGCCGCCGAGAATGACCCAGCTCAGGAAATGCGGCAGGTAAGTGATCGTTTGGATCCATTTTTTGAACAGGACCGAACGAATCTCGTTCAGCAGCAGAGCGAACAGAATCGGGAGTGGAAAACCGATGATCAACTTGATGAGACTGATGCCGAGCGTGTTACGCACTACATTCCACACCTCATCGTCGCTCAGAAACTCTTTGAATTGGTCCAATCCAACCCACGGCGCCTGCGACACCGGGAAGATGATGTCGAACTCTTTGAACGCGATGATTATGCCGTACATGGGAATGTAGTTAAAAATAATCATCCAGGCGACGCCGAGCAGCGCCATCACCTGCAAATATCGCTGGCTGTATATTTTTCGCAGCCATCTTCTCCACCGCTCGCTGCCCGCTTCCGGGCCGCTTATATGCGGACTAGGCATTTGCGTGCTGCCCATTTGCGAACTGGCTGCCTTCACGCTGGCCTGCGCGTTTGGTTCCATGCTGTGTGTCACCTCCACTTTCCTTGCCTTTCACGGCGGGCGCGCCGGGCTATGGACTAGCTGGACTGCTATGCTGACCGGGCCGGGTTCAACGCTAGTTGAACGGCCATGCTGACCGGGCCGGGTTCAACGCTAGTTGAATGGCCATGCTGACCGGGCCGGGTTCAATGCTAGTTGAATGGCCATGCGACCGGGTCGGGTTCAACGCTAGTTGAACGGCCATGCTGACCGGGCCGGGTTCAACGCTAGTTGAACGACCATGCTGACCGGGCCGGGTTCAACGCTAATTGAATGGCCATGCGACCGGGTCGGGTTCATGGCCTTGCCGTATCGTCATTGTAAGCGCTCTATAAGGCGAAAAATAGGCACCGGATTCTAGGTAGGGTTACTATTTTTCAGGTGGTGAGCAGGAAGCAAGTTGGTCGCAGATGATTTGTGATGGATACAGCATGATTGCAGACGAGGTAACTTGTAGGCGAGACAGCGTGTAGATGAGGTCGTTTGTAGACGAGGTCGTGTAGACGATGTTGTGTAGACGAGGTCGTCTAGACGATGTTGTGTAGACGAGGTCGTCTAGACGATGTTGTGTAGACAATGTTGTGTAGACAATGTTGTGTAGACGAGAGTGCATTGATGAGACAGCGTGTAGATGAGAGTTGTTCGCCAGAAAAACCCTTCATGCTGAGCAACGAAACTAAGAAGTTCTATTTGGCAGCAAACTACATTTAGAAACTTTTAGCGGAACTGACAAGCCTTATTTCCAGCTTTACTCTTAAGCCCCCTAATTGAATTAGAGAGTACCCTGGGAAATAAGATACACTACTAGTAAGAGGTGAGAGGGGCTGCTTTCGGTCGAAGCAAGTAACTTCGACTACTTGCTTTGCTCGGCGGTACAGCATTCGGCCCAAGCAAGTAACTTCGGCTACTTGCTTTGCTCGGCAGGGCCGTTTTCGGCCGAAGCAAGTAACTTCGGCTACTTGCTTTACCCGGCGGTGCCGCTTTCGGTCGAAGCAAGTAACTTCGGCTACTTGCTTTACCCGGCGGTGCCGCTTTCGGTCGAAGCAAGTAACTTCGACTACTTGCTTTGCTCGGCGGTACCGCATTCGGCCCAAGCAAGTAACTTCGACTACTTGCTTTGCTAGGCTGGGCCGTTTTCAAACCAAGCAAGTAACTTCGGCTACTTGCTTTGCTCGGCGGGGCCGTTTTCGGCCGAAGCAAGTAACTTCGGCTACTTGCTTTGCTCGGCGGGGCCATTTTCGGCCCAAGCAAGTAACTTCGGCTACTTGCTTTGCTCGGCGGAACCACTTTCGGCTCAAACAAGTAACTTCGACTACTTGCTTTGCTAGGCCGGGCCGCTTTCGGCCCAAGCAAGTAACTTCGACTACTTGCTTTGCCCGGCCGAACCGCTTTCGGCCCAAGCAAGTAACTTCGACTACTTGCTTTACTCGGCGGGGCTTTTGCCCCCAGCGCCGTGCCGAAGCAATCCCGATGTATCCTCGTACAAACGGGCCGTATAAGCGTATGCGCGAGAAGAATGAAGCTACTCGTTTAGACAAACCTTTTTTAACTGGAACTCTCCAGAATTAGGGGGCCAGCCCGAAACTTGTTAACCGCCAAAACAACAATAAGCCGTCCCCGGATAAATCCAGGTGACGGCATAAGCAAAGGGATCGAACGGCTTAGCGGCCGTTCTCCTTCAAATATTTTTCGGTCAGCACCGAAAGGAGCTCAACTCCGACCTCATTATGCCCGCCTTCGGGGATGATAAGGTCTGCGTACTTTTTGGACGGCTCAATGAATGCCTCGTGCATCGGCTTGACCGTTTTCAGATACTGGTCGTGGATGGAGTGAATTGTCCGGCCCCGCTCCTCAATGTCGCGCAGGACGCGTCTCAGGATTCGCACATCGGGGTCGGTGTCAACGAATACCTTGATGTCGAGCAACTCCCGCAGGCTCTCGTCAGACAACACATGCAGCCCTTCAATAATGACGATGCCACTAGGTTTCAACTCGACAGTCTTGTCCGTACGGCGCGAGTGAAAAGTAAAATCGTATATCGGAGCAAACGCGGTTTCACCCTGCATGAGCTGTTTCAGATGGGCCACCAGAAGCTCATTGTCGAACGCAAAAGGATGATCATAGTTGATCTTCTCGCGCTCGCTCATCGTGAGCTCCCAACGGTCCTTGTAATAATTGTCCTGCGAAATGAACGTTACGGCGCCTTCCCCCATCCGACTGATGACAGACCGTGCCACGGTTGTCTTACCCGAGCCGGTGCCGCCGGCGATTCCTATAATAAGCATGAAGCTGAGCTACCTCCCCGAATACACTGCAATTCCAGTATTTTAGCACAGCACAGCTTTTTTTTCATCTTGGGATGCCAGCAAAATATTGCTAGGTGACTCGTATGAACAAGGACAGTCACACTTCCGCCCCAAAAGGGATAGCCCTCCCCAATTATTGATTTCAAATTTATCCTCAATTGGTTCAGATTTCTCTTCAGTTAATTCAACTTTCTCTTCAGTTAATTCAGCTTTCACTTAAACTGATCCAGCCTTCTCTTCAATTGGGCATCCCCAAAATCCCTGGTAACCTTGTAGTCTTGGTCGGTTTCGGCCCTGAACGCAGATTCTCCAGAATCTGCGCTCTGACTCTCGGACAGGCGCAACACTTCAACTGCCAGCCTCATTGTCATATTTGCTTTGCAGCTTTCGTACTGCATCCATTAATTCCCGTCCCGCAAGCTCCTCCGCCTGCTCGTAAAGCGGCTCCCAGAGGCGCATCCACTCTTCTCGCTCCGATTCCTGCAGATCCGAAATTTGCATCCACTTCCCCGCCCGCATCTCCGCCAGCTCGCTGCGACTCATCTCCTGTGCGTGCGCATTGGCCCAATCAGTCGTCTCGCGCATCGCCTCTTGGATAATGCCTTGTACCGACTCCGGGAGACTATCCCAAAAAGAGCGATTCATTATGACCGCGTAGCCGAGATAGGCGTGATTGCTGACCGTCATATAGTTCTGCACCTGGTAGAACTTTTTGCTGTAAATATTCGTGATCGTGTTTTCACCAGCGTCCACCGTTCCACTCTCGAAGGCCTTGTACACGCTGTTGAATTGAATATCTGAGGTTGAGGCCCCCATCTCCCGGAACTGGGCAGCTATGATTGGCCCGGGCATGACACGGAATTTGAGGCCGCGGAAATCCTGTGGCAGCAGCAGTGGCTTTTCGCTCGATGTCATCTGCTTAAAACCGTTGCCCCAGAAAGCCATCCCGATCATGCCTCGCTGTTGGAGCCGCTTAAACAAAAGCGTGCCAACCTCACCGCTGAACGCCTCTTCAACAGCATCCTCGTTGCGGAAGGCAAACGGTAGATCCATCACGCTCCACTCCGGCATCCGGCTGGACAAATTAGAGTAAGCGGGCGCGATCATCTGCACCTCACCCCGCGCCAGCGCCGCTTGCTCGTCAGGCTCGGTGAAAAGGGTGCCATTGGGGAACAACTGCACCTGTACCTTTCCGCCCGACTTCTCCTCGACCAGAGCCGCAAACCGCTGCGCCGCCAGTCCTTTGGGTGTATTTTCGGCCACGACATAGCTGAACTTGATGACATATCTACCGCTAAATCCCGTCTGCTCATCATCTGCGGGCAGAGGCCCAGGTAGCCTATATTCGCCCAGCCAGAACACGGACAGCAGCGCAATCGCAGCAAGCGGCAGCGCGCCAAGCCACAGAAGTTTACTCCTCATTCCTTCTCACCTCTCGTCCCCAGAACTCGTTTTTATGCTCGTTTCCTTTACCGTCTCTGTGCTCATCCCTACACTCGTCCCTACGGCTCGTTTATGTACTCGTCCCTACGGTTCGTCTCTGTATTCGTCCCTACGGCTCATCCCTGTATTCGTCCCTACACTTGTCCCTTATTCGTCAGACCCATCTTAACCTAAAAGCTGTCTTTTATAGAAGAACCCGATGGTGCGCCCACTCAGGTTTGCATGCCGCAAGCTCTGGTGTATGATGGTTTGAAAGCCCCTTAAGTGCGTGTTCAAAAAGATCGCCATTGGGCACCGAGAAGGTTGTGCGAACCAAAAGAAGGAGGAGCGGAGTGTAGGCAAACCTACATGAGCACCGGACTTCGAAGGTGAACACAAGATTCGATGTCGATTTCGCTTCCTGCTTTACTTCGTGATCAATGGGGGGCTTTTTGAACAACCTCTTTAACCTCATTTCTTCCGGTAAGGAGCCCATCCAGACCATGCTCAAGCAGCTGAAAATTAACTGGAAAATAACCTTTCTCTCCTTCGGCATCGTGCTGTTCGCCCTCATTGCCGGGGGCGGCGTCGCTGTTGGCAGCATTCTTCGCCTGCAGGAGGAGGAAATGGGCCGTCGACTTCTCGTCACCGCCCGTACCGCCGCCCAGCTTCCAGAGATCGCCGCTGGAATAGAGGACAAGTCCCTACAGCCGCAGCTGCGAGAGGCAGCCGAGCGGATCGGCATCATTCATGATGCCACCTATGTCGTCGTGATGGACATGCAGCGCATCCGGCTGGCGCATCCGGTGCCGGATCGGGTCGGTACTTATTCCAGCGGCTCGGACGAAGGTCCGGCATTCGCGGAGCACAGCTATACATCCAAGGCCAAGGGAGAGCTCGGTACTGCGCTCCGCGCATTCGTGCCAGTTATGGACAGCTCCCATGTGCAAATTGGTACCGTTCTGGTGGGAAGAATTCTTCCTTCGCCCGGTGAAGTAATCGGCCCTTTTGCCAGTCAAATTTCTGCTGTGCTGCTGCTCTCGCTGCTCATCGGACTGGCCGGTTCCGGCCTGCTTGCCAAACAGATCAAAAAAGACATGTTCGACATGGAGCCGCTCGAGATCGCCCATCTGCTCATGGAGAGGGACGCTACTTTTCATGCCATGCATGAGGGGGTCATTGCCGTTCACAGGGATGAGCGGATCGCCGTATTCAACAAGCGAGCCCGCGAGATTTTCCATATCAGCGGAGACGTGGTCGGGCGTCCGATCCGCGAGGTTCTTCCGGATACGCGACTGCCGGAAATTCTGGAGCTGGATGCTCCCGTTTATCAGCAAGAGATTTTTATCGGTGGACAGCATATCGTGAGCAACCGTGTTCCGATTCGTGTCCAGGGACGCACCGTCGGCGCTGTAGCCATTTTCCAGGATCGGACCGAGGTAGCCCGGATGGCAGAGGAACTGACGGGGGTAAAAGCTCTCGTGGAAACCGTGCGAGTGCAGAACCACGAGTACATGAATCATATGCACACGATCGGCGGCCTGATTCAGCTTGGGCGGGATGATCAAGCGCTGGATTACCTGTTCCGCATGTCGGGCGAGCGCGAAGAGTTGAACCGTTTCCTCGGCATGCGCTTTTCCGATGATAGCCTGACCGGTCTCCTCTTGGGCAAAATCAGCCGCGGGCGGGAGCTCGGCATCGACGTGCAGATCGATCCGCATAGCCGGCTGCAGCGTTTCCCGGACAATCTCGACCATCATGACTTTGTCGTCCTGCTGGGCAATCTGATCGAGAATGCCTTCGACTCTTTGACTGCCGCCGTGAGGCCTGGACGCGTGTTTGTCAGTCTGGAGCAGGATGATGAGCAGTTATCGCTGCTTGTCGAAGATAATGGCTGTGGCATGGACGAGAGTGTCCGCAGCCGCATATTCGAGCGTGGCTTCAGCACTAAGGCGGGCGACGGCCGGGGCATTGGCATGCATTTGATCGCAGGAATCCTGGAAAAAGGTGCAGGCACAATCGACGTAGAGTCTGCACCAGGTGCAGGCACTTCGATAACACTGTTCTTTCCCATGCATGGTGAAGCCCAGCTTCCAAAAGGAGAGTGAGCGAAAAATGAGCACACTGCAGGTAGTCTTGATCGAAGATGATCCGATGGTGCGCGAAGTGAACCGGCAATTCGTCGAATCGGTGAAAGGCTTCTCCGTTATTGGGGCCGCCTCAGGGGGACTAGAGGGATTGGAGCTCGTTCGAAGGCTCAAGCCGGAACTCGTATTTCTTGATATTTTCATGCCTGAACTGGACGGAATTCAGACGTTGCGCCAGCTGCGCAGCGAAGGTCACACTGCGGGAGTCATCGTGATCAGCGCCGCCAATGACCGGGAGACGATCCGCTCCATGCTGCAGGGAGGCGCGGACGATTACATCATGAAGCCCTTCAAAGCCGAACGGGTGCGCGAGGCCCTGCTACGTTATCGCCAGCATCGCGGACAGCTCGGCTCTGGAGGACAGCTGGATCAGGGAGAACTGGACCATCTTTTGCATGGCGCCAGCCTTTCTTCTCCGGCCGCCCCTTCCGTTCCGAGAAGCGATCCTGATCTTCCCAAGGGATTGCAAGCCGCTACACTCGACCAAATTGTTCGTTATCTGACCCCGCAGCCCGAGGCCGTTTCGGCCGAAGCCGTCGCCGAGGGCGTTGGCATAGCGCGGGTGACCGCTCGACGTTATTTAGAACATTTGGAGAAAACCGGCCAAGTCACCTTGCAGCTCCAGTACGGCCTCGGCCGTCCCATCCATCTATATGCCCTAAAAATCGACTGAAAGACTTCAACCGCAGCCCGCCCTGGCTGCGGTTTTTCTATGTCCACGACCATTCAACGACCAAAAGGACCAAAACAACCATTAAGACCACATGCTAGACCTCAAATTTGAAAGCGGTATCATAAGGGGCAGATTAGTTGACGCAAAGGATGTGAACTTCCCTTGTCCATACCGATTGGCGCCACCACACATATCGTGCTCCGTCTGGAGCTTAGCCGGGATACGGCTTCGTTCGCCCAGATCGCCACCGTCATCGGTGATACCGGTGGCGATATCGTCGCCATTGACGTTACTCGTTCCGACTCCTCCTCGACGGTGAGGGATCTGACCGTGAACGTGTACGACCAGAGCCACACCGATCTCATTGCTGCAGCCGTTGGCCAGCTTCCCGGCGTTCGTGTGCTGCAAGTATCCGACCAGACCTTTCTGCTCCATATCGGCGGCAAAATTGAGACAACGCCCAAAACGCCGGTCAAAAACCGCGACGATCTCTCCCGCGTTTACACGCCTGGAGTGGCGAGAGTATGCATGGCCATCCATGAGATGCCATCCCGCGCCCATTCGCTGACGATCAAGCGCAACACGATCGCCGTCGTCTCCGACGGCTCCGCGGTACTCGGGCTTGGCAATATCGGCCCCGAGGCTGCAATGCCTGTAATGGAGGGCAAAGCCGTCCTGTTCAAGCAGTTTGCCGGGGTGGACGCTTTCCCGATCTGCCTGAAAACCCAGGATACCGAAGAGATCATTGCCATCGTTAAAGCTCTCTCCCCTACCTTCGGCGGCATCAATCTGGAGGACATCTCTGCACCTCGTTGTTTCGAGATTGAGCGGCGACTCTCGGAGGAGATGGACATTCCCGTGTTCCACGACGATCAGCATGGAACAGCCGTTGTGCTGCTCGCCGGGCTGCTTAACGCCGTTAAGCTCATCGGCAAGTCGCTTGCCTCATGCAAAGTCGTCGTATGCGGCATCGGCGCCGCCGGAACCGCCTGCTCCAAGATGCTCATGGCCGCCGGCGTCAGCAACATCATCGGTGTGGACCGCGAAGGCGCTCTCGTGCCGGGTCGGAGCTATGCGAACGATACCTGGCAGTGGTACGCCGACAACACGAATCCCTTTCAGCTCGAGGGGAGCCTCTCCGATGTCATCGAGAATGCGGATGTATTCATCGGGGTCTCCGGTCCGGGCGTGCTGAAAACGGATGATTTGAAAAAAATGGCCTCCGATCCGATTGTTTTCGCCATGGCCAATCCGACGCCGGAGATTTTGCCGGAGGAAGCCGAGCCTTATGTACGCGTCATAGCGACCGGCCGCTCCGATTATCCGAACCAGATTAACAATGTGCTGTGCTTCCCCGGCATCTTCCGAGGCATTCTCGACTGCCGCGCCTCCCGCGTGACGGAAGAGATGAAGCTTGCCGCAGCGGAAGCCATTGCTTCCGTCGTTAGCGACGAGGAGTTGAACGAGCAATACATCATCCCGAGTGTGTTCAATCATCTGGTCGTGGAAAAGGTTCGCGAAGCGGTTATTGAAGCCGCTTACAAATCTGGCGTTGCCCGCAAGGCACAGCCTTCCAAGCCTAAAGCATTGATTCCGGCTCCATCCTGACCGCATCTAACGCATTTCAGCCTAATAGAAAGAGGGACAACGATGAAAATCAACCTCAAAAACCTGACCGTCCAAGTGTTAATCGCCATCGTGATCGGCATCGCTATCGGTTATTTCTTCCCTGCCTTCGGCGCTTCGCTTAAGGTACTGGCCGACATCTTCATCAAGCTTATCAAGATGGTCATCGCTCCGATCGTGTTCTTCACGATCGTCATTGGATTCGCCGGCATGGGCAGTATGAAAAAAATAGGGCGAATCGGCGGCAAGGCATTGCTCTATTTTGAAATCGTCACCACATTTGCAATGGGAATCGGCATCGCTATCGCTTATTTCATCCGTCCCGGCGCTGGCATCGACACCTCCAGCGTCGACAGTAATGCCGATGCGGTCGCGGGGTATACCGCTCAAGCTTCGGAGACCTCCCACGGCTTCAAGGATTTCCTGCTCGGCATTATACCGGACAACGCTATCGCGGCGATGGCCAGCGGCGAGATGCTGCCGGTGCTTTTCTTCTCGGTCCTGTTCGGCCTTGCACTCTCCATGCTGGGTGAAAAGGGCAAGCCGGTCACGGAATTTTTCGAGAAACTGAATGAGATTTTCTTCAAAATCGTTGGCATCATCATGAAGTTCTCTCCTTACGCGGCTGGCGGAGCGATGGCTTACACGATCGGCAAGTTCGGCCTCGGGTCCCTAGTCTCTCTTGGTAAAATGATGCTGGCCACATACATGACGATGTTCCTCTTCATCATCATCGTGCTTGGACTCATCGCACGTTATTACAAGTTCTCCATCTTCCACCTAATCCGCCACATCAAGGAAGAGATTCTGCTTGTGCTCGGAACCTCCTCCTCGGAATCCGCACTGCCGCGCCTTATGAGCAAAATGGAGACTTACGGCTGTTCCAAGCCGGTCGTGGGCCTAGTCTTGCCCACCGGGTACTCGTTCAATCTCGACGGTACCAGCATCTATCTGTCGATGGCCGCCCTCTTCATCGCGCAAGCTTACGGCATCGAGCTGACCATTCTGCAGGTCCTCACCTTCCTTGGCGTATTAATGTTAACATCCAAAGGAGCAGCCGGCGTGACCGGATCGGGCTTCATAACGCTGGCAGCTACGCTCGCTGCGTTGCCCGGCACCCCGATTCCGCTTGAAGGAATTGCGCTGCTGATCGGCGTTGACCGCTTCATGTCCGAAGCTCGAGCGATTACGAACCTTATCGGCAACTCCGTTGCTACCGTGGTCATCGCCAAGAGCGAGAACCAGTTCGAGCCTCAAGATGCTCTGATTCAGAAGAACACTGAAGCGGCTTCCACTCCTAGCGCTGCTGTTTGAAGATGGAGCTAGGTGACGAGCAACATTTTGAAATGTTTACCTACCCGAAAAACCCACCAGGAAGCCGCTCAGAGCTCGGCTTCCTGGTGGGTTTTTATGCTCGGGACAACAAGGCGTGTCCTTGGTATTGATTCAAGCTCCCGGAGGGGGAGCGCCTCCATTATTCAAGTACTCTTCCATGTGGCATTATTTAAATCCACACTCCCGCACGGGGAGCGACTACGCTAGTCATTATCGATTCCTCCAATGTCTATTGTTTCAATCCACGCTCCCGCACGGGGAGCGACGGATAGTTCTTGTATTCAGTGACGAACGCTATAATGTTTCAATCCACGCTCCCGCACGGGGAGCGACGCAGCCTTTACGGGGATACGGCTTGCTGAGCCTGGTTTCAATCCACGCTCCCGCACGGGGAGCGACCAATTTGAATTGCCCCTTTCGCTTAGAGTAATACCAGTTTCAATCCACGCTCCCGCACGGGGAGCGACTCAAAGGCCGTATACCACTTGACACCGTCCGTGGTTTCAATCCACGCTCCCGCACGGGGAGCGACACGATACCGTGCCTCACATCGCGGCAGCTGAGCGTTTCAATCCACGCTCCCGCACGGGGAGCGACGCCCAGATGGGCGCAATTAATTGAGGGGAGGTGTTTCAATCCACGCTCCCGCACGGGGAGCGACTCCTTCATGTAAGAAACAGGATGGAAGTAGCTGGAGTTTCAATCCACGCTCCCGCACGGGGAGCGACCTTCCCGTCTACGTCATGCAGGAGACGACAGAGGTTTCAATCCACGCTCCCGCACGGGGAGCGACGGGAGATTGCAGATAGCATCGAGAGTTACGCTCGGGTTTCAATCCACGCTCCCGCACGGGGAGCGACGCCGCAGGCTCATCAAGGAGCCGGGCAAGAGGAGTTTCAATCCACGCTCCCGCACGGGGAGCGACACTAAAAAGGATGGCTTAGTATCATTAGTAGGAAGCGTTTCAATCCACGCTCCCGAACGGGGAGCGACCGACCCGCCATAATCAACCCGACTCAATCCGCCGTTTCAATCCACGCTCCCGCACGGGGAGCGACCGACACCGCGATTGCCGCTGTTGCTATAAGGGAAGTTTCAATCCACGCTCCCGCACGGGGAGCGAATAGAAGACACTGGGCTATCTGAGTTACACAAGCTTGTTTCAATCCACGCTCCCGCACGGGGAGCGACCGGCACCTTGCCGACGAGCATCCCAAAGTCTTTGAGTTTCAATCCACGCTCCCGCACGGGGAGCGACTTGGTGCGTCTGTGATCGCCGCACCCTCCAACAGTTTCAATCCACGCTCCCGCACGGGGAGCGACCACACTGCCTGTGTAGTGACCGCCGGAGTCGATGTTTCAATCCACGCTCCCGCACGGGGAGCGACAGATATGGCCGCCTGTGCATGGACCGATAATATGGTTTCAATCCACGCTCCCGCACGGGGAGCGACAAGAGCAATCATGAATCAAAAGCTTGGAGAATTTGTTTCAATCCACGCTCCCGCACGGGGAGCGACATGGTTTGTGAGTACATGGGCATTCGACAACGGATGTTTCAATCCACGCTCCCGCACGGGGAGCGACTAGTATGATCGTGTTAACGAACGTTAACAGGAGTTGTTTCAATCCACGCTCCCGCACGGGGAGCGACCATTCGATCGGGCTGCCATCCCGCCGAGCAATGAGGTTTCAATCCACGCTCCCGCACGGGGAGCGACGAGGCTTCGAGAGTGAGCTGCTGACCATTCTGGAGTTTCAATCCACGCTCCCGCACGGGGAGCGACACACGGTTACGCCAAAGCGGAGCAGCTCGAAAAGGTGTTTCAATCCACGCTCCCGCACGGGGAGCGACGGGATAATGCAACCAAAAAAATGTACGTATAATGTTTCAATCCACGCTCCCGCACGGGGAGCGACGGCACCAAACGGACACCAGAAGATCCGCAACACGTTTCAATCCACGCTCCCGCACGGGGAGCGACCGCTGTCAAAGCTGACTATGCGGAGGCGACCGAGGTTTCAATCCACGCTCCCGCACGGGGAGCGACCTTGCGTCATCCTTATCGCCCAGCTCAACGAGGTTTCAATCCACGCTCCCGCACGGGGAGCGACAAAGCTTCAAGATAGCTCCGTTTATGTATCGATGTTTCAATCCACGCTCCCGCACGGGGAGCGACGGAACCGTGATGTTGGCATACGGGATCTGGTTGTGTTTCAATCCACGTTCCCGCACGGGGAGCGACCCGTGCCGCGGAAAAGCTCCTCGTCTTTCCAGCGGTTTCAATCCACGCTCCCGCACGGGGAGCGACAAAGTACGCGAAGAAAAAGAGCGGGCCATTGTAGTTTCAATCCACGCTCCCGCACGGGGAGCGACCTCCGTCAAATGCGTTTGCTCGTCGTGATTAAGCGGTTTCAATCCACGCTCCCGCACGGGGAGCGACTATTTATACTCCGAAATTGATGTGGTTTATGATGTTTCAATCCACGCTCCCGCACGGGGAGCGACTATGATGCCCAGCGAGGGAGGAAGACATGAAGCCGTTTCAATCCACGCTCCCGCACGGGGAGCGACCATACAGAGGTACTTTATTCGATGTTCCTACTGGTTTCAATCCACGCTCCCGCACGGGGAGCGACAGTGAAAGCTATGAATTTTATCATTCAGCAATCTGTTTCAATCCACGCTCCCGCACGGGGAGCGACTTTTAGCAACTTAACATATCGCTGCACACCCGGAATCTGTTTCAATCCACGCTCCCGCACGGGGAGCGACCTCGCCGGCCAGAATGAGCCCTAGATCCGCATGGTTTCAATCCACGCTCCCGCACGGGGAGCGACCCGCGATGTTGGATTTATGTATGATTCCTGGTTGTGTTTCAATCCACGCTCCCGCACGGGGAGCGACCAAGCCATGAGCCGTTACGGTCTTCGCGTTGCATGTTTCAATCCACGCTCCCGCACGGGGAGCGACTGCTGCGCGCTCTGAAATCGGCCAATCGGCGCGAGTTTCAATCCACGCTCCCGCACGGGGAGCGACTTCAGTTGCTTTCCAATCGCATGCTGTTTTCCCGTTTCAATCCACGCTCCCGCACGGGGAGCGACCATACAGGCGATTCGAGGGCGACTCACCGCCTTGTTGTTTCAATCCACGCTCCCGCACGGGGAGCGACCATGGGCAGCAGAGAGTCCTAGCCCCCAAGGGCAGTTTCAATCCACGCTCCCGCACGGGGAGCGACGGAAAGGCTCATGAGAATTGAGGCAAACGAAATAGTTTCAATCCACGCTCCCGCACGGGGAGCGACAAGGGGATGTTCGAGTAATACGGGACATTTTGGAGGTTTCAATCCACGCTCCCGCACGGGGAGCGACCGGATTTTAACTCTTTAGATTATGACAGCCTACCAGTTTCAATCCACGCTCCCGCACGGGGAGCGACGGTCGCGATCTGCTGGCATGGCTCCGGTACGGATGTTTCAATCCACGCTCCCGCACGGGGAGCGACACTACATCCAGCATGGGGTGATACCGGATGGCGAAGTTTCAATCCACGCTCCCGCACGGGGAGCGACTTAAGGATGCGACAACAAGTATGAAACGATACAGTTTCAATCCACGCTCCCGCACGGGGAGCGACTTGGCGAGTCCAAAGCGCGAGGTTTCGAACGGTGTTTCAATCCACGCTCCCGCACGGGGAGCGACGGAACAAGTGTTGCAAGACTTGTACATGAAAACGTGTTTCAATCCACGCTCCCGCACGGGGAGCGACGTTTGCACCTGGAGTAGCAGCCATAGAGGTAAAGGCGTTTCAATCCACGCTCCCGCACGGGGAGCGACTTTGACGTCCAATATGGAGTCAATCCGCGCAAAATAGAGGTAAAGGCGTTTCAATCCACGCTCCCGCACGGGGAGCGACCGAGGTAACATAAACTCCTACCCTTTTCTTCATGTTTCAATCCACGCTCCCGCACGGGGAGCGACGAAACGTGTTGCGTATGTTTTGCGACAACCTTCGCGTTTCAATCCACGCTCCCGCACGGGGAGCGACGGCTCAGTCTCCCCATACAAGGAGGATGTAACGATGTTTCAATCCACGCTCCCGCACGGGGAGCGACATCATCCAACGTACTCAACCTCCCTTGCCAAGTGTTTCAATCCACGCTCCCGCACGGGGAGCGACCCCGAGGGTAACAACTACATGGACGCGCTGGTGGTTTCAATCCACGCTCCCGCACGGGGAGCGACTAGCCCGTACGGCAACGGTATACTTTTTAAAGGGTGTTTCAATCCACGCTCCCGCACGGGGAGCGACGCGGTACGCAGTCTAACCTAGCTACAGGCGCACTGTTTCAATCCACGCTCCCGCACGGGGAGCGACGATTCGCTGCAAGCCCTTATTAAAGGCTATGAGGTTTCAATCCACGCTCCCGCACGGGGAGCGACTTCGAAGCATGGGACGAAGAACCGGAGCAATGGTGTTTCAATCCACGCTCCCGCACGGGGAGCGACGGCAGGCGTGTCAATCAACGTGTTACCATCAAGTTGTTTCAATCCACGCTCCCGCACGGGGAGCGACGATGTTGTCGATGTCTTGCATGATATGTTAATGCCGTTTCAATCCACGCTCCCGCACGGGGAGCGACGAGGACGTGCAGGTGGAGTTGTCTCGGGACGGCGGGTTTCAATCCACGCTCCCGCACGGGGAGCGACTAGGCTCAGTCCAGTACAAGCAAAGCTTCTTAAAGTTTCAATCCACGCTCCCGCACGGGGAGCGACAAAGTACTTTTGATTCAAATGAATAGGAGTTAGGGTTTCAATCCACGCTCCCGCACGGGGAGCGACCAAGACCAAGCGGCGCTGCTGCTGCAGCTTGTGGTTTCAATCCACGCTCCCGCACGGGGAGCGACAATATAGCTAAAAGTTAATTGGGGGACAAAAAAGTTTCAATCCACGCTCCCGCACGGGGAGCGACTTCTTTATTTGGGAGAGGTGGAAGAGGCATGAAGTTTCAATCCACGCTCCCGCACGGGGAGCGACGATCCACATGTCGCCACGTTGATTTTCTCAGTGGTTTCAATCCACGCTCCCGCACGGGGAGCGACCACCTACACCTACACCTACTCCGGCTATGGTAACTGTTTCAATCCACGCTCCCGCACGGGGAGCGACACCATTTCTTCCATTTCCCCGCTAAGCTCCACAGTTTCAATCCACGCTCCCGCACGGGGAGCGACGGGTAAGAGATGTGTTGAGCCCAGCCAACTTAAGTTTCAATCCACGCTCCCGCACGGGGAGCGACATTGACCGTTCATTCTTCGAAGCATGGGACGAAGTTTCAATCCACGCTCCCGCACGGGGAGCGACAGATACCAAGTCCGTTCTGACCAAACAACCGAGTGTTTCAATCCACGCTCCCGCACGGGGAGCGACTGTATGACGGTGCACCAGGTATGGGATATCACATTGTTTCAATCCACGCTCCCGCACGGGGAGCGACAGCACACCCGAAAAACCCTTGCCACACCTGGGTTTTTCAGCCCAAAAGTGCGAACCTCGAAACTGTAACGCTCACTCCCTATCCAAAAACGCTTAAATTCCTCGAAATCCCATATTCCACCTGAGGTGCGAACCTCCCGGGGTTTTCATGTGAGCTTGGGGTTCGCACCACACTTCGATGGGCCCTACTCCATCTTCCCTCCGCTACTCGCCCTGTTCCTCAAATTCCAGCTCCCTGTCCCTTCCAATCTGCAGCAGTTAATCAATAAAAAGCAGCCCTTCCGGATCATATGTTTCCTTAGCCCCAATATGCTCCACTCTTCGTTTCCAGTTGCTCCCTAACATATAGTACCGCAAACTGTCCTTGCGAGGATCAATAGCCTTCTCCAACAAAGCTCTCAAATGCTTGAACTGGACCGGATCTACAAGACACTCAAATACCGAATTCTGAACTCGCTGGCCATAGCTTTGGCAATGTTTCGCCACCTGCCGTAGCCTGCGTCGCCCTTCTGGGGTCGTCGTTTCCACGTCATACGTCACAAGTACCATCATCGGCCGATCTTCGCCTCACTTCCACACGAATGGAGGGTACCCGTCCAGATCGCCCCGGATATATCTCGCCAATAACATAGCCTGTGCATAAGGCAGCAGCCCAATCGGTATTTTCTCTTTTAAAAAAGGATGCCGAATCTCTTCTCGCTTACGTGTTTGCCATGCCGTAACGACTTCTTTTTTCAAGTCTGGCTTCAGTAGAACAGCCCCATTTTCCTTGATCAAAAACTGCTTAGAATTAATTTGTTTACGATTAATCAGGCTAAGTACGAGCCGGTCCACCATGTAACAACGCAGTTCCTCCATCAGATCCAGTGCGAGGCTAGGACGACCGGGCCGATCACGATGCAGGAAACCGACTGCGGGATCCAGACCAACTGTCTCCAGCGCCGATTGCACATCCGTTCGCAGCAGCGCGTACAAATAGGATAACAATGCATTCACCCGATCGAGAGGAGGCCGCCGGTTTCTCCCTCTCATATAGAAATGCTCTCGATCCGCTAGAATCAGCTCATGATAGGCCGAGAAATAACGCCGTGCAGCTTCACCCTCCACGCCTCTAAGCTCATCCAGCGTATCGCAAGCCAGCGTACGCCTCATGTAGCGTTTAAGAAAATCTGCTTCTTTGGCCACTTTTTCTGCCTGGATTGCTCCTTCATGATCCCTTAACGCCCGATTCAGCACCGCTCTCGCATTGGCCAGCTTCCCAAGTATAAAACGTCCGGCGAGCGCCGCCCCCTCGGAGTTATCCGCCATCCGATACTGCTTGCGTCGGAGCAGCACATTGCCTTTTACAGGGCCGACAACACTGCCCATATACCTTCCATTTTCCTGCAAAAAAGAGAGGGTCACCCCTCTCTCCATACATAGATGCATCAACGACGGGCTAGCTCCCGCGTGGCTGAACATGACGATGCTTTCCAGATTATGCACCGGAATCTTAACCGGAGTCTGATCTTCTTTGCGAACAACTACGCTTTCTCCTTCACGCCCCAAATAACTGTCAGGAGCTGTAATGTACAAGGTGTTCAGCAGCTTGCGCATGACACTCAACCTCCCGGAGCCTTAATCAGCAAGCAGAAAATCCTTCAAATACATTTCCGCAGCCCGTCCTATTTTAGGCTGGCATATCGACTCCAATGAGCAGCTTTTACACTTGGGAGCATTCTCGGCTATTGCCGTTCTACCTTCCCTATAATCCCGGTGCATTGCCACAGCCAATTCGCGCACCTGCCCACGGAGCGTCTCATGAAACATAACGCTCACCCGGCGTTCTCGTTCTCCATAAAAAAGCGCACCTTCTGCTACGTTTACACCGAACATTTCCTCTAGGGCGATAGCTTGTGCGCATAGCTGCACCTCATCGCAATTCCCTTTTTTCGGACTTCCCCGTTTGTACTCCACCGGATAAGGCAACCACCAGCCCTTGCGTCCCTTCAAACGCACTTTATCCGACTCGGTTGCTTCAGGCACGGCATGAAACTCGACAATGTCCGCTACTCCATACAAGCCAAGTGAAGAGGATACGAGCGGCATGGCTCTCGTAATGAGCACATCCCCCCTCAGCTCACTGCTGTACGCATCGTCGGCACGTTTATGCATCATCGTTCCTTCATAAGTCAGAACATTATCCGCCCATTGCTGCTCGATATGGATCAATCCCCACTGCCTGACGCAAAAGGCATAATGCTGAATACCCGACAGCATCAGCATGTCCTCTTCCTCATAACTCGTAGCGGCTGCTCGTTGATCGTATGGATTCATCTAGATACGTTCGATCAAGGTTACGCCACTTGGAACTCCATCCGACTGCAGCTCAATGCGGTAATCTTGGAAAGAACGAGCTGGACCATCCACTGTTTTCTTCGCCGTCACCAGGTCGAACAATTGATGTGCCGGCGCATTGCCCAGCTTGTTGCTATGTTCGAACACCACCAGCTTGCGGACCGCCATCTGGCCGCGAGAGGCCGAGCGATCATGCTCGAACAGGTTGGCCAAAGCCTCCATCAGCACTTCTAGGTCCGCTTCGCTGAAAGCTGTCTTTTGAGCCAGATAGGCTGAAATGTACCCATCCATGCGGTAAAGAGCATAAGGAACCACATGTTTGCGTCCCATCTCGCGATCTTTGTCCGCTCCCTCTTGGGTAACCGCTTGGCGGGTAATCGTCACTTCCTGAGCAAAGATCGGGTCCAGGCTTCGAGCAAAGGTGAATTGGACAGGCCCCCTCACCTGACCAGTGTTTACCTTGGTAGTCATGACGGCGCCGAAGGTCCGCACATCATAGAAATTACCACACATCCAGGCTGTCAGCTGTGCAGCTTCCTGGGCATCCTTAGGTTTCAATTCCTTGGTTGCCGCGTCATCCGGGCGCACCGCCTTGTAGGCTTTGCGGTGCTGCTCATTCAGCACGCCGCCCTCAGTAACATAAATGTTGAAACCCTCTTCACCTTCGCGAGTCAGTTCAATGTAATTTCGAACCTTGCGCTTCAAGCATACATCCGTAACGATGCCATAACCCGTTTCCGGATCAATGCGCGGCATGTTGCCTGCATCAGGATCGCCATTGGGATTTCCGTTGGTAACCTCAAAAAACAAGGAGAATTCAATACGTTTAGCTAGCAGATTTTGCTCGGAAAGCGCGGCTTTCAATTCACTTTGTGCAACGGACATCGTGATCTCACCTTTCGTATTTAAAATGAATGCCGATCCATTAATTAATGGTAAATGATCGCAATCTAAACTTCTTTCGTTTCCATAGCACTGGCTGCAGCGGCTTCCTTCTTGGAATCCGCAGCCGCCTTTATTTGCTCGAACATGTAGTGCTTTTGATGGTAATATCCAATTACGAATATGCCCTGTCTCTGCAGATCCAAATTAGTCGGAAATGTATCCAACCCTTGCATAATCTCTGTTAGATCTCTATCTCTAAAATCTCCATATTTAGATTTGCTCATATGATGCTGGGCCAGCCGGAGCAAAATTGGAAATACAGCAGCAGGATTGGAAGAAGCCGAGCTGAAATACCGATCCTTAATGGTGGCGTTCAGCTTGCCGCTAGCTGCCTCCTGCTGTGCCTTTTCCAATACTGCAAACAACCTTCCAAGCCGATATGCCGGCTCTTGCGCCTGTTCGTCGAGCATGTCCGTCAACTCCTCCCTTATATTTGCATTGTCTCGATTGATTCGCCGATAACGATTTAAGTATGCCTTGAGAATGCTTGCGCGAAGCCCATTTACGATACCATCGGCCCGGATGCGGTTGATGATCAAATTATAGAGAGAGAATGGGTACGCCATACCCTGGATTACCGATCGCATAAGGGCTCCCCCTAGCAGCGGCGGTGGTCCGTCGCCAACTTTTTTGCCGTCTCCTCCAACACGCATCGTCTCCGACAAAATTTGATAAATAGATGGAATACCTCTGTTGTAGCGTTCCTCCATTCCGGCCATTTCCAGATCTGCTGCATGCTGTGCCAGTTTTTGAACGAGATCGCCGAAATTCCCTTGCCAGAAAAAGCGCACCGCAACCCGCCCATTATTGGGTGCAAGGCCAAGTACATAAAATGGTGTTTCTCCACCTGGAATCATGTCATTCTCAAGCTTCTGTCCTTTCCGGGCCCGTTCTAAAACGTCTTCAAGCTGCTGCGTGAGCCACCCGTCCTCTTTCGGCGTCTGATTCTGCTCCACAAATCCTATTAAAAACGACTCTAGTTCTTCCGCCCCCACAGCACCTGACCAGAACACAATCGTCATATCACCGATCCAGGTTCGGTTCCGTGCTGAAGCTAAAAGATGATTCAGCGCCGTTATGTAGCCAAAAACGGCCGTTTTGCTGACAGGAGAGTTATAACTTTTCTCTTTTCCATAGGATTCTGCGGAAGGAAAATTAAAAGAAACAAGAGAAGCTCCAGCAGCTAGTGCTCCGCGAACGCCTTTGATTTTGTCATGCAATCGGGCAATGGCTGTCACTTGGCCAGTCAGCAAACATTGAGCCTTATATTCTGTTGCCGACTCCAGCTCTGCGCAGTAGTGAACCCACGCATCACTAATCTCCCGCTCCTCATGAAGCAGGGCTGTTGCCGACTCCAGACAAAAAATCATGTTAGTATCGATGCCTTTATCCAGATTCTCCATGAATGGCTGCAAAGTCGGATGTTTCCGGACGGCATCCGGATCCCAAGCATCGTAGAAACGCAGCAACGCTAAAGCCAAAGGAAATTCTGCTTGCTTCAATACTTTGCGAGCAAGCTTCCGCCCCTCTTCAAATTTCTCTCTTGCATCCGAGCGCTTCTTTTCGGTTTCTTGATCGCTTGGCAGAATGGGGTGATGGCCTAGAATGTATTCCGCTTTGTCACATAGGAAATACGCAAAAATGTTGCTCGCACGACTTTTCTGCTCCGGAACAATAAAGATGCGGGGACGCTTCTTTTTCCCCTCTTCCAGGCGAATGTCCTGGACATTCATCAGCTCGCCTTCGCGGCTAAGGGTCAGTAGATAAGTTGCCTTCCCTGAGCTAAAATACAGAGGACTCACGCCGGAGTCCGGATCAGCGGCTAGGTCCAGATAACGTTGGTGCAGTGCCTGGATTATCAATGTTAATCACACTCCTTCCTTAAAGGTTGGGACGTCGATCCAGCCCTTACTCATCGTGGCGCGGAAAAAACGAGGAGTCATCTCATGCTTAAAGTCGATGTCGTGCAACATCCAGCCGAGATCCTTGTCCTCTTTCTCCTTGTAAAAGCTTACTGGCTCGGCCTCTCCCTCTTCAATAAGCTGAAATTGGGCTGCGAACTCCCGACATCCCAAGTACGGCCGATGGAAACATTGCCCTGCCCTTGCCCGACGTAGAAAGATATTATAATGTTTTTCCGGATTATCCTCGGGACCTGCATTTGAAGTCATTTCAAAATGAGCTTCAATAATATAAACAGGCTGCTTGAGCATAAGCGTCGCTCGTTGCTGTCGATCTTCCGTTACGACCTGCGCAAGTGAAATTGATTTACCATTAATGGCTGCTTTAATGCTGGACGTTGTAATCTTGCCTTTGACCTCATTGCGACGAATCGTTTCAAAGCGAATCTCATTCAGAACACCGATTCGATCCACCACCCACCGAATGGCGGGCTTCCAGTGAAGCGCTTCTAAAATACCGCGCGCGGCAGACGGCGTCATAACATCGTAGCTGACCCGCTCAATCTTCATCTCGGGGCGGGTAAAACAGGCATAATCGCCCCATACATGCAGCCTGATTCCATAGCCCATTGGGTTGGCTCCTTTACTTGAATGATGGCTAGAACACATAAACCTCCGCCGCATGATACTGCTCCTCAAACGGCCTAATCCCAATATCCTCCCGGTACCACCGTTCTGGGTTATGCAGCACAAATATGTTCTCTCTAACTTCTGTCAGTTCCCCAGCCTTTTTGAAAGCGGCAAATTCCTGCGGATAAAGCTGTACAACATAAGGCTGAAGCTTTCGCATAATGCCTTTGATTTCTGTGGCATATTCAAGTGACTGGATTGCTTTTTCAGCTGTGTCGTCATAAGGAATCAGAACAGGTCGAGCTGCTGTCTGAATCAGTTCAAACTGCTGCGCCACTTCCTCAAAGGGAAATTCAAGTGTCATGAACTGTTTCTGCAGCAATCCAAGAATGTCATATTGGTCCGTTTGGTCAACGGCCCCCGCCGCCCCTCTGCCCAAAGTTTGATGGGCATACAGCTCGTCAAAATAGGCTCTCATTGCTTCAAGAGAAAGTGGATCAAAGGAAAAACGATCAAGAATTTGCCGCGACACGCTAGCTGTAATGCCAAACCAGCCTTGCTTGGGAGTCTGCTCGGTTTCAAATACAAAAGTCGTTTCCAGCGGGCTTTTTCCATTCCGATTGCATCTACCGGCAGCCTGGGCTATAGAATCCATACCGGCGAGCTCACGATAAACGACGGGAAAGTCCACATCGACGCCGCATTCGATAAGCTGAGTACTGACCAGTAGGCAGCGCTGGCTGTTATCAAGACGATCACGTATTTGCTTCAACTTGGAAAGCCTATGTTTGGGGCACATTCGGGCGCTTAAATGGAATATGGCTTCATGATCCACCTCTTCAGCCTGAAGCTGTTCAAATAGTTCACGCGCTGCCTTGCGTGTATTTACAATACAAAGAGACTGATTCACGCTACTCATGCGTCCCGCTAGTTCAACTAGTTCAATCTTGCCTAACATCTCAAGGCGAACCCGGCGGAATTGCTCAAATCGTCGCGGTACATCATTTACAATCTCTTGAATGTGCAAGTTCATTTTCGTTTGATCAAAAAGAGAGTGCACCGAAGGTTGGGTAGCTGTACTGAGTACTACGGTCACCCCATAGTTGCGGCTTAGCTCCTCAAGCGCGTGTAAGCACGGCTTGAAAAACTCCCCATTCATCATCTGAGCTTCGTCCAGCACGATAATGCTGTTTGCCAAATTATGCAGTTTGCGGCATCGAGATCTTTTATTTGAAAAAAGTGATTCAAAAAACTGGACGTTCGTCGTTACGACTACAGGTGAATCCCAGTTCTCCGCAGCCAACTCAAGTTTCTTTTTAACTTTCCTGGATTCATCCACCTTTTCTAAATCTTCATTGGCATCCAATTGGACATTGGAATGATGCTCCAAAACAATATCGCTGCCTAGCACCTCCCGGTACACATTGGCATTCTGCTCGATAATGCTCGTATACGGGATGACAAAAACGATCCGACGCATACTGGGATTATGAGCTGCGTGCTCCAAAGCAAATCCCAGGGACAGCAGAGTTTTACCACTCCCGGTCGGAAGGGTCAGACTGTATAGTCCTGGTGGACCGCCCGCTTGAGCCAACACTTCAGTGAGCAGTTCCGTTCTTAGCTTATCGATTGATCTAGCTGGGGGAAGAAATTGGTTCATATGTAGATGGTAACGCTCTAGGAGCTCAGACAACGAGACGTTATGTCCACGCAATTCGTGTTGTTTAAGATCTGTGTACTTCTCAGTGTCGAGGGAATCCGCATCAACAAGGCAGGAGAACAACATACGTGTAAACAGGGAGAACTGAAGTCCGTGGTGAAAGCCATTTTTAATAGGAATAGCTAATGGCTCCAACTTTAAATCAGGAAAATGGTTCATAAAATTTTCTTCAAAGGAGCAAATGGGTTTTTTCAACCTTCTAGCTAACTTGCGTTCATCTGCGGCGTCCGTACCATAGTCAGCCAAGCCAGCATGATGACCAGCAATGATATAAGCTAGGATGCGCGAGGGACTACTAGGTTTTCCCCCTTTTGTCCAAGCGTTATAAATGAATTGGGCTCCTGCTGTCGCATGATCTACGGGTATGGGATTACCTTCGAGTCTTTTTTGAAACTCTTTGGAGAATTTTCCTGCGTCATGCAGCATTCCTGCAAGTTTACCCCAAGGTGCTGCATTAAACTGGCTTGCGAATTTTTCAGAAAGTTCTCCTACCTGCTCTAAATGAGCCGTAAGAAGTTGCCATTCACTGCGATCCGACCCTTCAGTACGATGCGCATAATACAAGAAAATTCATCCTTTCGCAGGAATGAATATAGTACTTTAAGCTCGGTTTTCTACCAACCGGCTATAAATACTAGTCCTATATACTCATTTCAACGACAGATTACAATTTCCTTCTTGCTAAGGAAAAAAATTCATTATATTAAATGAATGCCTAATTAAACTAGATTACAGTTTTAAGCGAGTAAATCCATGCTCCCACTCGGGGAGCGACTCGGCCATAAACCGTTTCATAGCGAAAAGGTTTCAATCCACGCTCCTGCACGGGGAGCGACAGGCGCGGTCGTTGCCTTATGGACTGCCGGATCAAGTTCCAATCCACGCTCCCGCACGGGGAGCGACGTTTTCGCAAGATAATCCACGCCATTCACCTTGTGTTTCAATCCACGCTCCCGCACGGGAAGCGACTTGACCGTCAAGCCGGTCGCAACTTGGATTACTGTTTCAATCCACGCTCCCGCACGGGAAGCGACCAGCCAACTCAGCGGCTCCCTGACTCTTCGCAGGTTTCAATCCACGCTCCCGCACGGGGAGCGACATCAAATACATCTCGGACGCTGCCGCCGCTGATGTTTCAATCCACGCTCCCGCACGGGGAGCGACGCAATTCCAGCCGACCATTATCACGGCATCGGGAGTTTCAATCCACGCTCCCGCACGGGGAGCGACTTGAGAGTGATGATGAACGCAAAGCAATACCGTGTTTCAATCCACGCTCCCGCACGGGGAGCGACTTGACAGCCTTTAAAGATCTAGATAACCAAATGAGTTTCAATCCACGCTCCCGCACGGGGAGCGACAGAGGTGGAAGAGTAGTCATGACGGATAAACAAAAGTTTCAATCCACGCTCCCGCACGGGGAGCGACTTTAATCCGGGGGCCATATTCGGCCGTTTTCATGTTTCAATCCACGCTCCCGCACGGGGAGCGACGACTCACGTAGTTGCTTCCGACGACTCTCTCTGGTTTCAATCCACGCTCCCGCACGGGGAGCGACCATGTTGACGATTATTTAACGTAATTTAACGCAGTTTCAATCCACGCCCCCGCACGGGGAGCGACTCAACACCCCGTAAGCCTCAACAGCATCTTCAGCGTTTCAATCCACGCTCCCGCACGGGGAGCGACGTTAATCGGATGTGATTCGTAGCTATTTGCTTCATGTTTCAATCCACGCTCCCGCACGGGGAGCGACTTCCTTGAGTGAAAGAACGCCCTTGACAGCCTCATGTTTCAATCCACGATCCCGCACGGGGAGCGACAGGTTCTCCGATGGCGATACACTCTTGTGGAGAGTTTCAATCCACGCTCCCGCACGGGGAGCGACTACCCAAGCCTGCACAGATGGGCTGACGTGGTTGTTTCAATCCACGCTCCCGCACGGGGAGCGACGCGGTGTCGGCCGGTACGTCCGGAAGCACTCATTGTTTCAATCCACGCTCCCGCACGGGGAGCGACGCCCGTGGGCAATTAGTGGGTGGAATGATAAACGTTTCAATCCACGCTCCCGCACGGGGAGCGACCGGAGGGTCGTTTTAGTGGAGCGCTATATGTAGGTTTCAATCCACGCTCCCGCACGGGGAGCGACAATGTTCGTAAAAATGGAGGAGGATGAAAAACGTGGTTTCAATCCACGCTCCCGCACGGGGAGCGACGTGTATTGTAGTGTAGTGTATTGACAAAGTGTAATGTTTCAATCCACGCTCCCGCACGGGGAGCGACGTATCCTCTCCGGGTTAGTTTCGCGGTATTTACGTTTCAATCCACGCTCCCGCACGGGGAGCGACGCGGCACAACTGGCTGAAACTAAAGCAGATCTGGTTTCAATCCACGCTCCCGCACGGGGAGCGACGGCAAGTAGCCGAGGCCAACGGTTGGACGGAAGAAGTTTCAATCCACGCTCCCGCACGGGGAGCGACGGCTGCTGTTAATTCGGCTCCCCAGGCGGTTAGAGTTTCAATCCACGCTCCCGCACGGGGAGCGACAATTGATAAAAGAAATTAAATGACGGGTGGATATGTTTCAATCCACGCTCCCGCACGGGGAGCGACAAAAATATCATCTCAAATAATCGTTGATTACTATGTTTCAATCCACGCTCCCGCACGGGGAGCGACAGCATACCCGAAAATCCCTTGCTGCGCCTGGGTTTTCGGCCTCAAAAGTGCGAACCTCTTAAATCGGCCTTGTCAAAAGATCTATTTTCAAAGCAAAATCCCCTCAAACCCTTGCTAAGCCTAAGGTGCGAACCTCCCAGGGATTTCATGTGAGCTTAGGGTTCGCACTTAGTTTAATCGCTCCTTTAACCCCCTGTCCACTCTTCTCCAGCTCTCTATACATCTCCTTAACCAGATGACGCTGCTCGCAGCGATTTCTTTTACTCGACAAGACGGGTACCGCTTGGTGCCCCTCCAGCCAAGCCCCCGAATCCATTCACCAAATTAACCTTTAATTAGATTGTTTTAGCAACTTAACATATCGCTGCACACCCGGGAATCAGCCAAGCTGGGCCTGTCATATACATTTAGAAACGAGCATCTATGAGAACGGAGGGATTTGCTTGATTCTAGTCAACGGCCCAATAACCGAGCCTCAACATCTGACATTCGTTCTTGTCCGCGGCGCCTGGGCTAATGCCGGATACCTGCGGGAGATAGCGGCCGCACTGCAGCGCGAAGGCCATGATGTCCACCTTCCTGAGTACCCTGGTTATGGAACGAATTCCAATCCGAGCATTACCCATGCAGAGATTACGGAAGCCGTCGCAGGTTACATCCTGTCTTGGGATTTGCAGGATGTCGTGCTGGTTGGCCACAGCTTCGGCGGCTCCATCATCCAGACGACAGCTCAGCTCGTGCCCGACCGCATCAAAAGATTAGTATTCATGAACGCCTTTGTTCTACTCGACGGAGAGTCTGTCGCAGACCAGCTTCCCCCCATCATCTACGAAGCCTTTAATGAATTGCGTCAAGAATCCGGGGATGACACTATCATGCTGCCCTATGATCTGTATAGGGACATTTTTGTCAATCTCGCCAGCGGCCCGCTTGCCCGCCATTTGCATAGTCTCTTGGGCCCCGAACCCGCCGCCCCTTTATTCGAAAGCCTCGACCTGAAGCTCTTTTATACATTACGAATTCCAAGGAGCTACTTATACTTGACCACGGATGGCTTTCTTCCAGAAGGTGAGGACTACGGCTGGCATCCGCATATGTCCGGGCGGCTCGGCATTTTCCGCCTCATTAAGGTAGAGGGCGACCATATGTCCACTGTCAAAACAAATCCCGCCCTAATCGCCCATAAACTCATCGAGGCTTCCCGGGACTGATTCCGATTCAAGCGATTCTGATGCCGCGAATACTTGCCTGAATACGTGATGCCCCTCCCCCCTTTGACGCTCACCTATAAACAAACGAAAGACCCCCTAGCGATCAACAGCGATCACTAGGGGGTCTTCTCGATATCACTAAACGGTCTTCCATTTCACCGAACGGGGCTGGACAATCTATCCTGCTCCGCTTTAGCTCTGAAGTCCCGCTTCCTTTATAGTTCCATTCTCATCTTTGTTGGCTCCGACAGCCTCCACCTTGTTACTAGTGCGCAGCGGGATCTCTTTCAAGAAGAAGACGAGAACGAGCGAAGCGCACAGAACGAGTGTGCCGACAAGGAACACGACGGATAACGTCTGGCCGAGCGCGTCGCGGATCTGATCAATCATTTGGACAAACAACGCTCGTGCATCTTCCGGCAAACTGCTCTCGGTCTGCTCAATGAGCGGCTTGTTCATCAACGTTGTCGGATTAGCAAAAGCAATCAGCTTTTCCTGCAAAGCCGGGTCAAGTTTACTCAAGTCCGGGGCAGACGCCGAAGTAAGATTTTCCTTGATATGGCGGGCTAGGTTATTAGACATTACTGTACCCATGACGGCAATACCGATCGTGCCGCCAAGGTTACGGAACATCTGTGAGGATGCAGTCGCAACGCCAAGCTCATTATGGGGCACAGCATTCTGCGTCGCCAATGAGAATACCGGCATGCCCATGCCGATTCCGACACCGAAAATAGCCATGCTCAGTGCTGCGATCCAGACGCTGTTCATCACGATCATCAGGCCCATACCAAGAATCATGATTGGCACGCCGATCAGAGCATACCTTTTGTACTTGCCGCTTTTAGAAATTCTCGAGCCGATTAGGGCGCTCGTAATAACCATGAAAATGGACATCGGCATCGTCACATAACCCGCATAAGTAGCCGAGACGCCCTCCACTCCCTGCACGTAGAAGCTCAGATAAATCATCGCCCCCATCATGCCGAAGTTCATGAGGAAGCCAATGAGGTTGGAAACCGTTACGATACGGTTTTTGAACAGATGCAGTGGCAAAATCGGATTTTTCGCATAGTACTCAACCAGAACAAAGATACTACCCGACACAACAGCTCCGATCAGCAAGCTGATAATTTCCCATGAACCCCATTGATATTGCGTGCCGGCCCATGAGAAGGCGAGCAACAGCGGCACGATTGTTGTGGTTAAGAGTAAGGAACCCAAATAGTCGATCTTTTCGGCAGGCTTGCGCTCCACTCTTGGGAAAAGGAACAGAATCATGAAGAAAGCAACAACGCCGAGTGGCAGGAAGATCCAGAACAGCCAATGCCAATCCATGTTGTCAACAAGATAACCGCCGAGTGTTGGACCGAGTACGCTGGAGAAGCCGAATACTGCGGTCATGAGGCCCATCCATTTGGAACGCTCGCGAGGTGCGAACAGGTCGCCAACCGCCATGAAGGCAGTTGCTTGCACGATACCGGCGCCAACACCTTGAATACCGCGATAGATGATGAACTGGAACACATCTGTCGATGTACCGGTCAGGAAAGCTCCGATTATGAATAATAAAATACCAGCAAGCATGAACGGCTTACGCCCGAACATGTCAGATAGCTTGCCGACCAGAATGGTGGCAATCGTGGAGGTAAGCAAGTAAATATTGATCGTCCATGTGTAATACTCCATGCCGTCAAGAATGGCGATGATGCGAGGCATCGCTGTGCTCGTAATCATCTGGTTGATTGCCGCAAAAAACATAGCCGCCATGACAGCGATCATGATCGAAACTTTGCGTTTATGAGATAAATGTTCCATGATTCGTCTTTCTCTCCTCGTCTTTGAACCTGTAGTGGTGGACCTACTTACGTACGTTTAATCTTCCCCTACTGTAAGTTTCTCCAAAATTAGTGTTACCGTATGCAATTCCTCTGCGGTCAACTTCGAAAGGTGTACGCCTATCATGTTCTCCTTCTGTTGCCGCATCCATTGCATTACTTGCTCGCCTTCCTCTGTAATCTCCACAAAAATAGCCCGGCGATCGACCGTGTCATGCTTGCGTTTGACATATCCCCCGTTCTCAAGGCGATCCATCATGACGGTGACTGCACTCGGCTTAGCCTCCATCTTCTCGGCAATAAACGCGAGCTTGCAAGGACCGTGCTGTTTGATCAAGTGCAGGACGAATAACTGCGTTCTCGTCAATCCGCTTTCCTTGATAATCTCCTGCATCGAAAATTCTATCGTCTGCATGAAGGCCTGGGCCGCCCAGTGGAATCGTTTAATTTCCACTTCCATAGTGTACCTCCTTGCTAAACTCAATAATATATTTATACTCCTTTAACTATTTCTATGTCAAATAAACATCGGTCAACGATTCCTATAAACGATTGTTATAAATGGGATACATGCCCATACAACGATAAAAAAGCCGCTTCGCATATGCGAAGCGGCTTTCTATACAGGATCTAGCCCTGCTCAATCGTAATCTTTATGCACCCATTCATCCTCTGGAATCTCGAAGTCGTTGCCGGAGTAACGCTCTTCTTTGAATGGGTCTGCCTCGTTGTGGAAGCCATTGCGCTCCCAGAAACCAGGGCGATCTTCGGTCATGAACTCGAAGCCTCGCAGCCACTTGGCGCTCTTCCAAAAGTACAGATGAGGAACGACCAGCCGCAGCGGTCCGCCATGCTTCTCGGTGAGCGGCTCACCGCCGTAGGAGAACGCCAGCAGAATGTCGTCGCCCATGAGATCCGCAAGCGGCATATTCGTCTCGTAATCATAGTCGCCGTAGACCATGACATGCTTCGCTTCCGGCAGCGGCTCGATGCCTGCATGCCTCAGGAAATCGCGAAACAGAATGCCTTCCCATACCGTATCCATCTTCGACCAGCGAGTGACGCAGTGGATGTCCCGCATGACTGTCACACGTGGCAGCTTCTCCAGCTCGGTGAAAGAGAAGCTGCGATCTTGCTTCACCGCTCCGCTCACGCGTAGATCCCAGGTTTCCATATTGTAAACGGGAACGGCACCCTCATGTAAAATCGGGAACCGTTCCGTGACCGTCTGACCTGGCGGCACTCGATCGCCATACTTGGCGTCGGGCTTGATCTTCTGCATCAACGCTGCCGCATTGCGCTTCAACCTTTCGGCTTTGTCGCTCTCATACGGTTGATTCATGGATTAGACGCCCATACGTCTGCGTTGATTGTTCGGCTTCTTGTTCAGTTGGCTGCGCAGCTCCTTGGCTCCGCCTTGGGCGCCGCCTTGTCCTTGCTTGCCAGCCCCCTGGCCCTGTTTCTTCTGCTGCAGCTTGAGCTTTGCAGCTTCAGCGAGCGACATCTTCTTCGGCTGTTCAGCAGCTTGAGCCACTGCCTCTACGGAAGTCTCATTCTCAGCCGCCGCGGCGGACGCTTCAGCCTCTACGGCTTTGTTTTGTTCCGTCATATATATCCCTCCACGCTTTACCGATTGGTTAATCCTAGTTGTAGTTTAGCTTATTTTGTCCCTTTACGCCATGCGTAAAACAACTATAGCTAATGCTAAGGTATCTCATGAGCATGCCCATTTTTTGTATATTCACAAGTGCATTCTCTCATGTCGCAGAAAAAAATATTCCACCCAACCCATCCGAACTTCGCCTGTTCACAAGGCGATGATGACCTGCTTACGCTTTGGCCAGCTCAGCCTGCAGCTCATCATGAATGTGGCCGTTCGTGGCCAGCACATTGCGCACGCCTAGATGATACGGCGTTCCGTCCTGATCGCCTACGCGTCCGCCTGACTCTTGCACGAGCAGCGCCCCTGCGGCAAGATCCCAGCTGTTCGGGCCGACTTCCCAGTAAGCGCTCAAGCGGCCGGCTGCGACATAGGCCAAATGCAGCGCGGCAGAGCCGCTGGAGCGAATGCTGCGCACCTTTGGAGCGAGCAGCTGCAATTGCGCCAGATTACGCGGCAAAGCCGTCGCATGCTCCGGCGGAAAGCCCGTGGCGACAAGGCTGTCGCGCAGAGTCGGCTCGCTGGATACGTTCATGCGGCGACCGCGAACATAGGCTCCTTTACCCTTTTCAGCGATGAACAGCTCATCCTTCCAAGGATCGTATACGACGCCGAGAATGACCTCTCCATGATGGGCAAGTGCTATCGACACGGCAAAATAAGGAAAGCCATGCACGAAGTTGGTCGTTCCGTCCACAGGATCGACGATCCACAAATATTCTGCATCGCGGACATCCTCCAAAGCTTTGGTGGAGGCCTCGGGACCAGGCTCAACACCCTCCTCACCGAGGAAAGAATGGTTCGGGAAATTCATTTTAATCAGGCTGCGAATGAGCTTCTCTGAGCCTTTGTCCACTTCGGTCACCAAGTCATGCGGCGACATTTTCTCGCGCAGCACCTCATGTGCGCCTACCTTGGACATGATCCACTCTCCCGCCTTTGACGCGCAGTTGATCGCTACGGCGGCGAAGCTTTTGCTGCCTACTACATGATCATCACTCATGCTGATTCCCTCTTTTCCGATCTATATGAAAACCTTTCCATAATACCTATGCAGAATAACGATGCCTTCCTTACTATACGAATGGCATCCGTATTCTGTTTCGCAAAATTCAAGCTGCGCTGCTCTCTACAGCTGCGCCACACCTTGCCAGATCAGTCTCACCGCTAACACGAGCAGCGTGATTCGCAACACCCAAAGTATGGCCGATCCACTCATCCGGCTGGCGATCCAAGCACCTGCCTTGCCGCCCAGCCAAGCTCCTGGAGCAAGCGCCAGCACGAGCAACCAGTCGATCTCGCCCATGAATCCGTGTACAAAACTGCCGCTGATCGCGGACAGGAAAATGACGAACATCGACGTCGCCGTCGCTACATGCGGCGGGAAGCGGAACAGCAGCACCATAACCGGTACAAAAAGCGAGCCGCCTCCGATGCCGAACAGCCCCGAGACGAGGCCAACGAGCAGGCCAATACTAAGCAGCAACGGAAGGCTGTACCCATACTCATGCTCCACGCCTGACCCGTCGGTCAGCTTGCGCGTAATCGGCCAATTGCGCGAGGCCGGCTTGATGCGATCGCGGAAAATAAGCAGCAGAGCCATCAGCAGCATGAAAACACCAAAACTCAGCTGAAACGCTCCGCCTTGAAACTTCGACGTCAACGCCGAGCCGATCATCGCGCCGGGGCCACTCGTAATGAACAGCAGCCAGGCGCTGCGGAAGTCGACCTTCCGCTGCTTGGCATATGTTCTCGACGATGCAAGAGCCGTCACGATTAGCACAGCCAGCGAGGTGCCGACCGCTGTCGCCTCCAGGATCGGCTCTCCAGTCAACTGCGCGCCGAGCAGCAGCAACACCGGCACGATGATGATGCCGCCGCCCAGTCCGACAATGCTGCCGAAGATAGAAGCGACCAAACCTGTCAGCAAAATCAAAATCCATTCAAGCATGATGTCCTAGTTCCCCATTTCCAGCCAGCTACAGCTCGATTGTCGATCCGTCTACGATGCGGATGCCCTCACCGCTGGCCGCTAGACGGCCCAGCTCTTCCATGAGAGTGGCAAGAGCTTGATCCTTCGCCTTGGCCTCCAGCATGCAGTCGATCTGCGGCACGGAGTCTTTGACGCTGCGCAGAAATTCCAGCAGAGGTCCCGTCTCGACAAAGTCGGCATGACCTCGCGGATCGGACAGGCTCTTCGGACTCGAAGCATGGATTTTGGGCGGGAGCCCGTCCGGTCCGCCGTCCAGGCCAAGACGCTCCTGCTCCCTCTGCCAAGTAGCCGCGATACGCGACCATAGCTCCCCGTGCAGAGACTCCGCTGTCTCTCCGCCGTTGTTCACCCAGTGGTGATGGATATCCAGCACCATAGGATTTCCCGTCTGTTCGGCTATTTCCAGCGTCTCACGTACATTGAACGTCTTGTCGTCGTTCTCCAGCGTCACCCTACCGCGCAGGCTCGCTTCCAGCGCCCCGAACTGCCGGATGAAACGCTCGCCGGACACGGGTTTATCACCATAGGCTCCGCCCACATGGATATTACATTTGTACCGTTCATCCAGTCCCATCGCTTCCAACATGCGCACATGATGCTCCATATCCTCCTGCGACTTGGCCAGCACCTCCGGGCGCGGCGTGCTGAACACGCAGAAGTGATCAGGATGGAAGCTGACGCGCATCCCATGCTTTCGCACGAACTCCCCGAGCTGAGCGAAGGATGGGGCAAGGGCAGGGTACGGGTTCCAATCCTTCAGCGCTTCATGCGTTGCCAGCGGAATCAGCTTGGAGGAGAAACGATAAAGATGAAAGTCGGAGTCGCGGTTGTTTTTGAGAATACGCAGTGTGCTCTGCAAATTGTCTTCGGCAATGCGCTCCAGCCGAGTCAGCGCCGCCTCTCGGTCTTCCAGCTTAGAAAAGTTTTTATACGTCATTGTGCGAGAGGGCGAGACATTGTCCAGCAGCAAGCTCATTGCAACA
This sequence comes from Paenibacillaceae bacterium GAS479, assembly GCA_900105225.1. Taxonomy (NCBI): domain Bacteria; kingdom Bacillati; phylum Bacillota; class Bacilli; order Caryophanales; family Paenibacillaceae; species Paenibacillaceae bacterium GAS479. The sequence goes on along the minus strand of LT629764.1, from coordinate 3,165,945 downwards.
AAGCCGAAGCGAACGATCATTTCCGCTCACCAAAGAACATTTCGTAGGCGAGCGCCGACTGCACGCGCGCTTCCTCCTCGGTTAGCTTGCGCACGAGCTCCATCTCTACTTGCGTAACCTCTTCACCCTGGAAGTTGATCTCGGCGATGGAGGCCAAAATGCGCACGATCGCGATAGCCTGATTCCCTGGCGTATACGCAATAACCTTCTGCCCCGTCGGAAAGACGCGGAAGCCGCTTTTGACCATTTTGCCCTTGCCGTATTCCAGCAGCTCGTACAGCTCCTGTTCGGATTTGAATTTGCAGACGGAATTGAACTCTGTGGCGAAACCCATGGCTCGTCCCTCCTTAGTGTATGCGTGTTCAGCTTAATTGGTATGTAAAAAACGCGCCTTCTCCGCAGAGGCGGAGAAAGCACGCCCTCAATGTGGCGAAATCAGTTGCCGTACTCGATTTTCTGCTTGTCTGTATGGCGTTCGATAGCCAGCTCAATCAGCGTATCAAGCAGCCCTTGATAGGAAAGACCTGTTTCCTTCCACATCAGCGGATACATGCTGTACGGTGTGAAGCCTGGCATCGTGTTAACTTCGTTGATCAGCAGTTGGCCGTCGCTCCGGCGCATGAAAAAGTCTGCGCGCGCCAAGCCCGAGCCGTCAATAGCCAGATAGGCGCGGAGAGCCATCTCGCGGACAGCTTCCGCTGTCTCCGCCGGAATATCCGCCGGAATTTGCATGATGGACGTACCGTCAACGTACTTGGCCTTGTAGTCGTAGAAATCTGCGGAGCTAATGACCTCGCCTGGCACCGATGCACGCGGCTCGTCATTGCCGAGCACACTGACCTCGATCTCGCGTGCGTCAACAAACTCCTCAACGACCACCTTGCGGTCAAAACGAAGTGCAAGCTCCACAGCGGCGATCAGCTCCTCACGGTTGCGGGCCTTGGAGATGCCGACGCTGCTGCCCAGGTTGGCCGGTTTGACGAAACATGGATAGCCAAGCGCAACTTCAATTTCCATAATGAAAAAGGCAGGGTCCTTTTCCCATTGAGTGCGATTGAAATACCGATAAATACATTGTGGAAGGCCCTCATGGGCGAATACTTTTTTCATGAAGATTTTGTCCATACCGACCGCTGAGGCCAGCACGCCTGCTCCAACATAAGGAATATTGGCCATCTCCAGCAATCCCTGGATTGTGCCGTCCTCCCCGAACGTACCGTGCAGCAGCGGGAAAATAACGTCAATCGGCTTCTCCGGAGAAGCCGCTGCGGCAGCTGCCTGTAGCGCCGTTTCTCCGGATGCAGCTCCCGTCAGCCCGCCGAATACCGGCGCAAGCGCGAGTCCATCCCCACTGCTGGACAGCTTCAGCTGCTCAACATTGTTTGGAGCCTCCAACAGAACGCCTGCGGAGCGCCATTGGCCTGCTTTGGTGATGTAGAAGGGCTGAATCTCGTATTTATCAAAGTCGAAAGCTCCCATAACCGCCAGCGCGGTCTGCAGCGACACCTCATGCTCGCCCGACTTGCCGCCGTAGACAAGCCCGACGCGAATCTTCTCTCCCATGTTGTTAGCCCCTCCGGTAACCTATAGAAATTTAGGATGCCAACAACCAATGCCGCCCATGCGGAACCGGCTGCCAGCATCCTGATCACACCTACATCATATCGCTAAAATGATAAAATCGGTAGCGGGTATTGTCGGTCCAGGCGTAGGAATCCTTGTAGTCCCAGTAACGATGACGACTCGGCACTGTGTTGGCATTGACAAGCGGCATGCCGTCTCCGTCGAACGCCGTCACAATTGTCGTATGTTGAAACCGCCCGTCTCCATTCCAATCATACGTAATTACATCGCCTAGGTGCAGCTCAGCTGCGCTGTCGACCGTTATCGCGCGCATTCCGGTTGAACGTGGAAAGGACAGATAGAGATGGAGCGCGTTCGATACCGCCCAGCTGTAACTCCACTGCTCCTGGCCTCCCGAACGACCCCTGTACCACCAGCCCGATTCTCTTTTACCAGTATAGTTCATAGGCGCTTCCCCTGCAAAGACACACTGTGATACATAATTAGTGCAGTTAACTTCAAATTCTTCATAGGCTGGATTAGGCTCCTGCCACCATTGATCTGCATACGCCGCGACCAGCTCTCTTTGGTATTTGGATGCTCTGGAGCGCGTATTAATTCTCGGTACGACACCATGGTTCAAAAAGGGACGCGGCGCACCTGGCGGCTGGTTGCCGCTGCCCCCTCCATTGCCATAGGATTTATGCTCAGCAAGCGCGATATCAACCGCTGCGTGACCGTATCTGGGGCGGCGTTCGCCGACAAGCGGCTCAATCCGTGTCAGCCGCCAATTGCTGCTTCCGCTTTCGCAGCCGAGCCAAAGCCTTTCCCGCTCGATCCGCTCTTCCGTATATTGCCTTCCTTTATGCTCGATATGACGCTTGAGATGAAGCTGCAGCACGACCGACACTTCGGTTTCGGATTCGTTAATTTTCACAAGCGCAGCCTTCGTTTCGCATTGTGAGGTCAGGATGCCGCGTTCCTCTGCTCGGTCACGCAGCCGCTGCAGGCGGTGCAGCAAACGCAGCCGATGGTCTGCATCCGTCATAATGCCAGCAAGCGCGGTATCCTTCAGCTCCACCTCCGCCTGATTGCAGCCCTGCACATATTGCTGAACGGCTCCCCGCCATCCTTCGAGCTCTGTATTGCGCTGCTCCTCGGCAGCATTAAGCGGCCTTTTTCCAACCTTGATCCGTGGCATCCCTTCCCCATCCCCTCTGAACGGTATTTCTCCATCTTATTACATATCTTATGAGAGGCGGGATCTCGAATATTCGCTGGGACTTAGAAACAAGCTTCAGTAATATATTAATAAGTAGTTAGGAGAAGCTTGAACTTTAAGCCGCGGGGACGATCTCTTTCCTCAAAACATCCAGGTTACGGACTCAAATTCAGCCATTGGATTGTTGTCAGAAAATTTAGAAAACAAATAAGCAGGAGAAAAAGCATCTATGGACGAGTTAGCGACAGGATTCAATCGAATTTTCGCTAAATTTGGTCTTTTACAAGACATGCTGTAGTGAAGTATGATAAAGTTCAGCACATTTCTATTCTGCTTAATTCCACACTGTGGAAGCGGGGGAACCAACGCAGGCGACTGTCGTCTGCCGGGGTGAATCCGGATGTATCTGCAACACGGCTGCCGAAGCCGCTGCAGGTCGTATCTGGTAGGGCTACTCTCTGGTCCGAATCCGTCAGCTAACCCCGTAAGCAAAAAAAGGAGAGGTTCGACCATGTCTTTGCAAGAACGTTTGGTGGGCGGTCCGGATGCCAGCAGGCTCCGTTCCGCTCGCAGCCCATCCACGCGCAGCGCGGAATTGGAGGCTGCTTGCTCCTCTGCTTCAGCTTTACTTGGCGCCCCGATCATCCTCGATTCATCGGAGAGAAAGCCGCCCGAGGCCGAAATGCAGTTCATAACCAATGAGCTGCTCGCTCCCGAGTGGTCCACTGATGGACTGATGGTTACGAGCGAAGAGTTGGATGTCGAGGAACTACTCGTTGTCGAAGATCTGCTGTCCCATCAGGAGTTGCACATGCCAGATCGGCGTATTCGCCGCATCGACCTGTTCATCAGCCGTACAGGCTCCATGTCCATACGGGGCAGCGGCGATTATTTGGTCGCACTTCATATTTATGCAGGCTCTTCCCTGTTCCGTTCTGTCGTTACGATGCCTTATTCCGAAGCTCCTTCCGACTGGGAGAGCTGGGGCAGTTGGTTCAACTCCTTTGTCGGCGTTCCGAGCGATGAGGCGATGTCGGTGCTCTATTATGATGCTGAGTGGATCAGCGATCAAAGAGACCGCATGCTGCGCAAAGCTTTGGAGCCTGCCTCCAGAGAACCAATGCCATTTCCCGCCACCGCCTTCTGGAGAAGGCATAACCTCATCGAATCCTCGGACATCCATATCCAACTCTCGATGTAACTCGGCGCATCCGTCATCCTCATCGTTTTGACCGTTGCTGGTCCTTGCTGAACGCAGCAAAGCCCCCGTCTGCCTTGGCTCGGGGGCTTTGCTGCGTTTGTGGGCTGACGTGAATAGTTATACATACTCGGCTCGGCCTAATCCTAAACTTAAACCTCGTTGCCAATTTCGCGCAAAAATGTCCTTTGGCAGCTCGCGCAGATGCAAACCTTGCCCCGCTCCTCTTCCAGCAGCCGCTCCAAAAGCCCGCTCGGGTTTCAATCCACGCTCCCGCACGGGGAGCGACGTTCCGGAAAGTTATCTTCATGGTCGAGGATGCGTTTCAATCCACGCTCCCGCACGGGGAGCGACCAAGCCGAAACGACGCAGCGGACGGTAGAGCTGATGTTTCAATCCACGCTCCCGCACGGGGAGCGACCAGATGGAACGACGCATGATTTTGATGCGTTTGTGTTTCAATCCACGCTCCCGCACGGGGAGCGACATATGTCCGCCATGCCATAACAAAGAGCACCCAGAGTTTCAATCCACGCTCCCGCACGGGGAGCGACGGCGATGTCATTCAGCGCGATATCCTCTTCGCGGAGTTTCAATCCACGCTCCCGCACGGGGAGCGACTGGGTTAGAGGTCATAAACTCCCGAATTTGTATGTTTCAATCCACGCTCCCGCACGGGGAGCGACGGGATTAACGGATGATGAAGCCTCCAAACTCAAGTTTCAATCCACGCTCCCGCACGGGGAGCGACGCAACAGCGAGATCCGGGATACGAGGAATATGCAGTTTCAATCCACGCTCCCGCACGGGGAGCGACTTTGCTGTGGGGTGAGCATGCTATCCCTCCAATAGTTTCAATCCACGCTCCCGCACGGGGAGCGACCAAGTTCTCCATCTTCTCCGAGCTCTATCGGCAGGTTTCAATCCACGCTCCCGCACGGGGAGCGACAAGGACCAGCAACTGTAGTGATTATTACCGAAGAGTTTCAATCCACGCTCCCGCACGGGGAGCGACTGAGCAGGCACGGAACAGTAGTAGGGGTCGTGGCGTTTCAATCCACGCTCCCGCACGGGGAGCGACGAAACAGCACACGCGTACTTGGAGCGATACCCGACGGGTTTCAATCCACGCTCCCGCACGGGGAGCGACTTCGTTTTAACCCACTCAATGGAGAAGGCGTGAAGTTTCAATCCACGCTCCCGCACGGGGAGCGACAACCGACGGTAACGCCAAGTTTATGTATGTCTGGTTTCAATCCACGCTCCCGCACGGGGAGCGACGCAATGGATTCGGCCCGCGCCGACATGGAACGAGTTTCAATCCACGCTCCCGCACGGGGAGCGACAGTAATGGGGCGAGATAACCCGCCCCGGCTTGTTGTTTCAATCCACGCTCCCGCACGGGGAGCGACCCTAGCCGAGGTACAGCGCCAGCAGGGAGAGATAGTTTCAATCCACGCTCCCGCACGGGGAGCGACTTTTCGGTAATCACGCGCAAAAACACGTCAGGATGTTTCAATCCACGCTCCCGCACGGGGAGCGACTACGTGACACAACCAACTACGACAAACACGCGAGTTTCAATCCACGCTCCCGCACGGGGAGCGACTCAATATCCGCGTCGATCATCTCATCGATAAGTGCGTTTCAATCCACGCTCCCGCACGGGGAGCGACTTTCCAATGAAGCGGAAATTATCGCCCAAATTAACGTTTCAATCCACGCTCCCGCACGGGGAGCGACAACGAGCGCTCCCGGAACCCGGAGGACGGAAAACGTTTCAATCCACGCTCCCGCACGGGGAGCGACCTTGCGGTCGCGCTCATTCATTGTGTCATAGCCCGTTTCAATCCACGCTCCCGCACGGGGAGCGACGGGCGCCACGGTCAAATACCAGTTTTTTCATATCTGGTTTCAATCCACGCTCCCGCACGGGGAGCGACGATATAGCCGTGCAGCTTATCGTTCCGGTATTCAGGGTTTCAATCCACGCTCCCGCACGGGGAGCGACGGCGTGCTAACCATGAGCCGCTTCCGATTGTGTTTCAATCCACGCTCCCGCACGGGGAGCGACCGAAAAAGCAAAGGTAAATATCGACCGTGCCAAGTTTCAATCCACGCTCCCGCACGGGGAGCGACAACGAAGCCTTGACCTGGTCATGAAGCGCCTGGCGTTTCAATCCACGCTCCCGCACGGGGAGCGACCAGGCTCAAGTCATTTAAGGAGGCTGAAATCGCATGTTTCAATCCACGCTCCCGCACGGGGAGCGACAAGGCTCGGGCCATCGACAGACTTTACCAAACATGTTTCAATCCACGCTCCCGCACGGGGAGCGACTCCTCACATTCAGCAGGATCAAGCATACGCCAAGTTTCAATCCACGCTCCCGCACGGGGAGCGACAGCGACGATTTACGCTAACGTTACATTGTCTGCGTTTCAATCCACGCTCCCGCACGGGGAGCGACCTAATAATAGGATGGTGACGATATGGGACCGAGAGTTTCAATCCACGCTCCCGCACGGGGAGCGACACAACTACCCGCAGGTCTATTGCGCTGCCACGAAGGTTTCAATCCACGCTCCCGCACGGGGAGCGACTTGAGCGTTGCAACACTGGTCGAGATGGCCCCTCCGGTTTCAATCCACGCTCCCGCACGGGGAGCGACTTTCTGGGCTTAACAAAATCGCTACTGTATCCAGGTTTCAATCCACGCTCCCGCACGGGGAGCGACCTACTGCGCGCCCTCAAGTCCGCCAATCGGCGCGAGTTTCAATCCACGCTCCCGCACGGGGAGCGACTAATTAAGATATGACATACATCAAAGCATCCTACGTTTCAATCCACGCTCCCGCACGGGGAGCGACTCGCCGTCCCATTCGCTTGTGTACGAATAGTCGGAGTTTCAATCCACGCTCCCGCACGGGGAGCGACCGACACGGTGCGAAGGACAAATGCCGCTTGTGGGTTTCAATCCACGCTCCCGCACGGGGAGCGACCCCATATACGTCTACTCCCGTCCAGATCGGGGAGTTTCAATCCACGCTCCCGCACGGGGAGCGACGCTATGTCATAAAAGAAAGATGGTGAAGCAATGGTTTCAATCCACGCTCCCGCACGGGGAGCGACACGAGTGTCTCCGGGCGATCTACTCGGAATGAGCGGTTTCAATCCACGCTCCCGCACGGGGAGCGACGTCTCCTGCTCAAAGTGTTCTCCCCGCCGCACACGTTTCAATCCACGCTCCCGCACGGGGAGCGACATTGAACCTACCTGGATTCAACAAAATCGTACAGGTTTCAATCCACGCTCCCGCACGGGGAGCGACCACATGAGCCTGGTGCAGAAAGCTAGGATCGAGGAAGTTTCAATCCACGCTCCCGCACGGGGAGCGACCTGATTTTCTACTCGTGCCAGAGTTAGCACTTTTGAGTTTCAATCCACGCTCCCGCACGGGGAGCGACGGGCTGCGCCCCCGACCCGTCAACATCTGCAGGCGGTTTCAATCCACGCTCCCGCACGGGGAGCGACTACTTAGGTTAAAAACACTCAAGAGGGAATATCGTTTCAATCCACGCTCCCGCACGGGGAGCGACGGTATCCGACTCCAATCCGTTCATCGTCCGTTTTGTTTCAATCCACGCTCCCGCACGGGGAGCGACGTCATCAGAAATTATCTGGCTGATAAGGCGGCTGTTTCAATCCACGCTCCCGCACGGGGAGCGACGTTCAACGATGCCGCGCAAGCGGCTTCGGAACGAGTTTCAATCCACGCTCCCGCACGGGGAGCGACTCGGACGCGACAGAGTCAGCTACAAAGGTTGGTGTTTCAATCCACGCTCCCGCACGGGGAGCGACCAAATCAACCTCAGACGCTACGCCCTCGACCCAAAGTTTCAATCCACGCTCCCGCACGGGGAGCGACGTCAGTTCGTTTTTGTCCGGTGGCCGGATAGTCGTTTCAATCCACGCTCCCGCACGGGGAGCGACCGTCAACGGCGTGTATGTGAGGCAGGCGGGTAAGTTTCAATCCACGCTCCCGCACGGGGAGCGACCCGAATGTACACCGGATCTCCATTAACCATAGCCCGTTTCAATCCACGCTCCCGCACGGGGAGCGACTTGGAGTGTGAAGTAGAATGTCTTCATTGCCCTCTGTTTCAATCCACGCTCCCGCACGGGGAGCGACGGCCAACGCCAGCAATAACGTAGTTGATCATGCGTTTCAATCCACGCTCCCGCACGGGGAGCGACCTACCTATTTATCAAAAATGGGGACAATACGGTGTTTCAATCCACGCTCCCGCACGGGGAGCGACATGGGACGGCAAGGTCGCCTATCTCCCGACAAATGTTTCAATCCACGCTCCCGCACGGGGAGCGACCATATCGCCGCAAGAAGTGGCCGAATGGGACGCGGTTTCAATCCACGCTCCCGCACGGGGAGCGACTATCGGCCAAGCTATCCTATACCAAAATTGGGTGGTTTCAATCCACGCTCCCGCACGGGGAGCGACGAGAGCAATTGGGGGCAATCGAAACTAACAAAAGTTTCAATCCACGCTCCCGCACGGGGAGCGACGTTCTGCGATTGAGTCCGGTACGCGTGGCCGATTGTTTCAATCCACGCTCCCGCACGGGGAGCGACTCTTCTTCACGGTGCTCAAGGAGGGAGAGGGATGTTTCAATCCACGCTCCCGCACGGGGAGCGACATGTGGCGAGGTTGAAAGATGTGGGATTTTCAAATGTTTCAATCCACGCTCCCGCACGGGGAGCGACGGCTGCTGTTAATTCGGCTCCCCAGGCGGTTAGAGTTTCAATCCACGCTCCCGCACGGGGAGCGACGCGCATGGCAATCCTAAAAATGCTAACTGGCACGTTGTTTCAATCCACGCTCCCGCACGGGGAGCGACTACTTACCCAGTCAGCGGCCGTAGGCGACCAAAGTTTCAATCCACGCTCCCGCACGGGGAGCGACAGCACACCCGAAAAACCCTTGCTGCGCCTGGGTTTTCAGCCCCAAAAGTGCGAACCCTAATTTTGTGAGCACAATATTCGCTAGAAACTTGCCCCTAAAAGCCGAAACCCCTTGCTACGCCTGGAGTGCGAACCTCCCAGGGATTTCATGTGAGCTTAGGGTTCGCACTTCATTTTAATCCAGGGAATTGCGCTCGTCCATCCGAATCTGGTGGAATATCAGAAACCTAACGCAAGTCACAGACATTATTTCCCGATCTATCATCGGTTCGTCTCAATCTGCATCTGAATCTACGTCTGCATATACGCAACTGCCAACCTTTAACCCCACGCAACACAAAAAGCGCCCCTCATTAAAGAAGGCGCGCTAACAAGTGGTACATATCGGCAGCCAACCACATGGTTAACCCACAAATCACCCAGGCAGCATCGAGCCCATACGCGTTGCAGACTGAATGACAAGCGCAGACTGCTCACGGATGATGTCCGGCGTGAAACGGCCAGCAGGCCCGGATACGGACAGCGCAGCAGCCAATCGGCCGCTGAGGTCGAATATGGGCGCGGAGACTGCTGCGGCTCCAGGCTCGCGCTCCTCCATGCTGGTGGCATAACCGATGCGGCGGATCTCATCCAACTGGTCGCGGAAGCTCTGCGGGTCGATGCCCGGTGGGAGCGATTCAGCCGACATCATCTGCTCCGCCAGAGAAGGCTCGGCAAAAGCGATCAACACCTTACTGGACGCACCTACGTAGAGCGGCAAACGCACGCCGACCGGAGCGACCCGCCGTATGGCTTGATTGCTCTGAACGGCTTGAATCCGAATCCTCTCGCTTCCGTCGCGAACGTATAGACTCACGGTCTCGCCAAGCGAATCGCGAAGCTTTTCCATCTCCGGCAAACAGATGACAGCAGGATCGCCAGAGCGGGATCTATGCGCAGACAACTCCCAAATTCGCATACCGAGCCGGTATCGCTCCGAGCTGCGATCACGCTCAAGAAAACCTCTGTCCTCAAGCGTCGCCAGCATGCGATGCACAGTGCTTTTATGCAGGCCGACCTTCTCGGCGATTTCGGTCATGGGCAGATCGCTGTCTGTTGTGAAGCATAACAAGATATCAAGGGCTCTCTCTACAGCCCGGACATTCGATTTGCCATCCTCGGAAGCTTTGGCCACTCGGGATTGATCCATAGGTTCACCTGCTTTCTCTTCAGCGACGTGATGAAATATAAAAATCATATGCCAGTTGAACGGCTTTATATATTGAGAATCATTATCAGTATAGTGGATCAGGCGAAGTCCGTCCACTCTTCTTTCATTCCATCTAGTTTCACTGAATGAAACTTAGATTCTCCTAGTATAACCGTATTCCTTTTTTCCGTAAAGAAATCGGCTTATTTTACAGCAACATTACAAGAGCTTAACAAATGCTCGACATCAATTGACAGCCCGGCCAAAAGACACATACAGTAGTAGTACATAGGATCTATAACGCTTACATGACAAGGGAGGGGAAGACGATATGAGCAGTTCCACTCTGCGTACGCCGCTTCAGCTAGAACCTCCGCTGATCTCCATCGTCCCTCGCCGCGATACTCGCCGCAACGCTCTCGTAGCCGGAGTATCTGCAGCGGTCGCCCTCACGCTTCTGCTAGTTGTCGCCTTTCACGGTTATATCGCCTGGATGGTCGCTTATCCCTATGTCGCTCCTGTGCTCTCCAATCCAATGGAAGCCAAGGGGCTGAAGTACCAGGATGTTACCTTTCCGAGCCTCAGCGGTCGCACGACTGTCAGCGGCTGGTATATCCCGGCGGCTGCGGGCCACTCCGCAAAAAGTGAATCAGACCGGACGATTGTGCTAAGCCATGGTTATGGTGCCAACCGCGAGGAAAACTGGGTTCCGATGTATGATCTAGCCAGCCTGCTCAATCGGCTGAATTATAATGTGTTAATGTTTGATTACGGTTATGCCTCCAAGGAATACCGCGCCCCCGCCACCGGCGGCTGGGAAGAGTCACAGCAACTGTTGGCTGCAGTCGATTATGTTCGCTCCGAAGGCTCCAAGGAGGTTGTCGTGTGGGGCTTCAGCATGGGTGCTGGCACGGCGCTGCAAGCCGCATTACAGACCGACCGGATCGACGCGATGATTCTTGATAGCACCTTTGTCGCCAGTCCCGATACGTTGTTCGAAAATGTACGCAATATCATCGACCTGCCCCGCTTCCCGTCGCTGCCTTTGATCGAGAAGCTGCTACCGCTGTGGACCGGGGTCGATTTTAACAAAATCCCGGCCGAGAAGGTCATGAATACATCCTACTCCATTCCCATTTATATGATTCATGGAACGATGGATGCCAAGGCATCTTATCAGTCATCCGAATTGATTTTTGGGAAGCAGACCAACCCGCTGTCCCGCGAATGGATCGTTTCAGGGGGCCAGCATGAGCTGCTGTTCCGTCAGCATCCGAAGGAATATATCCAGCGGGCTGCGCTTTTTCTCAGTCAGGTCAATCAATCACTTGAAAATGGCGACGGACTGAAAGCTTAAGGGCTATAGTAGTTGAGCCTAGTTTGAATTGTAGTTAACGAACCGAGTCCGTGGGATGGACTCGGTTTTTTGCGTCCACTCGGAAGTGGCGACATAACCTTGCCTGCATGCCGAATACATCTATACAAGCAGCAATGGCCAAAACGGGGGAACTAAAGGAGGAAAGAAATCATGAACCGATGGAAAGGCCCTTCCAGGCAGCAAAGACTGCTCGAGGAAATTAAGGAATGGAAGCTCGAAGAAGCCGAACATATCTCGCTCATTCTGCAATCGGCTCCAACGCTGGAGCCGGCCTATATTAATCTTTTGCGGGAGTGGCAGCCGCTTCTGGAGCGTACTGCGGCAGCCGCCGAAGCTTTGCTGGAGCGCCGGCTGAGCCTAGCAGACGGAGGCAGTTCCTCGAAAGCGGAGCTTGAGGCCGCTTGGCCGAGCGCGGTAGAGCCGGAGACGGCGGAGACTGAAGCGACTCGGGGGGCTGCGGCGGTGGAGCCGGGGTTGGCGGGGACTGCGGCGGCTGAGCCTGCTTCGGCTCAGTGGGATTCGGCCCAGCCTGCGGCGACACAGCCAGATTCGGCGCAGACGGGTTCGGCCCAACCTGCGACGACACAGCCAGGTTCGGCTCAGACGGATTCTGCACAACCTGCTGCAACACAGCCAGGTTCGGCGCAGACGGATTCTGTGCCGCCTACGGAGGCCCGCCCGAGTTCCGCAGAGCCCGCGGTGGCTCAGCCAAGTTCAGCGGAGCTGCTTGAAGCATCGGCGGCACAGAGCAGCGCTCTCGTCCAGCAGCTGCTGCAGCTGCTGGGATCAAGCTCTACGCTAGGCCGAGATGTCTCGGCAAGAGCAGCCGTTCATCATACGCTGCGTGAATCAACGGCCAGTTTGGCCAAAATCGAAGCAGCGCAGCAGGAAGCTTTTCGTGAGTCGGAAGATACTGAGCTTGAGGAGGAGGAAAATCGCACAGGCAGTCCAGCAAGCGGCACGGCGGTCGGGGCTGGTACTGTCGGTGAATGGAAACAGGTGCCTATCGGTGGGCATACGCTGCCTCCACTGCCTTATCCCTACAACGCCCTGGAGCCCTACATCGATGAAAAAACGATGCGCATCCACCATGACAAACATCATCAGACCTACGTCAATGACCTGAACAAAGCCGAAGTCCAACTTCAAGAGTCGCGCAAAAGCGGCAACTTCGATCTCGTAAAACACTGGGAGCGCGAGCTTGCCTTTAATGGAGCTGGCCATTATTTGCACACCTTATTTTGGACGGTTATGTCTCCTCAAGGCGGCGGACGGCCAGTAGGCACGCTAGGAGACGCGATTGATCGGGATTTCGGGAGCTTTGACGCCTTTAAGAAGCAATTTTCAGAAGCAGCTAACAAGGTCGAAGGCGGCGGTTGGGCAATACTTGTGTGGAGTCCCCGCAGCCGTAGGCTGGAGATCCTTCAGGCTGAGAAACATCAGAATCTATCCCAGTGGGATGTCATTCCGCTTTTGCCTCTCGACGTCTGGGAGCATGCCTACTATCTCAAGCACCAGAATGTTCGGGCCGACTATGTGAAGGATTGGTGGAATGTTGTGAACTGGCCCTATGTGAACCATCGGTTCGAAAAAGCAAAAATGCTAGCTTGGGAGCCTTTCTGAGCTAGAACCTTCTGATTGGCCTAAAAATACGAAAAGCCTCCTCCAGATCGGAAGAGGCTTTAGCTTATTGCTTGAGAAGCGCAAGGAATTCGGAGCGCAGCGCACTGCTGGAACGGAATTCTCCACGAACGCCGGAGGTGATCGTTTTGCTTCCGGGCTTCTTGACGCCGCGAGAGCACATGCACAGATGCTCACCCTCTACGACGACCATGACGCCTTGCGGCTTCAAAGCTTCTTCAAGAATATCGGCGATCTGGGACGTAATTCTCTCCTGCACCTGCAGCTTACGAGTGACCGCCTCGACTAGGCGTGCCATCTTGCTGAGTCCAAGGATATGGCCATTGGGCAGGTAGCCGATATGGATTTTGCCGAAAAACGGCGCCATATGATGCTCACACTGGCTGTAATAGACAATATCCTTGACGATGACGAGCTCCTCATGGTTCTCGTCGAAGGTGACGCCGAGCACGTCGGCCGGATTCACCTCATAACCTGCAAAAATCTCTTCGTACATGCGAGTCACGCGTGCAGGCGTGTCCAGCAATCCCTCGCGGTCGACATCTTCGCCGACCAGCTTGAGGATTTCTCGGAGATGATATTCAATCTGCTCGCGGTTGCGTGCAACCATTGAGTTGGAATAATCTTTAAGACCTGCCATTGCTGCCTCTCTTCCTCGCGGACCGAGCGGGCGGCTGGCTTACTTTCGCTTGCCGCCACGCTGGTTGGGAATGAATTTCTGTTGTCCGCCGCCCTGCTGGTTTTTCATCATGCTCTGGGCACGTTGCATTTGTTTGTTATTGAGGTTGTAACCCATCTGCTTGGCCATTTTTTGAAGCATTTCTGGATCGGATTGCATCTTCTCCATCTGCTTACGGAGATAGAAAACTCCGATGAAAAATCCGCCGACCAAGCCGACGATCAGCGTTACAATCGGGATGACGATATTGTACCATTCCACGCGCTGTTCACCTGTCCTTTTTCGATGTTCATTAGAGCTTCTTCATCTTAGCATTATCACCGAAAAGGCGCAATTTGCAGCTTGTGGCTTGAGCGCCTAAGCACTCCTAAGCACTTCTATGTTCCGCCTACTCCTCGCCCGCAGCAGCGGGCTCCGCCACTGCCTCCGCAGCCCGCTCGGCGCGCAGAGCCGCCAGCGAGCGCTCCGCCCAGGAGCGAGCTTCGCTGTCGCTCTCCTGCTCCGCTGCTTGCGCGAGCGCAGCTTCCGCCTCGGCACCGCCAATGCGGCCGAGCGCCCAAGCTGCCGTGCCGCGCAGCACAGGCCGCGGATCCTCTTGCAGCACCTGGACAAGCTCAGGTACAGCCGCGGCTTCGCGGAAATTGCCGAGCGCAATGACCGCGTTGCGCTGAATCGGCTTTTTGCCGCGCCAGGAGGCGGCATTCGTCCCGAACCGCTCCTTGAATTCGCGGTTCGATAGCTGCAGCAGCGGGACCAAAAGCGGCTTCACCTGCTCGGGGTCAGCTCGGAACTCCGGATGCCGGGTCACATTGATGCCCTTGTTCACCGGGCACACAATCTGGCAAGTATCGCAGCCGTAAAGCCGATTGCCGATTTTGCGCATTAGCTCCTCACTGACCATTTCCTTCGTCTGAGTGACATAGGAGATGCAGCGCGCCGCATTCAGCTGACCTGGGCCGACCAGCGCGCCCGTCGGACAGGAGTCGATGCACTTGGTGCAGCTACCGCAATTGTCCAAAAGCGGTGAATCCGGCTGAAGCGGCAAATTCGTAATCATCTCCGCCAGATAAATGAAGGTGCCATGCTTCCGATTCATAATAAAGCTGTTTTTGCCGCTCCAGCCGATACCCGCGCGCTCCGCTACAGCCCGGTCGGATAGCTCGCCGGTATCTACCATCGATTCCGCGCGCAGCTCCGGCACTCTTGCTTGCAGCCACTCCTCAAGCCGCTGCAGCCGGTTGCGCAGCACGCTATGGTAGTCCTCGCCCCAAGCAGAGCGGGACAGAATGCCGCGTCGCGCTCCGGGCTCCGAACGAGGAGGGTCGGGCAGCTTGCTCGGATAGGCGACCGAAATCGCAATAATGGACTGCGGTTGCTCGAATAATAGCGACGGGTCAGTTCTCTTGTCCAAATCGCGTTCCTCGAAGCCGGACTCAAAGCCCTGCTCACGGTGTCGGATCAGTCGCCCTTTGAGCTCCGTGAACGGCTCAGCCGAAGCCACGCCAATGTCGTCGATTCCCAGTCCAAAAGCGGCTTCCTTCATCTCTGCCTTCAGCCAACTCCAAAAAGCCGCATCCCGAATCGGCTCCGCCATCTCCCTTCCCCCTTCGGATTCTCGAAAACTTCCTTGCTCCGAGCAGCCTCATCTTCTGTCTAAACCTTCATCTCTCCGACTACGAGCTATTCGCATTCTCAATCCGACCGCGAGCTAGCCGCATCCTCGTTCCGATCAGCCTCAGCCTCTACCCGAAGCTTTCATCGCCTTGATCGCGCCGACCGCCAGCTCGTCGCAACGGTTATTCCATTCATTGTCGCTATGTCCCTTAACCTTGACGTAGGAAACTTCATGGATGCCCATCAGTTCCCATAACCGTTGCCATAACTCCTTGTTCTCCACAGGCTGTCCTTTGCTGTTTTTCCAGCCGTTGCGCAGCCAGCCTTTGATCCAGTTGTTTTGGAAACAGTTCACCACGTAGGCCGAGTCGCTGTGCACCGTAACCTTGCATGGAACCTTAAGCAGCGAAAGCGCCTCAATGACCGCCTGGATCTCCATGCGGTTATTGGTAGAGTGGGGCTCCGCACCAGAGATTTCCTTGCGCTTGTCTCCGTAAAATAACACCGCTCCCCAGCCTCCGGGGCCCGGATTGCCTGAGCATGCGCCATCCGTGTAGACCATGACCTCTTTCATCCCTATCGCTCCCTCCATACGTTTGCCCAATTCGACCGCTCATAGACGTCCCGCTCGGTCGAGCGGCCATAGGACTACTTCGGCCCGGCCTGTTATGGCCTTTTCTTCAATGGTGCCAAAAGCCCGGCTATCGCGGCTTGCACGCCACTGTCTATTGTCGCCCAATACGAAGAAATGCCCTGGCTCGACCGTGATCGGTCGAAAATTCTCCGCCGCCGGCTGCAGACCTACATAAGGCTCTTCAACCGTGTCACCGTTGCGCAGCAGCTGGCCTTTTTTGAGCTCAACTACATCGCCGGGAAGTCCGATCACTCGCTTGACCAAATAACCGCTGCTCCCTGCTAGCGGATTCGGATCGCGAATGATGATGATATCGTTTCTATGGATCGGCAGCGTGCTGCCAGCGAGGCGGCTGACAAGCAGCCAATCGCCCCCCTCAAGAGAGGGACGCATCGAACTTCCCTCAACGACCGACAAATTCAGCACGAATCGGTTCAGTAAAAGTACAATTGCTACCGCAATTACGATCATTCGCATTAATGAAAAAAGCTCTCGCTGCCAATTGGGCCGCCATAAATTGTTCTCACCCTTGCCGGATTGGCCGGGGGACTGCTCCATCTCCATTCCCGCAACCTCCTCCGCCAGGGAGTTCGTCATGCCTGATCTTCCTCCGCTTCGTGATCCGGACGGCTTGTCCAGGTCTCGTAATAGTCCAGTACGACTTGATCCTCAAAGGGCGATTTACCACTGCGAATACGTTGTGTGACCTCGCGTAACCCTTGGTTAACCTTCGAATCTACGACAGGAGGATAGCGATATTCCTGTTTGTGCCGCTCGTACTCATCCCGGTCAACGACCGCTAGTTCCCCGCCCGTCGTGCGGATCACATCAAGATCGTAATCGATATAGGTGAGTACATTGCCCGCAAGATAAGGAGGAGAAGCAAGATTGCAGTAGTATCGGATTCCATAATCTTCGATCATTGCCACTACATTGAACCACTTGGTCGGAATGAAAAAGGATACAGCCGGAACCCGGCTAACCCATATCGAACCGTCCGCCTCCGTTATCGGCGTCTGGTTGTTAATCAGTACCAACATGTTTTCCTCCGCATGCTGCGGAAGCAGCATACTTTGCGGCATCAGCCAGTTCCGCTGCCATTGGCGATGCAGATGGCCGTCGTGCTTGAAGCTTTTTATGAAACAGCGCCGATACGTATCCACTTACGCACTCCCTGACTTAAACATCTTATTTAATAAGAAAAGCACATCCGGACGCCAAAATCAATGGACGTCGGACATGCTCACAGGAATAGATGCCTTAATTGAAGAACGAGAGCAGCATGAAACGCAAGGAAGGCTTGTCCTATCCTGCTACAATGCTGAGCTTCTGGAACGAATGATAAAAATCGCTCGGCTCGAAGCCAAGGGAGCTGTAAAACGTAAGAACGGGTTCATTATGCTTGTCCGCAGTGACGAGAATCTTCGATACCTTGCGTTGCTCAAAGCGGCTACGCAAGCCGGAGATGAGACCTTTAGCGATGCCTTGTCCCCGATAATCCGAGTGAACGGCCACACGATAGTAATATCCGCGGTTATTGTCAATTGTCCCGATGATGATGCCGGTAACTTGATCTCCATCCTGTGCAATCAGCACCAAATCGCTGTCCCAAGACAGCTGGCGACTGAGAGCTTCCTTCGTCTCATCATAACAATCCTCAGATAATACAGATTGCAGCAATGAGGTTACGGCACGATAGTCCGCAAGCTGGAAAGAACGAACCTGCATGAATGCTTAGCTCCCTTACATTCAATGTCGTTGTAAAAACTATTCTCGATTATACGACAAAAGTTAACTAAATCCAGCGTTTTTGTCCAAAAAACTCAAATAAATTTAACATTGCGCTTACATTCTGCTGAAAGCGCTTTATTGCTAACGCTTACACAATTGTTTGGACTTTATAACGTCCGGGTAAGGGTATAAATAGAAATTTTAGTGGCATTCTAGAATTTGGCTTGCATGGATGGAATTTTCCTGTTTATGCAGGCGAATCGCCTGCAGACAGTCCTTCAGATGTCGGTTACAACAGTTAACTCTATATCCGTGTTTCCGCATTGGTTTTTAAAGGTAAAAACCCGACTTTTGAAAGAAAAATGTTGATTTATTCAAAAGCTTGAGGGATAATATTGTAGAATCGCTACATACCATTGAGGAGGTTTTCCTGAATTATGGCACATCAACTTCCAGCTCTTCCGTATGCTAATAACGCACTGGAGCCCCATATCGACGCTCTCACGATGGAAATCCATCACGACCGTCACCACAACACGTACGTAACTAATCTTAACGCCGCTCTTGAGTCCGCTCCTGAACTGGCTTCCAAGTCCCTGGAGGATCTGATCTCCGACCTGAACAGCGTACCTGAGTCCATCCGTACCGCTGTCCGCAACAACGGTGGCGGCCATGCCAACCACAGCCTGTTCTGGACGACGATCGGCCCTAACGCTGGCGGCGCTCCTACAGGCAAGCTGGCTGAAGCTATCGAAAGCGAGCTTGGCGGCTTCGCGAAGTTTCAAGAAGATTTCGCTAAAGCAGCTACGACGCGCTTCGGCAGCGGCTGGGCTTTCCTGGCAGCTGACAAAGAAGGCAAGCTGAAAGTATACAGCCTTCCAAACCAAGACAGCCCGATCTTTGAAGGCGAAACGCCTCTGCTCGGACTGGACGTATGGGAGCATGCCTACTACCTGAACTACCAAAACAAACGTCCAGACTACATCAAAGCGTTCTGGAACGTTGTTAACTGGGATGAAGTTAGCAAACGCTACGAAGCGGTTGCGAAGTAATTCCTGAACATAAGGTCCTGCAAGCCTCTGGCTTGCGGGGCCTTTTTTGTCTTCCGAATCCTCGTCCTTCCCATCGTAGGCAAAAGTTTTTGGGCAGATGGGCAAGAGGATAGGCATATGGCGCATAAACTAAGTTATTCGTGCGTCATACGGAAGGGAGATATTTGATCCGATATGTCTCAATCCTATCTGTACCATGACCCCAACGCCTATCGGTACGTATACGCAGGAGGAGATTGCGGCTGCGGAAGCCCCCGCGCCTTCCAGCCTGCGCCGCCACCGATTCCCCCGACTCCGCCGACTCCACCTAACCCGCTTATAGGAGCCGGATTACTGCCGCCCTTCCTCTGGCCTGGGGGCGGGCCGTCAGGTCCAGGCCAAGGCCCTTGGCCCCCAGGGCACGGCCCTTGGCCTCCAGGGCCGGGCCCTTGGCCTCCAGGGCCGGGACCTTGGCCTCCGGGGCCGGGGCCTTGGCCTCCGGGGCCGGGTCCTTGGCCTCCGGGGCCGGGGCCTTGGCCTCCAGGGCCGGGGCCTTGGCCTCCAGGACCGGGGCCTTGGCCTCCGGGGCCGGGTCCTTGGCCTCCGGGGCCGGGGCCTTGGCCTCCAGGGCCGGGTCCTTGGCCTCCGGGGCCGGGTCCTTGGCCTCCGGGGCCGGGGCCTTGGCCTCCAGGGCCGGGCCCTTGGCCTCCAGGGCCGGGGCCTTGGCCCCCAGGGCCGGGGCCTTGGCCTCCGGGGCCAGGCCAGCCGCCTCGCCCGGGGCCGTTCCCGCCGAGGCCGGGGCCGGAGCAGGCCGTCGCTCCAACGCAGTCGGTGCCGGTTGATTCGGCGCCACCGAATCCAGCCCCGGCTCCGAGCGCTACAGCACCGGTAACCGTCCGGATTGACGGCGGGGAATCGTTCCCTTTTGTCACCGAGGACTACCAGATTCCGTTTTATGACGGGATGAATATTGCTCAAGCGTTGGAGTATACTGGCGTCGTCCGAGCAAGTCCAACCGGGTTGCAATCCGTTGGCGGCGTACGCAACGACATCTCCGACGACGTTCGAATCGGTGAAGGCATACAGTACACGCTGCGGCTGAATGGTCGGCAAATCCCCCATTCGCTGCTAAGCTTCCCTGTCCATCGCAGGGATGTAATCGGCGTCGAGCTAATCGTCATCGGCTAACAACAAACACAAAAAGACGGGCCGTCCTAAGTCATCTAACGATGACTGTTGGGACGGCTCCGTCTTTTTGTTAAAGTTCCTATCGGTTAGGTTAGCTTCAACATTAGGGCAGCTCGGAGCATCTCAGCTTGTCCATCCAAACCCTAACGGAACTGAGAGAGCTTATTCCCCCTCAAAACAGGCTACGAATGAGCTAGCGAAACTGAGAAGCGTTTTTGGGTCAAAAACGTACTATTACTGCGAAATCCCCTCAGGTAGCGTCTCTCAGTTTCGTTACGCCTCCAAAACCCTCCATTTTGCTGGAATAAGGCTCCTGAGTTTCGTTACGCATGAAGGGGCTCAAATTCAAACACACGAAGCACACACAAATCGCCTCAGACTCCAATACAATTCAGCGCCAACCGCCTATATTGTACTGACGGTACAAATTAAAAGGGGCAGCCCCGAAAGTCATCTAACGATGGCTTTCGGGACGGCCCCTTTCTACTGTTCCATCCCCTTCCAGCCAAACGTGCAGGCCGGAAGATAGACAGACGCTCAATTTTAAACCATAACTTGGCAAATCTGATTCGTCAGTTCCACCGGATCTTCGATCGGCAGTCCCTCGATAAGCAGCGCTTGGCTGTACAGAAGCGAGGTGAATAGCTCCAGCTTGGCGCGGTCATTGGTATATGCGTCCTTAAGGGCAGCGAATACCTCATGGTTCGTGTTGATCTCAAGGATTTTCTGCGCCTTGGCGCCGGAGCTGTCTGGCATAGCAGCCAGAACCTTCTCCATCTCGATCGTCAGCTCGCCCTCGGTGGCGAAGCAGACCGGATGTTTACGCAGGCGCCGCGAAGCGCGCACAGCACTGACTTTGCCGCTAAGCAGCCCCGCCATATCCGCGAATAGCGCCTTATTTTCCTCATCGGCCGCTTCGTCCTCCGGCTTCTTCTCTTCCTCGATGCCAAGGTCGCCGCTCGCTACGGAACGGAATTCCTTCTCCTTGTAGTTCATCAGCATGCGGATTGCGAACTCGTCGATATCGTCGGTGAAGAACAAAATCTCGTAGCCTTTATCCAGCACCATCTCGGTTTGAGGCAGCTTCTCGATACGCTCGGCGGAGGAGCCGCTTGCGTAGTAGATGTACTTTTGATCCTCAGGCATGCGGGAAACATATTCAGCCAGCGTTACGAGCGCTTTGTCCTTGGAGGAAGTGAACAGCAGCAGATCCTGCAGCGTTTCCTTGTGGGAGCCGTAATCGCTGTAAACGCCGAACTTCAGCTGGCGACCGAAAGCCTTGTAAAACTTCTCGTAGCTGTCGCGCTCATCCTTGAGCATCGATTGCAGCGCGCCTTTGATTTTGGACTCGATGTTTTTGGCGATTAGCTTCAACTGACGGTCATGCTGCAGCATCTCGCGGGAGATATTGAGCGACAGGCTCTCGGAATCGACCATGCCCTTCACAAAGCTGAAATAGTCAGGCAGCAGATCGGCGCATTTGTTCATGATGAGCACGCCGCTGGAATAGAGCTCCAGCCCCTTCTCGTACTCCTTGGTGTAGAAATCGAACGGGGTCGTCTCCGGGATGAACAAAATCGCTTGGTATACAACCGCTCCATCGGCGCTAATATGCACATGTTTGATCGGCTTGTCGAAGCCGTAGCGCTTCTCCTGGTAGAAGTTCTCGTAGTCCTCCGGCTTCAGCTCGCTCTTGTTTTTGCGCCAGATCGGCACCATGCTGTTGACATGCTGCTCTTCGGTGAACTCCTCGAATTCGCCCTCTGCGCCTTCCTTCGGACGGCTGGAGGTGAGGTCCATTTTGATCGGATAACGAATAAAATCAGAGTATTTCTTGATGAGCGCCTTCAGACGGTATTCGTTCAAATAGTCGTCGTAGCTGTCTTCCTCGGTGTCCGGCTTGATGTGCAAAATAACTTCCGTTCCCACCTCAGCCTTCTCAGTCGGCTCGATCGTATAACCTTCCGTCCCTTCGGATTCCCACTTCCAGGCGGTGTCACTACCCAGCGGACGCGAGATGACGACCACTTTATCGGCCACCATAAACGAGGAATAGAACCCAACGCCGAACTGCCCGATAATGTCGCGGCCGTCCTTCGACTCGTTCTCCTGCTTGAAGGCCAGCGAGCCGCTTTTGGCGATTACGCCGAGATGACTTTCCAGCTCTTCCTGGTTCATACCGATACCAGTATCGGCGATCGTCAGCGTACGAGCTTCCTTGTTTGGCGTCACTTTAATGAAATAGCCCTCTTGATCAAAAGTCAGGCTGTCATCCGTTAACGCTTTATAATAGATTTTATCAATGGCGTCACTGCTGTTGCTGATCAGCTCACGCAGAAAAATTTCTTTTTGCGTGTAGATGGAGTTGATCATCATTTCCAGAAGACGTTTCGATTCCGCGCGAAACTGTTTCTTATCCAATTCGAATCTCTCCTCTGTTTATCGTAATAGACGGATTAGCACTCTCTATGATCGAGTGCCAGCATCGTTTATATATCATGGACGGTTTTTACTTGTCAAGATAAGGTAGGGAATATATAAGTTGAGCTTAGAAGCTTAACGATGGAACCCGCTGCGCGAACCTATTTCTTTTAAGCCTACTTCTTCTTAAGCTCCTTGCCCTGCTTGTCGAGCTCCTTACCTTTGCCATCGATAAGCTTGAGCTGACCGTTCTCGTACCCGACTTTATAAACAACCTCGAAGTTTCTCTTCACCGTCTCTCCGTTTTGAGCATGCTCCTCCGCCTCGATGGTTGCCGTTACCGTCGCGCTTCGATCGCTGTCCTTTGTAACGCTCAAGCTCTTGATGACGACATTTTTGGTTGGTAAGTAACCATTGCGGAATTCCTCGTATGGATCTTCCTGTTTCCAGATGTAGCCGATGAGCGAGTACGCATACACATAATCACCATTGTTGAGACTTTCGTAGAAACGGGAAACAAGATACCCGGCATAACTGGTGATCGTCTTTTTGTCAGCCGCTGATGACTCGTCATGATCGGTAACACCGGGCAGTTTGGTCATTGGACTGCGTGACCATGCCTCAGCAATGCTGATTAGATCTGCGATCGGAATGCTGAATCCAATCTCGCCATCCTGCATCTCGGCAGAGTTCATGCCTAATACAGCTCCGGTTGTTTGGTCGACTAGAGGCCCCCCGCTGTTGCCAGGGGCAATGGGAGCGGAAATCTGGTACAGATTGCGGTAAGTATATGGCTTCATCATGAAGCTTCTTCCAAGTCCGCTGACGATGCCGGTCGTAACCGTACTTTGCAGGCCCAGTGGACTGCCAACGGCGATGACGGGATCACCCACTTCGACGCGTCCTCCGCGCTCCAGCTTGAGTGGCTGTGAACCAGCTAGCTCCGGTACTCGTACAACAGCGATATCGAGATCGGT